>NZ_JBXWSR010000011.1:0-67478 GCF_059613525.1 Ruegeria sp. SATB045 | reverse complement strand
CCCATGATCGACTGATCCAAAGCACACGAAACACAAAAAGGCGCCCAAACGGGCGCCTTTCCGCGTTTCGCGGTAGGCTAATGGCTAAGCCCCCATGAACACGTAACCTACCCCGTGAACGGTCACCAGAATTTCGGGCGCTTTTGAGTTCACTTCAATTTTGTTCCGCAGCCGTCCAATTATCACATCTACGGTGCGATCAAAGGGTTGCCAGTCGCGACCTGATAGACAGTCCAGCAACTGATCTCGTTGCAGCACGCGCTTGGGGCGTTGGGCGAGATAGCTGAGCAGTTCAAACTCGCCTCGCGTGAGGTGAACGTCTTCTCCATTTGTTGCTGTCAACGTGCGTGCGCCGCGATCAAGAGTAAGCCCGTTGAACTCGAGCACCTCATCCTGTTCCGAATGAGGAACGGCCGGCATTGCGACCCTGTGCAGTATGTTCTTTGTCCGCACCAACAATTCGCGCAGGTTGACGGGTTTGTGCAAATAGTCATCAGCACCAATCTCCAACGCGACGATCCTGTCCACGTCCTCGCCGCGCGCGCTGGCGACAATTACAGGTACATCCGATTCTGCCCGCAATTCACGCAAAAGAGTCAGCCCGTCCTTTCCGGGCAGGCGAATATCCAGGACAACCAGATCAATCACGTGCCGCTTAAGTTCGCGCTCCATTTCGTCGCTGTCGTGGGCACGGACGACTCGGTAGCCTTCGACTTCATAATATCCTGCCATCGCCTCAAGGCTGGTTGGATCATCCTCGACGATCAGGATTTGCTTGGCTTGCATGTTGTCTGGCTCCGCTCGTTTACAAGACGTTTACATACTTTTACCAACCGTTCAAAGACCCAAAAAACCGTGTTTACAGCCCCCGCCTATGCTGACCGCATAATCGGAGGCGAAACAGATGATTGGACGAATCTGGCGAAAATTCTGGGGCCCTGCAGGTGCCCTGTCTTTTGGCTTCATCATGATCGGCGGCTTTATTGCCGGGGTCGTTTTTTGGGGCGGTTTCAACACCGCGATGGAAGCCACAAACGAAATGGAGTTCTGCATCTCGTGTCACGAAATGCGGGACAATGTGTATAAGGAATACAAGGAATCCCCTCACTTTATGAACGCATCCGGCGTGGGTGCGGTCTGTTCTGACTGCCACGTGCCGAAAAAGTGGTTTCCCAAGGTGATCCGCAAAATTCAGGCATCGCAAGAACTGTACGGCCACTTTGTAACGGGCGTTATCGACACACCTGAAAAATTCGAAGCCCACCGGGCCGAAATGGCGCAAAGCGTCTGGGCTACGATGGAGGCCAACGACTCGCTGGAATGCTGCAACTGTCACGCGGTCGAACATATGGACTTCAAACTGCAAAGCCCCAAAGCGGCCGAGCTGATGCAGGCCGGGTTCGAACGGGGTGACACCTGTATCGACTGTCACAAAGGTATCGCGCACAAACTGCCCGACCTGTCGCAAGGGTATAAGAAGAAATTCGAAGACCTGACAGCCGAAGCTGCCCATGGTGTATCCGGTGACGATCTGTACCCGATCAAAACTGTACCGCTCTATGAAACCGCTGCTGATGCGGCCGCAGGTGAAAACGTCATCGGTCAGGTTCTGGCTGCAACCCATATGCATGTGAAAGATCGCAGCAAGGGCGCACTGAATGTTCAGGTCGAAGGCTGGCAACAGGATGGAGTCGGACAGGTTGTCTATGCTCTGCGCGGTCAACGGATCTTTGAGGCGACGGTGAAGAAGGCCAAGGTTGACCTGGTTCAGAACCATGGCACCGAAACCGACCCGGATACCGATCTGGTATGGCACAAGGTCAGCCTGGACGGCTGGGTGGCTGACAAGGATCTGATCTCGGACGTGGACCAGCTGTGGACATATACATCCGAGATGTATTCCGCCAGCTGCGGCACCTGCCACTCGAAACCTGATCCGGGACACTCGTTGGCGAACCAGTGGATTGGCTCTTTGAAAGCGATGAAACGGTTCATCACGCTGGACAAGGAAGAATACCGTATTCTTCAGAAATACCTCCAGCTGAACGCCAAGGACACAGGTGGAGCGGGTAGCCATGGCTGATCGGTCCGAACCCCTGCCCCGCAGCGCAACCTATCGGTGGTTGGCACAGCTTCTGCTGTGTCCCCCGACCCGGCCCGAACTGCTGGCGTATCGCAGCGACGATGGTCTGAGATTCCTGGCAGAATGCACCACCTTTCCCGCGCTGAAGCCTCTGGTGCAGTGGATCACTGACGAGATGGCAGAAGGACAAGACCTGGACGCCCTGCACGATCGGATCGTCCGTGCCTACAGCCGGATCTTCGATATGGGCGGCAAGCACGGGGCACTGCCTTATGCCTCGATTTACCTCAGTGACAGCGGCCGGCTGTTTCAACAACCCGCCCGCGACATGGCCGCCCTTCTGCAAGAGCTGGACATGCGTCTGCCCACCGATCTGAAGGAACCCCCCGACCATCTGGCCGTTCAGCTTCAGGTCATGGCCGAGTTGCTGGACCGCGCCGATCAGGGGGACGACCTGCCACTGACACCGTCAGAGTTCCTGGACCGATACGTCCTGACCTGGCTGCCCCAATTCGCGCATCGCTGTGAGCAGCAGCGCGACCCCGCCCTGATCGCGGAAACCGCCCGCGCCGCTCTGGCGCTTGGTCAGGACAACGCTCAGGCGGCCCAAACCGCAGCGTGATCCGACCTGAAGGTCGGATCAGCCACACCGCACAGCGATCCCCTACACCCAAGACGGGGGGCCGCATCAGAAACCCGAAAGGCCAGTCCTTTCGACCCGTTTGACGAAGTAATGGAGGGAAGAATGTCCATTAATACATCCACCAAACTGTCACGTCGCAGTCTGCTGAAAGGGGCCACATCGCTGGGTGTCTTCAGCGCGTTTGCTCCGGCATTGCTGCATGCAGGTGCTGCCCATGCCGCAACCTCGGGCGAGGTCCTGTCGGGCTCGCACTGGGGTGCGTTCTACGGCACCGTTGAAGACGGCGTCTGGACCAAAATCCGCCCCTGGGAACAAGACCCCCATCCCAGTGAAATGCTCGAAGGCGTCATGGACAGCGTCTATTCGCCTTCGCGCATCAAATACCCGATGGTCCGCAAAGCCTATCTGGAAGGTGGCGCAGGCGCGAACCCCGAAGGCCGCGGCAACGAAGAATTCGTGCGCGTCAGCTGGGGTCAGGCGCTGGAACTGGTCACCAATGAACTCAAACGCGTCAGCGACACCTATGGTCCGACTGGCGTTTATGCGGGCTCGTATGGCTGGAAAAGCTCGGGCAAACTGCATAACTGTCAGAACCTGCTGCGCCGTGCGCTGAACGTGGGTCTGGAAGGCAAGTTCGTAAACAGCTCGGGCGACTATTCGACCGGCGCCAGCCAGATCATCATGCCGCACGTGATGGGCACGCTGGAAGTGTACGAACAGCAGACCGTCTGGCCTGTGCTGATCGAAAGCACGGACGTGTTGGTCTTCTGGGCCGCCGACCCGGTCAAAACCAACCAGATCGGCTGGACCGTAGCCGACCACGACACCTATCCCTACTACGAAGAGTTCCGCAAAACCGGCAAGAAGGTCATCGTCATCGACCCGATCCGCACGGAAACAGCCAAGTTCTTCGATGCCGAGTGGATTCCGATCCGTCCGCATACCGACGTCGCCATGATGCTGGGTATCGCGCATGAGCTGTATGCGCAGGGCTTGCATGACGCCGACTTCCTGGACGAATACACCGCAGGCTTTGAAGACTTCCTGCCCTATCTGACCGGCGAAAGCGACGGCGTTGCCAAGACACCGGAATGGGCTGCGGAAATCTGCGAAGTCCCTGCCGAGCAGATCAAGGAACTGGCTGCCCTGTTCGCCAGCAACCGCACCATGCTGGGTTCGGGCTGGTCGATCCAGCGTCAGCACCACGGCGAACAGTCGCACTGGATGCTGGTCACTCTGGCCTCGATGCTGGGTCAGATCGGTCTGCCGGGCGGCGGCTTTGGCCTCAGCTACCACTATGCCAACGGCGGCGCACCGTCGGCGGACTCGGTTGTTCTGCCGGGTATCTCGGATGGCGGCGCAGCGGTCGAAGGCGCAGCCTGGCTGACACAGGCCGGCGCGGCCTCGATCCCGGTCAGCCGGATTGTCGAAATGCTGGAACGTCCGGGCGAAGAGTTCGACTTTAACGGCACCCGCACCACTTTCCCCGAAGTGAAGATGGTCTACTGGACCGGCGGCAACCCGTTCTCACACCAGCAGGACCGGAACCGTATGGTCGAAGCCTGGCAGAAACTGGAAACGGTTGTTGTGCAGGACTTCCAGTGGACCGCAACCGCGCGCTTTGCCGACATCGTTCTGCCCGCCACCACATCCTACGAGCGCAACGATATCGAGCATATCGGGGACTACTCGCTCAAGGCGATCCTGGGCATGAAGAAGATCGTCGATCCGGTGTTCGAATCCCGCACCGACTTTGACATCTTCACCGAGATTGCCACTCGTCTGGGTGCTGGTGATGCCTTCACCGAAGGCAAGGACGAGATGGGCTGGATCCAAGGCTTCTATGAAGACGCCGCCAAACAGGGTCCGGGTAAAGGCATTGACGTTCCCAGCTTTGACGAGTTCTGGGACGCCGGTGTCGTGGTCTTTGACATCCCCGAAAGCGCCAAACAGTTCGTCCGCTATGCTGATTACCGCGACGATCCGCTGCTGGAGCCGCTGGGCACGCCGACTGGTAAGATCGAGATCTTCTCACGTAATATCGAGAAGATGGGCTATAACGACTGTGGTCCGCACCCGACATGGTACGAACCCGAAGAGCGTCTGGGTGGCAACGCGCCTTACCCACTGCACATTGACTCGGCCCACCCGCAATTCCGTCTGCACTCGCAACTGTGCGGCACGGTCACCCGCGAGAAATACGTGGTTGGCGGACGTGAGCCCTGCATGATCAACACGCAGGACGCCGCCGCCCGTGGCATCGCGGATGGGGATATCGTGCGTGTCTTCAACGATCGCGGTCAGGTTTTGGTGGGGGCCATCGTCTCGGACGATATCCGCCCCAACGTGATCCGCATCTTCGAAGGCGGCTGGTACGATCCGGTCAATGGCGGTGAGCTGGGCTCGCTGGACGCATATGGCGACGTCAACTGTCTGACTGTTGGTCGCGGTACATCCAGCCTGGCGCAGGGTAACTGCGGTCACACCGGCATGGCAGAAGTCGAGAAATACACCGGCGAACTGCCCGAGGTGAACGTCTTTAACGCCCCGGCAGAGGGCTGATCCTAACCTCCCTACTGGCGCGCGCTTTCGGGCGCGCGCCTTTTTCCTTTCAGGTGCCGAAATGTTTAATCTGTACCGACTCCTTATTCTTTGCGCGGCTCTTGGTTTGGCCGAAACCGCACAGGCCGACCCCGATCTGCAGTATCTGGATCAGATGGGCGCCATCCACCTTACCCCTTCAACCGATAGCAAGCCCGGTCGGGTCTTTGTCGTGACACCGCTGCACGTTCTGAGCCGTCAGGACGACTGGGTACAGGTCCGCATCACCGGCTGGACCCAGGCCGGGGCCGAACGCGTGATCTATGCGGCCCCCGGCATTCGTGTGCTGTCGGCCACCTTACCGAAATCGGCGGTGGGCGATCTGATCCTGACTGACACGCAGGATGACCCGGAAACTGGCCTGACATGGACCCGGACCGAGTTACGCGGGTGGCTACACGACCCCGCGCTGCAATCCGATCTGAACCAGATCTGGGCGCGCGCCGAGCCGCTGTTCGCCAAGCGCTGCACCGCCTGTCATCAACGCCGCATTCCCGATCACTACACCGCGAACCAGTGGACCAGCCACCTTAAGGTGATGGGGCCCCGAACCGGGTTGCCGAAAGAGGATCAGTTTCTGATCCGCACCTATCTGCAGCATCATGCGAAGGACAGCGCTCGACTGACGCAAAACCCATAATACAGTCAGGCCCCTGCTTTCGGGGCGTTTGACAATTCCTGCACCAGCTCATGCAACGCCTTGGTTGCGCGCAGACTTTCGGTCTCGACCTCGTTCAGCTTTTGCTTGATGGACGTTGCATTGTCGGTTTGTTTGCTGCGCTGGTTCAGGTCTTTGGCCAATGCAACCAACCGAGTGGCACCAACAAACCCTGCGGCTCCGGTCAATTGGTGGGTTAACTCAGCTATGCCTGAGTAGTCGCCCGCAATCAGTGCAGCATTCATTTTGGAAACCAAATCGGGACAGCTTTCAAAAAACCTGTCCGCAACCGCGCACCCCCTCTGCACACCGAGATCGGCAAAGAGCTGCCTTAGATTTGCATCTGCAATCGCGTTTTGAATCCACGCAGTTTCTGATTGAGTGTCATCAGCAGGAATAGCGCCGGATAAAGCAGCCCCAAGTTCAGCCTTGGTAAATGGTTTCTCCAAAAAACGGCTGATACCCGATTTACGCAGCATATTCAGCCCATCTTGCGGCAAAGCTGCAGTTGCGACGATTACTGGAATGCTATGACCGTAATTCGCACCGACAGACTTGACATGCTGCGCCACATCCAGCCCCGTATGAGAGCCCAATTGAAAATCGGTGACTACGACATCAAAATCGGATCCTTCAGAACGTCTCTGGCCTGAGCGAAACTGTTGGCAGTAACTACGTGATTTCCTAGGTCGCTCAGATAGCCCTCTATCACAGTGGCATTCAAGGGGTCGTCTTCGACAACAAGGACCCTACGGCCACTGGGTTGGCTGGAAATCTTTCCCGGTAGCACCCACATTTCAATCGCAAATGCACAGATACTGCCGCCCGTGGGATTCGGCAGATATTCCAACCGTCCGCCCAGAAAACTCACCAATCGGTGGCTGATCGCCAGCCCCAACCCGGTCCCAGTATTCAGCCCCAAATTGTCGCCCTGCGCGATCTGCGTAAAGGGCTCAAAAAGATCGGATACGGCGCTTTCCGGAACGCCGGGGCCGGAATCTACAATTTTGAATTTCAGGCGTGTTCTGTCAGGTGCTCCGCAACCTTCAGCCGTGACGTTGAGAACCACCTCCCCCTCGCCCGCGTATTTACGCGCATTGGACAACAGGTTCAACAAAACCTGCCGCAACTTGTGCATATCCCCGTTCAATTGTCGCGATACTTCGGGCGCGATCCGCAGCTTGAACTGCGACTGCTCCGAAGGCTGATGCAACCAAACAATCTGCGCAATAGAACTGCAAAGTTCATCAAGATCGAAATCCTGATCCACGCGTTGCAATGCGCCGTTTTCTGCCTTGGACAGACCCAGCACATTTTCTATCAGTGAGGCCAGAACCGTACCCGACGCCCGGATACTGAGTAGCTTGTCGTTGGTAGCCGGAGCCAAGTCTTCTTCCAACAGGCGGGTCAAGCCCAGAATACTGTTGATCGGAGTTCGGATTTCATGGCTGATTGTATTCAGAAACACGGTCTTGGCGCGGTCGGCCTCGCGCGCGGCATCTATGGCTTTCAGGTAGTCCGTGATGTCTTGAAGAATAATAACGCGCCCTGCAAATTTCTCACTGACATCAAGCATTTCCTGGATAGCAACATCGAAAGAGCGGGTGCCGTGTGGGGTATCAAGCACAACAGGTTCCAGCGACGGACCACGGGCGCTCAACAATTTCGCAACGACCTGCGACAAAGCCGCCGACTGAATTTCGGTGTAGTATCCGGCACCGGATTGCATCTTACCTAATAGAAGACGATTGGCCGCGACATTGACATGTGTGGGTTTGTTCTCGCTGTCCAGCAAGATCGCAGGCTCAGCTATACTCTCGAATACGGTTAGGTATTTGTTCTTTTCGTTACTCAACGATCGGTTAAGCGTCTGAAGTTCCTCTAGCCGATCAGAACTGTTCGTAGCTTGCCATGTCTTGATCAGACCGGTTTCCATAGCATCAAAAAGTTCCAAAATCAGGTTGCGTAGTTCCTCACGCTGATTGTCCGGGTTGGATTTTTCGACCACCAAGTCCAAATAGGCGTTTCGGTACAGCTTCATCAGCCCGACGAAGTCCACTATGTTTATCCCGCGCGCCCGATGTTTGAGCCCCTGTTGCACCCCAAACTCAGAAGCGTGATCCAGCATAGCTTCATGAGGCAGCGTTTTAGAATGAGCGGTTTCAATCAAATCGACCAGAGGTTCACTTAGCCCGATGACCGAAATCCTCCAGGCTTCACGCAGGGTGGATGAGAACTGAGTATAGTCCCTTTTATGCGCATAGTGGATCACCCGATCGGTCAGCCACTCGGTATGGGAATTTATCAGGTTTGAGACTTGCAGCATCACTTATTCCGGCTGTTCTTAGGCTCTGGCCTCATTGTAAATTCAGACACTGCCACGGGTCCATGCGCAGGATAGTCACAGCCCATAAACTCAATCGCGCGCCGTGTTTCATATCCAACAAGTAGCCGGCTCGGTGCACATCGTCCCAACCGTGCTGCGGTTAGTTCAGCGCGAGCGAGATCAACCGATCCTGTCCCGGGCCCTGACGCCACAATCGGTCGGGGGATTACTCATGTAACACAAGTAACCGATGAGGATTTACATTCAGATACAGGTATTCTTGCCCGACCTTGACCAGCACACCTTATTCTGAAGGTTTTCCGAGAAACGATCAGCCAAAGCACATCCGGCCAAGCCGTCCGTCACGATCATGTAGTTTAATTCTTTCGAACCTTGGGTCATCACCGCCCCTCGTGTCGTCAGAAGGGCGGTACCTGTACTTTTAGTTACTCTGTGAATGCCAGTTCGGGCTGTGATCCTTGTCGACCAGCACTGCGCGGACACCTTCGATCAGATCGGGGTGGCGTATGGCCATCCGCATAGCTTCGAATTCCTGTTCCAGACATTCGGATAAAGTCAGATGTTTTCCATTGCGCAACAGGTTCAGGGATTCCAGCAAGCTACGCGGAGACGCCTTTCGCAGCGCCTTCAGAGCCGCCTCTTTGCGTTTGCTGAGGCGTTTTTGAAGGCATTCGGCAATGGTGCTTAGCGATGTGGGACTGAAACAGCCGGTCGTATCGGACAACATCAATATACTTGGTTGATTTACGTTCGTGACGCACAAATCAGTCAGGATATCGTCGATCGAGTGGTCTGAATGACACAGGGCCTTCATCAGTGCAGGCAGGGATTCTGTCGCCGTCATATGGGTCGAAATCCCAAGTCCATGCGCATCAAACCCACGAACCGAGGCCCCGGTAAGGCCCATCCAGACACCGCAATGATGCGGCATACGTGACAGGAAATAGCTGCCGCCCACATCGGGAATGAACCCGATTGCGGTTTCCGGCATGGCAAACAGTGCACGCTCGGTCGCGATACGGTAGGCTCCGTGCACCGACAACCCCATACCGCCGCCCATGCAAATCCCGTCAATCACCGAGATATAAGGTTTGGGAAACCCAGCGATCCGTTCGATCAGGGCGTACTCCTCCCGAAAAAACTGCTCGGCCTCGTCCAGCTGCTCGGCGAGAACCAGCTCGCGCACCCGGCGCATGTCGCCCCCGGCACAAAAGGCCCGGTCGCTGGAGGATGTCAGAACCACGCAGAACACGGCCGGATCGTCCTGGAACTGGTCCAGGGCCGCGTCTATCTGATGGATCATCTCAAGATTCAGGGCGTTCATCGCCTCGGGGCGGTTCAGGCAGATGATGCCTGAACGCCCTTGTTTTTCAACATTGACCAGTGACATGGCTTGTTTCGCCATGCCTCAGCGGTTGCGGAATACGGGTGCCCGCTTGGCGATAAACGCCGCCATGCCTTCTTTCTGGCCATCGGTCGCGAACGCTGCCTGGAACAGGCGGCGTTCATGCAGCACGCCCGGGGTCAGCCCGGTCTCCAGCGCGTTGTTCACTGCTTCTTTGGCCATAGCCACGGCGGGAGCGTTCAGACCGGCGATCTGATGTGCAGCCTCCAGTGCAGTTTGCAGCAGATCTTCGGTAGGAACCACGCGGGCGACGATGCCCGATTCCTTGGCTTCGGCTGCGCCAATTGTCCGCCCGGTCAGGATTAGGTCCATCGCAAAGGCTTTGCCAATCGATTTGGTCAGGCGCTGAGACCCCCCGATTCCCGGCAAAATGCCCAGTTTGATCTCGGGCAGACCAAATTGCGCGTCTTCGCTGGCGATGATGAAATCGCACATCAGCGCCAGTTCGAACCCACCACCCAGCGCAAAGCCGCTGACCGCCGCGACAACCGGTTTCTTGATGAACCGCATCTGATCCCAATCGGCAAAGATATCATTTGCCAGCAGGTCTACCAGATGCTTTTCCGCCATTTCCTCGATATCGGCACCCGCAGCAAAGGCACGGGGGCTGCCGGTGATGACCACGGCACCGATGCGGTCATCGGCGTCGAATTCCTTGAGGGTCTGCATCACCTCGGCGGCCAGTTGCAGGTTCAGCGCGTTCAGGCTTTTGGGCCGGTTCAGCGTGATCAGGCCAACACTTTCGCGACGCTCGACAATGATCTCCTCCAGTGCGATGCGCTCGGATTTGGCTGCGGGTGCGGCTTTCTTGGCGGTGTCGGCGGCTTTGGCCTTGGTCTTGTTGGTCGTCATGAGTTTTCTCCCGGAATCTGATTCAGTTCTTGAGACCAAAATCGGTCCAGTTAGTGCCCTCGGCGGGCGCTTCATCGCTGTGCTTGGCCTTGGCCGAGCCGTTCTGATCGTAGGATTCGAAATCCGCCATCTTTTCAGCCAGAATCGCCTCGCGGTGCTGGTTCAGCCCCGGCGCGACCTGCGGCTGGTTAGGGTCCATATCCTTGTAGGCCGACAGCTTGATCGGGTTGCCGGCGGTGCGGAACGGCTTTTTGCCCTTACCCTCGACCTGCACGATCATGTTGCGCGACAGCAGTTGCGGATGGTCCAGCAGCTTGTCGATGGTGTTGACCGGGCCGCAGGGCACACCGGCCTCGTTCAACGCGTCCAGCCAGTGTTCCATCGGCATTTTGGTGGTAACGGCTTCGATCGCCTCAACCATCTTGGGACGGTTGCGCACCCGCAGATCGTTGGACGCAAAATCCGGATCCATCGCCAGATCGGGCGCGTTCAGCGCATCGGCCATCAGCAGGAACAGCTGGTCGTTCCCGGCGGCGATGACAAAGCGTTCATCCTTGGCCTGAAACGTCTCGAACGGGGCCAGCGAGGGGTGGCAGTCGCCGGTGCGCGTGGGCACGACGCCTTCGACATCATACCGCGCCAGCGCGGTTTCCATCAGCGCTGCCTGACAGTCCAGCATGCCAATATCGACCCGCTCGCCTTGTGCGTTCTTGGTACGCTTATACAGCGCCGACAGGATGCCAATCACGCCGAACAACGCCGCGCCCAGATCGCCAAAACTGGTGCCGACGCGCGCCGGGCGCTCGCCGGGCCAGCCGGTCAGGCTCATGACGCCGCCCATGGCCTGCACGACCATGTCATAGCCGGGCAGATCGGTCATCGGACCGGAATGGCCAAAGCCCGAGATCGAGGCATAGATCAGATGCGGATGCGTCTTGGCCAGCCGTTCTGCGCCATAGCCAAGGCGGTCCATCACGCCGGGGCGGAAGTTTTCGACCAGAACATCGGACGTATCCAGCAGGCGTTCCAGCAATTCACGGTCGCGGGGCGATTTCACATCCAGAACGATGCTTTCCTTGCCCCGGTTGAAGCACATGAAATAGGCGCTTTCAGCGTCGATAAAGGGGGGAAAGGCGCGCGTGTCGTCGCCTGTCCCGAATTTTTCAACCTTGATCACCCGCGCCCCCAGATCGGCCAGCACCATGGTGCAATAAGGCCCCGCCAGCACGCGCGAGAAGTCAAGAACGGTGATCCCCGACAGGGGACCGCCTTCCAGTTTTTCGTCTTCGGGTTTTTGCATGGTTCCTCCTCCCAACCAGACAATCAGCGCGCGACGGGCATAGTGAACTCAGCGCCTTTTGAGATGCTTTCAGGCCAGCGTTGCATGATGGACTTCTGCTTGGTGTAGAAGCGGACGCCCTCTTCGCCGTAGGCGTGGGTGTCGCCGAACAGGCTCTTCTTCCAGCCGCCAAAACCGTGCCAGGCCATCGGCACTGGGATCGGCACGTTCACACCAACCATGCCCACCTGAATCTGACGCCCGAACTCGCGCGCGGCGTTGCCGTCACGGGTGAAGATGCTCACGCCGTTGCCGAACTCGTGGTCGTTGATCAGCTGTACACCCTCGGCAAAGCTGTCGACGCGGATGCAGGACAGAACCGGGCCAAAGATTTCCTCTTTGTAGATCGTCATGTCCTTGGTGACATTGTCGAACAGCGTGCCGCCCATCCAATAGCCATCCTCATGACCCTCAACCGTATAGCCACGGCCATCGGACACCAGCGTCGCGCCTTCTTCAACGCCTTTGGCGATGTAGCCGGTGATCCGCTCATGCGCCGCCTTGGTGACGATCGGACCCATCTCGGCATCCATCTCGACCCCGTTCTTGACCTTGAGGCTTTTCAGACGCTCCGCGATCATCGGCACGATCTTGTCGGCCACGTCGCCTACCAGCGTGGCCACCGAGATCGCCATGCAGCGCTCGCCGGCCGAGCCATAAGCCGCGCCCATCAGCGCGTCGACGGCCTTGTCCAGATCGGCATCGGGCATCACCAGCATGTGGTTCTTGGCCCCACCCAGCGCCTGCACGCGCTTGCCGTGACGGGCGCCGGTCTCGTAGATGTAATTCGCAATCGGGGTCGAACCGACGAAGGAAATCGCCTGCACGTCGGGGTGCTCCAGCAGCGCGTCCACGGCCACCTTGTCGCCCTGCACCACGTTGAAGACACCATCGGGGAAGCCGGCCTCTTTCATCAGTTCGGCATACATCAGCGACGGCGTCGGATCGGTCGGCGAAGGCTTCAGGACAAAGGTGTTGCCTGCCGCGATGGCGACCGGGAACATCCACATCGGCACCATCACCGGGAAGTTGAACGGGGTCACGCCCGCCACCACACCCAACGGCTGGCGCAGCGTCCAGTTGTCGATGCCGGTCGAAACCTGATCGGTGAAATCGCCCTTGAGCAGCTGCGGGATGCCGCAGGCGAACTCGACGATATCGATGCCGCGCTCAACCTCGCCGCGGGCGTCGGTGAAGACCTTGCCATGCTCGGCAGTGATGGCGCGGGCCAGCTCGTCCTTGTGCTCGTTCAGCAGGTTCAGGAACTTGTTCATCAACCGCGCGCGGCGGATCGGAGGCATGTTCGACCACGCCGGAAACGCCGCCTTGGCCGCCGCAACCGCCTTGTCCACATCCCCAACCGAGGCCAGATCAACCTGACCGGTCAGAGCCCCCGTCGCCGGGTTGAACACGTCCTGAGTGTTGGTGCGCGCACCACCATAAACCTCGCCATTGATATAATGACCGATTGCAGTCGTCGTCATGGATGCCTCCTCCTTGGGTCGACCTCAATCTGCCAAATCCAAACAAAACAAATCCAATGACTAATCATACCAAGTGATATAAGCAGCGTTAATATGAGACCAATTACCGACATCCGCATTTTGAACGCTTTTGTCGCTGTTGCGCAGGAAGGCAACATCTCGCGCGCGGCAAAGCGCCTGCACCTGACCCAACCAGCCGTCAGCCTTCAGCTTAAAAGACTGGCCGAAGACACCGGGTTGGAATTATTTCACCGAACCTCCAAGGGTGTCGAACTGACACGCGACGGCGAAGCGCTTGTGGCCAAGGCCGAGAAGGTTCAGAATGCGATATCCGAATTTGGCCAGACAGCGCGGCGGATCAATGGCAACGTACGTGGGTCCTTGCGCCTGGGAACAATCGTCGACCCCGATTTCATTCGCTTGGGTACGTTTCTGGCTGCGCTGGTGGATGGGTATCCTGATCTGCAGACCAAACTGGTTCACGGGATAAGCGGTGACGTGATCAATCGGCTAATCAACGATCAACTGGATGTCGGCTTTTTTCTTGGGGAATTGGAAGACTTTGAGCCCAAGACCGAAGACCAGACCGGCTCGCTTTTTTATCAGCGAGAACTGACCAAGTTCACCTATCGCGTCATCGCGCCCGCCGGATGGCGAAACCGTATTCAGGGAAAGGACTGGACCGAATTGGCCACAATGCCTTGGATTGGGACACCCCAAAATTCCGTTCATCAACGGCTGCTTACCAGAATTTACGGTGATCTCGACACTCAACCCGAACCGGTTTGCCTTGTCGATCAGGAGCCATCGATGCTGGCAATGGTTCGGTCCGGCATTGGCCTCAGCCTGTGCCGAGAATCCATTGCACTGGAAGAAATGCAAAACCGAGGGCTGGCCGTCTCAGATCGCGTGAGAATCGAAACCTGTCTGCGGTTTGTGACATTGTCCGCCAAGAAAAAGGACCCGAATGTCGAAGCGGCTTTCGACGCCCTTGACTCGACCTGGAGCTGACCGCTGCATCTTCACGATTACGCGACGACATGTGCAGCCACAGATAAAGATATCCATGCGGCCGCACACGCCCGAATCGCGGGGGATACGTCGCCAGCTCCCCGGCAGCTTTTGGCTTATTTGAAGACCGGTTTGCGCTTTTCTACGAACGCCGAGAAAGCTTCGCTGAATTCATCGTTTTGCAGCGCTTCTCCGAAGTCTACCAACTCTTCCGTCACCCGGCTCCAAAGGTCGCCGGTCAGAGGGCGACGCAACAGTGCTTTGGTTTTCATAACCGCATTGGGTGGCAGCTCGCCGAGTTCAGCAACAGCCGCGGCCACGGTTGTTTCCAGATCTTCCGGGCTGACGACCCGGCTAACCAGTCCTGTTTCCAACGCTTCCTGCGCCGAGAACATCCGGCCGAGCAAAAGCAACTCGGCGGCCTTAGCCTGCCCCATCAATCGCGGCACGATATAGCTGGAACCAGCTTCGGGCACCAACCCGAGGTTGACGAAGGGCATACGAAACAGAGTTTCTTCGGCCACGTAGATCAGGTCACAATGCATCAACATTGTGGTCCCGACACCGATGGCGACACCCTCAACCTGAGCAATGATCGGCTTGGGAAACTTTATCAGCGCTTCCAGAAAAGCAACGACCGGAGGATGATCGCCGGACGCAGAATTGTGGAAATCGCTCACCATGTTGCCGCTGGTAAAATCCCCATCCGCGCCCCGCAGCCAGACCACCCGGATGTCCGGGTCATTCGCCGCGTTGGTCAGCGCGTCGGCCAAGCCAAGATACATCGCACGGTCGATCGCGTTTTTCTTGCCCGGATTCGACATGGTAATGCGAAGGGCTGATCCCAGTTTTTCCGTAATTACACCTGGCTGGGTTGCGTTTTCGTCGGTCATTCTGCGCTCCTACCGCTGGTTGGTTTCTTATGTCGGGTCTATTAGGCGTTGTTATACCCGGCGAGGCGATTAGCGATGATCTGATCAGCCTCAGACATAATCCGATCCAGCAGCTCCTGACAGGATGGGATGTCATTGATCAGGCCCACAACCATGCCACAGGACCAGGCGCCAATATCCATGTCCCCGTCCTGCATGACACGTGGGTAGACACCAGCCACTTCATCAATGATGTCCTCGAATTGGATGGCATCGCCCTTTGCCTTTTCAGTGGCCAGAATACGTTCGACCGCCGGGTTGGTCAGAACCCGTTCCGTGTTGCGCAGCGGACGCATGACCAGGCGTGTGTCCAACTCGGTCGCGGCGACGATGGCATCTTTGACGTTCTGGTGCACGGGGGCTTCTTTAGTGGCCACAAAGCGGGTGCCCAGATTGATACCCGACGCGCCCATCGCCAGCGAGGCCACCAGCGAACGACCATCCGCCTGACCGCCGGACGCGACAAATGGGATTTCCAGCTCATCTGCAGCGCGAGGCAGCAGGATCATGTTGGGCACGTCATCCTCACCCGGATGTCCGCCGCATTCGAACCCGTCAACCGAGACGGCATCGCAGCCGATTTCCTGCGCTTTCAGCGCATGGCGGACCGAGGTACATTTGTGGATCACCTTGATCCCGGCATCCTTGAGATACGGCATCACCTGCGACGGGTTGCGCCCTGCAGTTTCAACGACGGTGACGCCACCTTCGATGATCGTCTTGATGATGGCCGGATAGTCCGGCGCATTGACGGTGGGCAAAAAGGTCACGTTCACCGCGATGGGCTTGTCGGTCATGTCCTTGCAGCGCGCGATCTCATTGGCCAGATCGGCGGGTGTTTTCTGTGTCAGCCCAGTGATCGTGCCCAGCCCGCCCGCATTCGAGACAGCGGCAGCCAGTTCGGCAAAGCCCACATAATGCATCCCGCCCTGAAGGATCGGGCGTTCGATGCCAAAGAGTTCGGTGATTTCGGTTTTCATGGCCGCAGCCTCCGTGATGATTCTGGCGCTGGTTTCGGTTTGAGTGCGAGAGAACATGTCGCTGCACACAATAAAAGCGCCTGACAGATGAACGTTGCGTCGAGAATAGGATCGACGTGAGTTTGGGGGAATTCGGCATCTGTTACGATCTGGAACCGGCCGAGTTTTGAAAAGGGAAAGGCACCATGGGATGCCTTTTTCCATTGACTTGGGTTACTAGATTTCGACCGTCGCCGAGAACAGATACTCGGCCAACGCATCCTGTACCCTTGTGACATCCGAGCGGTTTTCTTCAGGCAACGTTACAATCACATGCATACCGCGTGCGCCGCCATCGACGACCTCGATCTGCGCCTCTGGCAACTTGTGTTCGTTCTGAATCAGATCGGCCACGGCGCGTTTTGCCGCCTCAAGGCGCAGGCTTGGCTTGTAGATTTTGCCCACCGTCGTCAGCGGGACCTCATCCACGATGAAAATCTGTTTCGGCCAGGCTGGGCGTTCGTCAATATGCGCGTGCGCGTGTTCCTGCAGCTCATCCGTTGTGACCTCGGCACCGTCGATCAGCTGCACGAAACACACCGGCAGCTCTCCGGCATAGGCGTCGGGTTTGCCCACGGCAGCAGCGATGGCCACGGCGGGGTGATCGGTCAGGACATTTTCGATCATGGCCGGGTCGATATTGTGGCCGCTACGAATGATCAGATCCTTAGACCGGCCCGCGATCTAAATCCGCCCATCCGCGTCTTTGTATCCCAGATCGCCCGAGTTCAGGTATCCGCCCTCGAATACGCCCGCATTCTGGCTCGCGTCGCGATAGCCGGGCGAAACATGCGCGCCCTTGATGGCGATCACACCGATCTCGCCCACGTCGCAGGTATCGCCCAACGCGCCCTCTGCCGTCAGGCGCAGAATATCAACCTGAGAATAAGGCAGCGGCCAGCCGACCGAACTGACGGCCCCGGCACCCGACAGCGGATCAATACTGACCAGCCCCGAAGCCTCGGTCATACCCAGAAGTTCAAACAGGGTCGCACCTGTCACCTCGCGGAAATGCGCCCCGACCGCAGGGGGCAGCAAGGCCGCCCCGGTCAGACCGGCGCGCACACGGCTGAGGTCATAACCGTCGGCCGGAACCTGCAGCACCGCACCCAGCGCCGTCGGAACACCGCCGACCAGAGTTACTTTGTACTGCTCCACCAAACGCCAAAACCCGGACACAATCGCCGGAGTGCGCAAGCCACCGGGCGACATAACGACCAGCTCAACCCCGCGCATGAACGCGCTGAGCCCTGCGGCAATTGTTCCGGCCACGTGGAACAGCGGCAATGTCGCGGTCAACACGTCGTCGGGGCGGTATCCGCACATGGTTGCGCCGCCAAACGCCGCCACCAATTGCCCGCGATGGGTATGGGCCACCAGCTTGGGCACGCCCGTCGTGCCACCCGTATGGAAATAGGCCGCCACATCATCACCCGAGCGCGCTGCACCAAAGGTCAGGTGATCCATGGGCTGGCCTTGGATGGCTTCGGCGAAGTCCACCACATCTTCGACCGGCGGCGTCCCCGGAGACGCGATGCGCACCAGGATCAGGCCGGGAATCTGATCCCGAATTTCCAGCGACTTTTCCCAGATATCCAGCTGCGGATGCGGTCCGAGCGTCACAAGAATTTTCGCCTCGGAGGCGCGCAGCAGGTCAACGATGCTCTCGACCTGCAGCAAAAAGTTGATCGGCACCGCGTAACCGGCCGTTTCGGCGCCCCACAGGGTCACGTAGGTTTCGATCAGCGAGGGCAGCATATAGGCAACGCCAGGCGCGGGGCCGCCAAGATCGGCAAACATATTGGCCGCGCCCCGGATCAACCCCAGCAACTGACCATAGGTGACCCGGCGCGCCTGTTCGTCTTCGGCGCCGGTCATCAGCATAGTCAGGGCGGTCTTGTCGGGATAGGCGGCGGCGCTGGCCTCGAACACCTCAAGAATACTGCGTTCGGGCAGACGTTGCTCCAGGGTCAGATCGGATTCCAGCCGTTTGATATCCTCAAGGGTTCGTACAGGTTGATCGCTGAATACAGCCATGTAGTGTGCTCCTCCAAAACACTGCGTTTTGTCAAAGGCGCGGCGGACCGCCGCTGCCATGTCGTGATGACCCGGTTCCCCCCACAACCAGACAACCCGGACCATCTGCATCTTTGGCTGAGGGAGAAAACCAGTGCAGATGGTCCGGTTCTGAGCTGCGCGTTCAGGGTTTTCTGAAGCGGCGCAGTTGGAAATTGACCAGCAGTTTGAACATCTTGTTGTCCCACGGCGCGCCGACGAACTGGTTGCCGTCCAGCTTACCCTTGCGCACAACGCCCTTGGCTTTCGAGAAGTTTAGGAACCCTTCCTTGCCGTGGTAATGCCCCATCCCAGACGGGCCAACGCCGCCAAAGGGCATGTCATCAACGGCCACATGGGTGACAACCTCGTTAATGCAGACACCGCCCGAGTGGGTTTCGTTCAGAATCTTCTCGCCGCGGGCTTTGTCCCAATCGAAGTAGTACAGCGCCAGCGGGCGATCGCGGTCATTCACATAGGCAATCGCGTCGTCCAACGTGTCATAGGGAATGACCGGCAGGATCGGACCAAATATCTCTTCCTGCATCACGCGCATGTCTTCAGTCACATCTGTTACCAAATGCATCGGCAGTTTGCGCGTACCTTCAAAGCTGTCATTCGACGGATTGAACGCTGTGACTGTGGCCCCTTTGGCCTTGGCGTCCTCGATATTCTCTACCAGCCGGTCGCGCTGACGCTCGGTGATGATCGAGGTATAGTCCTTGTTCGCCGCAAGCGTCGGATAACGGTGTGAAAACGCTTTGACGAACGCTGCAACAAAGGCGTCCACCTTGCCACGCGGGACCATCACATAGTCGGGTGACACACAGATCTGACCTGCGTTCAAACCCTTGCCAAACACGACCCGCTTGGCGGCTTCTTCGATTTCAAAGTCATCATGAATGATGACCGGAGACTTGCCCCCCAACTCCAGAGTAACCGGCGTCAAGTTCTCGGCTGCGGCGCGCATTACGATGCGCCCAACTGGGGTCGAGCCGGTAAAGACCAAGTGGTCAAAAGGCAACTTGGTAAATTCCGTGGCAACGCTGACATCGCCATTGATCACCACAACCTCTTCGTCGGTGAAATGCTTAGAGATCAATTCGGTCAGTAAGTCAGCGGTATTGGCGCAAATTCCGACGTCTTGATCATCGCCCGGTTGCCTGCGGCCAGCGCACCCACCAGCGGCGAGAGTCCGAGGAAAACGGGGAAATTCCACGGCACCACGATGCCAACCACTCCCAACGGTTGATAGTGGACCTTGGCATGCGCCCCCATCAGCATCAGCGGCAGATGGCGCTTGGACTGCCCCATAAGCTTGCGCAGGTTCTTGCGGTAATATCTGATGCCTTCCAGAATTGGCAGGATTTCAGCCAGCATCGTCTCGGCATGGGCGCGGCCATCGAAGTCCTGATCGACCGCGTCGATGACCTTGTCTTTGAATTCCATCAAACCGGCGTGCAACCGGCTCAGTCGGTCTACCCGCTGCTCGTAGCTTGGTGCAGGATCGGCACGGTAAGCTGCCTGCAGCTTGCCAAGTACCGCAGAAAGAGCAGGTCCGACCGGTTCGATTTCAACGACGTTTTGAACAGACATGAGCTTCGTCCTCCGTTAGCATTGCCGAGATTATTTATTGAGTTTGGCCCCGTAAATATTGGGCAAACATCGATACTCGTTAAGAGTTCGGCAGGACAGATTGTTGTCCGCTCGGGACAAATTCACCACTAAGACCCACGCACGACGATTGTGAGAAATAGGGCATCCACGTCTTCCGCGGCTTCAGTACACGGCGTGCCACACCTCGACTATTTTCGTTTAACAGCCCCTTAGTCGCATTTTTGCACAGTTCCGGCCTGAGACATTGGCAAGACAATCGGATCGCACCGACAGACGGCCAATATCCGTAGGTATCAGAACGTCAAAATGGGTTTTTCGTTCCTACCATGCCGCTCGACAATGCGCTTTTGATGCTGAGTCGATGGAATAGGAAACGCAGGCTTCCAATGACCAATCTCGAGGCACAGTTCCGGAAAGATCGTCAAGATTTCCTCACGTTGAGCGGCGGTCAGTGAAAGCATTGCTTGTGCGCCCGGCAACATCGTCTCGGTCGGTGCGCTTTAGGCAAATATCACCTCATGCCGATCGCAAAGGATATGGAAATAGCTGACCTCTTTTACGTCGTCGGCCACTTCGATACCGGGCAATTCTGTCAGTCGGAACGCCGGAATCAAGACATCCTGACTCTCAGTTACCCGCTGTGCAATCTTCGATGAGACCTTCATCCGATGCTGTCGCGATACCAAAAGGTCTTTTGCAGGCAAGGCTCGACCAAGAGCACCAGCCTGGATACGGACCGGCAACAGCTTGGGATTGGCCAAAAGCTCTTCCAGTTTCACGACACGTGAACCTATCCACCGGATCGCTTCGTATTCACCCGAGTCGGTCAGGACCCGATCCCCTACTGAAAGGTCCTTTATCGCTACCTGGCCTTGGTCCGTCGCAATCATCGCGTCGCCTTGAATGCAGACAAAAGTAGCCGTGAGCGTCGCATCCGAAATCTGAGTATCGCCATCAAGAAAATTACCGGAAGTCAGCCCGATGAAAACCGAACGGTCATCCGTAAGAAAGCTGTCTAGCTCCGCCTCAGTGAATGTTCGTGAACCGACCTGTGTCCCGTCAATTGACCATGTCATTGTCCGCGAACTGGCATCCCAACTGATGACGTATGAGTGTTCGTTGCCATCATTCAAATCGACCGGCAGCGCATTGTTCGGCGCCGAAATATCACTGGAGGATTGAAAAATGTTTCCGTCTGTGTCGACGATATGGCTATGGTTGTCCGAAGTTTCGTCACCCCCGGTTGCGGCGTTATTTAAAAACGTGTCGAATTCGATCCCAATACCATCGTCAATTCCCCCAGTGCCGATTTGCCGACCAACCCCACCCAATGCGTTCGCACCGTCAGCGTCGTTGTGAAGCACAACAGAAAACCCGTCTGCACCCGTTAAAGTAGCATTCAATGTGAACGTAAAATCTTCGTTCAAGGAAATCTGCTGATTGTAAAAGGCGGATCCAATAGACGGATCACCACCAGGCTCTTCAACAGAACCATCCAGCAAATCCAGATCATCACCCGCGCCCATGGCGTCCCCGTTCAAGGTACCATTTTCAGTGTTCAAAATGATCGTCGAGGGCATGTGTTTCTCCTCACTGCAGAGCACTGCGAAAGGCGGCCCTGAGTTTTTACAACGCAGTTTCTATCGATTACAGCGGCTTGGATAAAATACAATTATAAAAAGACACTTACGCTTTACGGTAAGTGAATCGGCGAATCCTTGCAACTGACGAAAACGAGATTGGTGAACAGGTGACAAACTGGCGAAAGTCCGGGCGTCATAGAATGACTTAAGAAACAGTAAGACGGAACAAAAGTATCAGGGCCGTCCAAAGGCGGCCCTGAAGAAATGGTCAGCTTACAGCAGCCAACAAAATTGCTGCCGCATCTTCCGATGACGCAGGATTTTGGCCAGTGATCAACAACCCATCTTCGACGACGTGCGGCATCCAATCCTCCCCAGAAGAAAATTCGGCACCGTTTCCCTTGAGCATATCTTCAACTAAAAAGGGTACGATTTCAGTCAATTCCACAGCAGCTTCTTCAGAATTTGTGAAGCCCGTCACAGTCTTGCCCGCCACCAGCGACAGGCCATCAGGGCCTTTGACGTTTTTCAAGACGCCGGGGGCATGGCAAACCAACGACACAGGTTTACCAGCACCATGGAAGGCTTCGATCAGGGCAATCGACTTCGCGTCTTCGGCGAGATCCCACAATGGGCCGTGGCCGCCAGGATAGAAGAGCGCGTCATAGTCTTCTGCATTGACGTCCGCCAACTTTTCAGTCGTCGCCAATTGAGCCATTGCCTCTGCATCTGCCTCAAATGCCCGTGTGGCATCTGTCTGGAAACCTTCATCTGCGCTTTTGGGGTCAAGAGGCGGCAATCCGCCCTTGGGAGACGCCAGTGTGATCTGAGCTCCTGCGTTTTTGAAAACGTAATAAGGAGCCGCCAGCTCTTCGAGCCAAAACCCGGTTTTCAGCCCGGTATCACCGAGTTTGTCATGCGAAGTGAGAACCATCAGGATTTTCATGATTATGATCCATAAATGTTGCTTATATGTGTGTCCGCCCTTCCTTGGCCTGCAGCAACGAGAGGAGTGAGTCGCCACAGGGTAAGGTCGGTGAGCACTTCAACTATCCCTTATTAGACCGGTCGTCTAGTCATATTTTTCTGGACCCAACCATACTGGCAAAGAATATTTTTGTGCCCAACTGAGATATTGCGAACAGAGACGATTGTTATTAGACTGTTCGTCTAGTGAAATCAAATTCGCCTGAAGTAAACACATGAACACACGGTCTAATATCGTTGCAGCGGGCCAGACCCTGATCGGCCAAAAAGGTTTCAGCGCCGTAGGGCTTGCCGAAATCCTGAAGTCAGCCGGCGTTCCCAAGGGGTCATTCTATCATTTCTTTGTGTCTAAGGACGCATTCGGCGCCGCCGTATTAGACGATTACTTTGATGCCTATCATGCCGAAATGGACGAGATGTTTGGCATGCAAGGGCTCACGCCGGGCGAAAAACTCATGCTGTATTTTGCCAACTGGCGCGAACACCAGAGACTTAACGACTGTCAGGGCAGATGCCTGGCCGTCAAATTGGGAGCAGAGGTTTCAGACTTCTCAGAGACCATGCGTCATGCGCTAAAGCAAGGAACGGACGGCATTATCTCGCGCCTTGCAAATGTAATCGAAACTGGAAGGGAAGATGGTTCGCTGCAGCCTCCATCGTCCAGTGAAGATGCCGCCGCCAATCTGTACGCTCTTTGGGTCGGCGCGAGCATCATGGTCAAAATCTCACGCGAGCAAGACGCCTTCGACGCGGCACTGTTAAACACGCGGCAGATGTTGAAAATGGCTGCGAGCTGACACAGGCCTCATATACTTTCTAGCTTGTCACTGGTGTACACGGTGACTCCGTTCGCGGCGGTATGGGCGATTGTACCCACTGCCCGCGCGACCTGGCTGGTCTTGATGGGTCGATATTTTTTGAGTGGACCACATAGAAGAAAATTAAAGTGAGGCATAATGCGACCGGCCCATTTTTCTTTGAACCGATGGTCCTAGCGATCACCCAGCAACAAAGATGGTCTAAGTATATCGACAGAAGGATACCCAATCCTGGCGAGGTCACGTTCTGTCTCGCCTTTGACATGTGCATAGTAACTGGTAGACCCGATCCTTGCTCCCATTGAAGACACTAAAAGACACCGCGTGGCCCCCTTTCGATACGCAATTCGGGCGCATTGCAGGACATAGTCATGGTCGATCTCGCGGAATGCCTCACGACTCCCGGCCACTTTCTGAGTTGTTCCAAGGCAACAAAACACTGTGTCCGCACAAAGGCTCGCGGCGACCGCTTCGATAGAACCCTTGTCCGCCAGAACCTGGACAACCTTATGTCCTTCGTACCTAATTGGCTTGCGATCGACACAAACAACGCGTTCCCAGCGTTCGTCACGTATTAGCAAGTCGACCAGTGCTCTGCCGACAAGTCCGGTTCCTCCAAAAACAAGAGCAGTCCCAGACATGAACGGAACCTTCAGCACCCATGGTTTGGGTTATGGTTTTCGTTCGATAGACGATCACCGGTCAGTGACGCTAAGGAATAACCGAACATCGGCGCGCGAACCTAAGCGGCACCTTGGGATCAAGATACCGCTTAGGTCTTTTTATTAACTGGGCAGGTATTCCCTGCTCCAGCTCTCGCTGACCGTGCCATCGTTTAACATTCCGTCAATCGCTGCGTCGTCATAGCCCAGCTCCTGCAGAACCGCCCGCGTGGACGTGCCGAATTTCTCGGCCGGGTCCAGCGCATAGACCGTTCCGCGCACAGGGCGGATGGCAAAGGGGTCCAGCTGCGTGACCGTGTGGCCGCTGGGGTGATCTTCGCGAACCGAGAAGGAATAGCTGCCCCGGTCGATCCCCGGCGTGCCATCCGCAGGCCGCGCGTTGTAATAGCGCAGCGACTCGATGTTTTCGCAGATCGTTCCACCCACATCCGCTGCCTGCAGACGTTCGGCCCAGTCGCTCGCGCGGGCCTGATAGAAGGCGTTGGCCAGAAAGGCGTCGCGGTCCTCGGGGGCGACCTCTTCGAACCCTTCCAGACCCTCGACCGAGGCCAGACGGAGCACATCGTGCTCATAGGCGCTCAGCAGGATGAAACGGTCGGACGAGGTGTAGTAAAAGCGCGTCAGCGCGTCATAGCCGTTGAACTCACGGCCCGCCGGTTCGTCAAACAGGCCCCGGCGTTCATGGTCATAGCAATAGGGGATCTGCGCCAGACCGCTGAGCACCGCCAGCGAGGTGCGCGGACGCCCGACCTGACCGGTTTTAAGCTTTTGGTACAGCGCCGTCGCCACACCAAGCGAGCCGCCAAAGCCGCACATGACGTCAATGGTGCCCACATGCGCGTGTTCCTCGGGCGTCTCCATCGAGCCGCCAAAGCGCAGCATGATGCCTGTGGTGGCCTGCACCAGATCGTCATAGCCCAGATAGTTCGACCGCGGGCCCCGGCGGACGCCGCCAAAGCAATCCATCTTACAGAAGATCGCATCAGGGTTCAGTTTCGCTAGGTTTTCGCGGTCCAGACCCATCGACTGCACCTGCGCGTCGGTTGCGTTCCAGACGATGACATCGACGGATTTCACCAGTTTCTCAAAGATCTCGCGACCTTCGGGTGATTTCATATCCGCCAGAACCGAGCGTTTGCCCGACCCGTGGGTCAGGCTGAAGATCACCGTGTTCCAGCAGTCATAAAACGGCTTGGCCGGGTCCAGCTTGATCACCTCGGCCCCGAAACGGGCCAGATAGGACACGGAATGCGGCCCGGCAATCACGTTGCACAGGTCCAGAATGCGGACGCCGTCCAGCCAGCCGGTTTTCTCTTCTTCGGGCACCGGGTCGGGCACCACGGTTTCATGCGCGCGCAGCGAGTCCAGAGCCGTGTCGAAATCCACCCATTCCCGGCCGCGCGGTTCGAGCATTTCTTCGCCGCTTTCCTCAAGCCAGACCATCGGGCCGGGCTGGATCATGGTGCCAAACTCGGGGTCTTCGACCTCGACCATCAGACCGGCGGTTTCGGCGTGGTCATCGTGAATCCACTCCTGCAACCAGCGCTGGGGCGCGCCGGGGAATTTGCCGCGGCCGAAAATCCGCTCCCATTCCTTTGAGGTCCGTGTCAGGAACACCTCTTTCATCCGCTCGGCGATCTTGTCGGCCCATTCCTTTGGCAGCGGATAGACGCCCAGCGACACGTCGTTCTTCCACTCGGACATGGGCAGATAGGTGTCTTCTTCCTCGGTCAGCCCTTCCTCGACCAGCTCATCATAGATGCCAAGCTTCTTGAGGCAGCGCTTGGCGTGGTCCTTGTGGCTAGGGCAGACCACATAGAACATCCGCCCGTCTTTACACTTGTAGGACCGGTAGAACGGGTCCAGCAATTCCTGCAGGTCTTCGTAGCTGACATTCATCGGCAGACCTTCGACTCGGCGCCGCTCGATCTCAAGCTCGCGCTGGGTCTTATAGCGGTCGGGATAGTCCTCGATCTTGATCGAGTTATAGCTCAGCCCTTCCATCACGGCCGAGGCCAGCGGCACCTCGATCTGGTCGCCATACCCGGTACGCTCGCGCGATTGCAGCGCCAGCACGACCGAAGAGGCGGCCAGCATCGTGCCATAGGCCGAGGCCAGCGGCAGCGGCGAAAAGGACGGGTTGATCCCCATCAGCACCCGGTTCAGGCCCATATCGGTGAACACGCCCGAGGACGCAGCGATGACGCTTTCATAGGCCCGCCATTCGCGGCGCAGCTCGTCATTCGAGGCAAAACCGGGGATCGACAGAGTGATCAGTTCGGGGCGGGCTTTGCGCATCTCGGCGAAATCCAGACCCATGCGGGTCATGGTGCCAGGACGGAAGCATTCGACCAAAATATCAGCCTCGGCGATCAACTGGCGGACCTGATCCATACCTTCGTCGGTTTTCAGGTCCAGCGTCACAATCTGTTTGTTGCGGTTCAGCGTCGCATTGGCCGGGCTCTCCCACAGCGGACCACCGGGGACTTCCACCCGGATCACGGTCGCGCCGAAATCGGCCAGCACCATGGCAACGGCCGGGCCAGCGATATATTGACCAAAATCGATCACCTTGACACCGGCAAGCGGTAGCTCCGTGGACGTGTGACGTGTCATGTGCAATATCCCTGCAAAATGTCGGACCCGCAGCCCGATATGACGTGAAAAGCCCCGGGTCCGCCCATGAACCCGAGGCCAGATGTTTCTGGATGCGGTTTTACCGGCCCGCCTGAATCCACCGCGCTGCCTTTTCCGCGATCATCAGTGTCGGAGCGTTGGTGTTGCCGCTGGTGATCTCGGGCATGATCGAGGCATCGACCACGCGCAATCCCTTGATCCCCTTGACCTTGAGCTGAGGGTCAACCACGGCCGTCGGATCATCCGCGCTACCCATCTTGGCAGTGCCGACGGGATGGAAGATCGTGTTGGCGATATCGCCCGCCAGTTTGGCCAGTTCCTCATCGGACTGGTACTGGGTGCCCGGTTTCCATTCCTGCGGGTTATAACGCTTCATGGCCGGTTTCGCCATGATTTCACGCACCTGACGCAGGCTGTCGGCGGCGACCTTGCGGTCATCCTCGGTGTCCAGATAGTTCGGCGCGATCATTGGCGCGTCGGTATATTTGCCCGACCGGATGCGCACATGGCCACGGCTGGTGGGGTTCAGGTTGCACACACTGACCGTGATCGCCGGGAAATCATGCAGGTCTTCGCCAAAGGCCTCAAGGCTCAGCGGCTGGACGTGATATTCCAGATTGGCATGGGTGCGGCTGGGGTCCGACCGGGTGAAGGCACCCAGCTGGCTGGGCGACATGCTCATCGGGCCCGAGCGCTGCAGCGCATATTGCAGGCCGATCTTGGCCTTGCCCACCAGGCTGTTGGCCAGGGTGTTCAGGGTTTTCGCCCCGTCCACCTTGAACACGGCGCGGATCTGCAGGTGATCCTGCAGGTTCTCACCCACAGCGGGCGCGTCCAGCACCACGTCGATGCCCTGCGATTTCAGGAATTCACCATCCCCGATGCCCGACAGCTGCAGAATCTGCGGCGAGTTGATGGCCCCGGCGGACAGAATGACCTCGGCCTGCGCCTTGACGGTCACCGGCTGGCCCGCACGGCGGACAACCGCACCGGAACAGCGGGTCGCGCTATCATCGGTGGTGTCGAAGGTCAGACGCTCGACCTGCGCTTCGGTCCAGATGGTCAGGTTCTGACGGTCCTTCGCCGGACGCAGGAACCCTTTGGAGGTGTTCCAGCGCCAGCCCGACTTCTGGTTGACGTCAAAGTAACCGACCCCGGCGTTGTCGCCCGAGTTGAAATCGTCGGTCGATTCAATGCCCGCCTCATTTGCGGCCTTAGCAAAGGAATCCAGCACGTCCCATTGCAGGCGCTGCTTTTCAACGCGCCATTCGCCGCCATGGCCATGCAGGTCAGAAAAGCGGCTGTTGTCGCCAGTCGCCGGGTCCGCCCCGCCATCCAGCTTGTAGTGGTTTTCATGCGCCTTGAAGTCGAGCAAAGAGTTCTGCCAGCTCCAATCCTCTTCGCCGCTCAGCTTTGCCCAATTGTCAAAGTCACGCGCTTGACCCCGCATGTAGATCATGCCGTTGATCGACGAGCAGCCTCCCAGCGTCTTGCCACGTGGATAGCGCAGCGTTCGACCGTTGAGGCCCTTGTCGGGCTCGGTCTGGTACAACCAGTCGGTGCGGGGGTTGCCAATGCAGTACAGATACCCGACGGGGATGTGAATCCACGGGTAATTGTCTTTCTTACCAGCTTCCAGCAGCAGGACACGTTTCGACGGATCCTTGCTGAGACGATTGGCCAGCAGGCAGCCGGCAGTGCCGGCCCCCACGACGATATAGTCAAAGGTTTCCATGGTCAGTGCTCCGATCTCAGCGCGCGACGGGCATAGTGAACTCAGCGCCTTTTGAGATGCTTTCAGGCCAGCGTTGCATGATGGACTTCTGCTTGGTGTAGAAGCGGACGCCCTCTTCGCCGTAGGCGTGGGTGTCGCCGAACAGGCTCTTCTTCCAGCCGCCAAAACCGTGCCAGGCCATCGGCACTGGGATCGGCACGTTCACACCAACCATGCCCACCTGAATCTGACGCCCGAACTCGCGCGCGGCGTTGCCGTCACGGGTGAAGATGCTCACGCCGTTGCCGAACTCGTGGTCGTTGATCAGCTGTACACCCTCGGCAAAGCTGTCGACGCGGATGCAGGACAGAACCGGGCCAAAGATTTCCTCTTTGTAGATCGTCATGTCCTTGGTGACATTGTCGAACAGCGTGCCGCCCATCCAATAGCCATCCTCATGACCCTCAACCGTATAGCCACGGCCATCGGACACCAGCGTCGCGCCTTCTTCAACGCCTTTGGCGATGTAGCCGGTGATCCGCTCATGCGCCGCCTTGGTGACGATCGGACCCATCTCGGCATCCATCTCGACCCCGTTCTTGACCTTGAGGCTTTTCAGACGCTCCGCGATCATCGGCACGATCTTGTCGGCCACGTCGCCTACCAGCGTGGCCACCGAGATCGCCATGCAGCGCTCGCCGGCCGAGCCATAAGCCGCGCCCATCAGCGCGTCGACGGCCTTGTCCAGATCGGCATCGGGCATCACCAGCATGTGGTTCTTGGCCCCACCCAGCGCCTGCACGCGCTTGCCGTGACGGGCGCCGGTCTCGTAGATGTAATTCGCAATCGGGGTCGAACCGACGAAGGAAATCGCCTGCACGTCGGGGTGCTCCAGCAGCGCGTCCACGGCCACCTTGTCGCCCTGCACCACGTTGAAGACACCATCGGGGAAGCCGGCCTCTTTCATCAGTTCGGCATACATCAGCGACGGCGTCGGATCGGTCGGCGAAGGCTTCAGGACAAAGGTGTTGCCTGCCGCGATGGCGACCGGGAACATCCACATCGGCACCATCACCGGGAAGTTGAACGGGGTCACGCCCGCCACCACACCCAACGGCTGGCGCAGCGTCCAGTTGTCGATGCCGGTCGAAACCTGATCGGTGAAATCGCCCTTGAGCAGCTGCGGGATGCCGCAGGCGAACTCGACGATATCGATGCCGCGCTCAACCTCGCCGCGGGCGTCGGTGAAGACCTTGCCATGCTCGGCAGTGATGGCGCGGGCCAGCTCGTCCTTGTGCTCGTTCAGCAGGTTCAGGAACTTGTTCATCAACCGCGCGCGGCGGATCGGAGGCATGTTCGACCACGCCGGAAACGCCGCCTTGGCCGCCGCAACCGCCTTGTCCACATCCCCAACCGAGGCCAGATCAACCTGACCGGTCAGAGCCCCCGTCGCCGGGTTGAACACGTCCTGAGTGTTGGTGCGCGCACCACCATAAACCTCGCCATTGATATAATGACCGATTGCAGTCGTCGTCATGGATGCCTCCTCCTTGGGTCGACCTCAATCTGCCAAATCCAAACAAAACAAATCCAATGACTAATCATACCAAGTGATATAAGCAGCGTTAATATATCACCGACCGGAAACGTATAATAAGTTGTTTTTAATAAATTAATTCTCCGGAAAACGAGTAGATTACGACTCCCTCAGCGCCCAAAGGTGACTCTCGATGAACTAACTGTCGGGTCGAATACGCGCGGCCGTCTTGTTGGCAAACGCCTCAAGTCGCGCGCGGGCATCAGTTTGAGTATTCACCACACCGGCAACGACCGATTCGGCATAGGCCGCGTCCAAAGGAGACATGTTCTGCATGTGGCTGATCGCAGAGCAGATGGCAAAGTTGGTCAACGGCAGGTTCTCAGCCGCGCGGCGCGCAAGGTCCAACGCTTTGTCAAAGCTGGACCCCTCGACACGGTATTGCGCTAGGCCGATTTCAACTGCCTCCTGCCCCTGATAAACGCGGCCCGTCAGCATCATGTCGACCATGCGGGCCTTGCCAACAAGATCAGCCACCCGAATAGTGGCCCCTCCGCCGGTGAACAGCCCACGCTGGCCCTCGGGTAGAGCGAAATAGGTGCTGGCGTCGGCGACACGGATATGCGCCGCACTGGCCAGTTCCAATCCGCCGCCCACAACAGCGCCAGTAAGGGCGGCGATCACGGGAACGCCGCCATATTCCATTTTATTGAACGCTTCATGCCAACGCAGGCAGACATGCATGAAATCAGCAGGACTGCGATCGGCCTGATGGTGCTCGACCAAATCGAGGCCAGCGCAAAAGTGATCGCCTTCACCCGTCAGGACAATCGCCGCGGCGCCAAGTCGAGGCGCGCTGCTGAACAGGTCAACCAGTTCATCAATCGTGGCAATATCCAACGCGTTGCGTTTGTTCGGGCGGTTCAGTCGCACAATCCAGACGCCATCTTCGTGTCGCTCAACGACCAGATTCTTCAGTTCACTCAGTTGGTCGAGGGTCAGCATCGTCTATCCTATGGCTTTTTGTCTGGGTCAAACATCTAACGAATTCTGGGGCCCGCGAAAGGGCGGGCACAAAAAAAGGGCAGGCGTTTTTACGCGCCCGCCCCGATTTTTCAGACCTTACTCGGCCGGTTCAGCGGCGTGAACGCTGGTCACGCCCAGCTTTTCACGGCGACTGTCACGGATGATGCCCTTGATCAGTGCAACACCCATCAGCGCCATCACCAGGCTGAACGGCAGCGCCCCAATCACCATCGCGGTTTGGATCGCGCCCAGTCCACCGATGATCAACAAGGCACCCACAACCAACGCCAGAGCCGTGCCCCAGAAGATGATGTGCGGACGGCCTTTGGGGCCTTCGTCACCGCCCGAGTTGATGGTGTTCACGATCAGAACAGCCGAGTCTGCCGAAGTGACCAGATAGGTCAGCAGCAGGATCACAACAATTACCGCCATTACCCAGGCAAAGCCAGACGACAGGATCACGTCCAGCATCGCAAACAGCTGTGCCTGCTGACCGGCACCCGAAATCGCATCACCAGCGGTGCCGTTCAGGGTCAGGTCGATGGCGGTGCCACCAACGATGGTGAACCAGACGAAGCACATCATCGAGGGGATGATGATCGCACCCAGCACGTATTCACGAACGGTCCGCCCGCGCGAGATACGCGCCAGGAACACACCCACGAATGGTGCAAATGCGATCCACCAGGCCCAGTAGAAGACGGACCATCCGCCCTGCCAGCTGGCCAGCGCATCGCCAGTTTCGGTACCATCAGCTTTCCAGACGTTGAACAGCATACCCGGCAACGCCACGATATAGTCGAACAAGCCGACAAACAGTGCTTGCAGGCCGAACAGAGCCGAGCCGAAGATCAAGAAGAAGGCCAGCAGGAAGAAGCTGAGGCCCATGTTGATGTTCGACAGCCATTTGATGCCTTTGCCGACGCCCGACAGAGCAGACAAGGTGGACGCACCCATGATGACCAGCAGAGCAACAACGATGGCAGCAGTGGTGGCTTTCCCATCTTCATTCAACAACCAATCGCCAACACCAATCCGGTGCAGACCGGCGACGAACTGTTCAACGCCAAAGCCCAGCGTCTGTGCGACGCCCAGAATGGTGGCAACAACGGCAACGATGTCGATCGCGTGACCCAGCTTACCCGACAGCGCACTGCCGAACAGCGGTGCCAGACCCGAGCGGATGGTCAGCGGCAGGTTGCGGCGGTACGAGAAATACCCCAGCGACAAGCCAACCAGCGCATAGCACGCCCAAGCCGAGAAGCCCCAATGCAGGAACGACCACTTATAGGCATTGCGAACGTTGTCAGCCGATGACCCTTCTGCCAGACCCTGAATAACCTCGGGGTTATTGGCAAAGTGGTACATAGGCTCTGCGGTTGCAAACGTCAGCATTCCGATGCCAATCCCCGCCCCGAACATCATCGAGAACCAGGAAAAGCTTGAAAACTCAGGTTTGTCACCGGGCAGGCCCATTTTCAGACGGCCAGTCGACGGGATCAGCGCCAGCACCACACAGACGATGATGAAGAACGCCACGACCCACGTGTACCAGGCCGCAAAGTTCGACAGCAGGAAGCTGTTCATTGCGCCCAAAACACTTGATGCGTTCTCTGGGAAGGCAATCGCCCAGAAGATCAGCGCACCGACTAGGATTTTTGACGCGATGGTGACGTCTTTGCTGAAGCCATCATAAAAGCCGCCTTCGCTGACTTCGATGGGCAACTCCATCAGTGGTGGTTCTTTTGCCATTTATGTTTCTCCTCCGTGATTTCGTAAAGCTCGCACTTAAAATAGATGGTCATTAAGCACGATCCGCCCGGCACCTAGGTCTCCGTCTTGTGTATCGAGCGGTGTTTTGTGTTCGAGTGTCTCTCACCCTAAACCCGTTTTTCGCGCCTCAGAGCGTTGATCGCGCAAACGTGCTTCTGGTGTGACTGTATCCATCTACTCCTTTGCGGCTTTGGCGGTTTCCCGCAGCTGGAATTTCTGGATCTTTCCGGTCGATGTCTTGGGCAACTCAGCGAAGATCACCGATTTAGGAGTCTTGAACCCAGCCAGATTTGCGCGACAAAAGCTGATGATTTCTGCTTCGTCAGCCTCGTGACCCGGGCGCAGTTCAACAAATGCACATGGCACTTCCCCCCATTTCGGGTCAGCCTTGGCAACAACCGCCGCTGCTTGAACTGCCGGGTGGCGGAACAACACGGCCTCAACCTCGACCGACGAGATGTTTTCGCCCCCCGAGATAATCACATCCTTCAACCGGTCGCGGATTTGGATATAGCCGTCCGGTTGAATAACGGCGGCATCACCAGACCAGAACCATCCATCCTTGAACGCCTTGGCCGTGGCTTCGGGATCTTTGTAATACCCCTTCATCACCGTGTTGCCCCGAATGGCAATCTCGCCTTGCGTTTCGCCGTCACGCGGAACTTCTTGCCCGGTCTCGCTATCCAGAACCGTCACATCTTCGACCATTGGGAAAGCGATACCCTGCTGGGCTTGCAGCTGGGCTTGCTCCTCGGGGTGCTTGTGATCCCAGTCATCCTGCCACAAGCACTGCGAGATATGGCCATATGTTTCGGTCAGGCCGTATACCTGCATGACGTCCAGACCCATCGCCTTGGTCTTTTCCAAGACAGAAGGCGGCGGCGGCGCACCAGCGGTAAGGACACGAATTGCGGGATCAAACGGCGCGGCATCGGTATCTTCGTGCTCCGCGATCATCTGAAGTACGATAGGCGCTGCTCCTAAGTGGGTGACACCATGGGTCCGGATCGCGTCCAGAACTTTGTCTGCTGCGGGCGTCCGCGTGAAAACCTTGGTTCCGCCCAGAATAGCCATCATCCACGGATGGCCCCAGCCATTACAATGGAACATCGGGACCACAGACAGATAGATCGGATAGTGCGGCATTTCCCAAGCGGCAACAGTACCTAAAGCCATCAGATACGCACCGCGGTGGTGATACACGACGCCCTTCGGGCGCCCCGATGTGCCCGACGTGTAATTCAGAGCGATCGCATCCCATTCACTGGCTGGCGAGACCAACAGATCAGGATCGACAGGAGCAGCGGCGAGGTCCTCGTAGTTTCTGCCACCCAACGTGTCGGACCTTGGCGCATTCACATCGTTGATCTCGACCACTGGGACCGTGCGGCCAAGCCGCTCGAAAGCCTGCGACAGGAGGGGAACGAACTCACGATCAACAATCACCAGTTTGGTATCTGCATGATCCAGAATGTAAGCGATCGTTTCGGCTTCCAACCGTGTATTGAGCGTGTTGAGAACCGCGCCCATCAGCGGGATGGCGAAATGAAGCTCGAACAATTCCGGGATGTTCGGGCTTAGGATAGAAATCGTGTCGCCCTTGGACAAACCCAACGCCTTCAAGCCGCTTGCAACAGCACTCGCCCGAGCGGCTATATCGCTCCAATTGCGGCGAACATCCCCATAGATAACCGCGACACGGTCTCGATGGACCGAGTTTGCCCGCGACAAAAACGAAAGCGGTGAAAGCGGTACAAAGTTCGCTGCATTTTGCGCCAATGCGTCATAGTTGTGCTGCATGGCCTTTCCTCCCAAACGACCAGATCAGTTTTTTAGCTTGCCACCAACTGTTGGCGGCTCAGAACGTTCAGGAAGAAAGCTCAGTGGCACTGTCAGCGCCGAAACAGGAACCCGTCAAGCCACCACACGCCACGAGAAGACGTAGTTAACTTTTTGGAAACCAACCCGGATCACTTCTGGCGCATTGTGTCTTTTTCTGTCTGACTAATTTCTGGTCCGCGTTGTTTAATTAGAATGCGGATTCTGTAAAATATGGAAAAATTTTTAAGGGGTATCGAATTTTTCAATGTCACGACGTACACCGACACTCAAAGGCCTGCGCGCCTTCGAAGAAGTCTACATTCTGGGCAACTTTACTAGGGCCGCCGATGCTCTGAACGTCCAACAGCCAGCAATAAGTTATCAAATCAAACAGTTAGAAGAAGACTTGGGGACTCGTCTTTTCCTGCGAAAAAACGGCAAGCTTGAGCCCACGCCGCCAGCGCATGATTTGTTTCACTCGGTTTCACGAGCTTTTGATGGAATCCGCGAGACATCGGCCCGGATTCGACGTGCCGATCAAAAGCAGGTCTGGACGATCGCGACATATGCCGGTGTCGCCGCGCATTGGGTGTCACCCCGCCTACCGGCACTTTCCAAACACCTAAACGTGCGCACCAAAGTCGTAACGCTAGTAACGGATGCTGACTTGTTTCGAGAAGAGGCAAATTGCTGGATTGCATTCGGGGACGGATACTGGCCCGGGTTCGAGGCCCGCCTGTTGATCCGGGAACGTGTTTTCCCGGTCGCGTCGCCCAGCGTCGCCAGGCAGATTCTTAAATTGAAGGACCGGATCGAAACCGGAGGCGTTCCCTTCATCGAACTGGAAGACACCGAGCACCGCTGGTTGGACTGGCAATCCTGGCTTGGGGCCAGTTCCGAGAACTGGAACTTCTTGGACAACCGGATCATCGTAAACGATCATGGTATGGCGCTACATCTGGCGCTGGCAGGATCAGGGATCGCACTGGGGTGGCACGGCGTTTTACAAGGCCACCTGAACGCCGGCAGTCTTGTTCAACTTTCCCAGTACGAGGCTACCTCCTCCAGTGGATATTGGCTTTTGGGTCGCAAGGGTTTTTTTCAATCCGAAGAAGGTCAGAAAATCTACGATGCCCTCGCTCCAGAAACCGACTAAGGACTGGATAGTGGTTCCCAACACTACTATCGGAAAACGTAACTTTTCCGCAGGATCAATGTCTGTACAAGTCGACCTAGTCTATGTTTAACAAGCCTGCCGCTACAGCCCTAAATGCCGGCCAATAAAATGATGCAACAGGACGCGCGCAAGTATTGACGCACGGCTTTCAGCAAACCCTCTCGGCTGCTCTCAACAAACACTGCCCGGACAAAAACGCCTAACCGAACCCCGGTGACTGAGCGTCCCAAATCAGATTGTTATCTGTTCATCTGTTGGGCTATCGTGAAATCATGTGCCAGACCCGCATGACCATCGGAATACCCATCATTCTACTGTGTTTGGCTTTGAGTGCGGCACAATCCTACGCAGCCGATCGCGTCGCATTATTGATTGGCAATTCGGACTATGCCACGCAGGAAATGTCACTGCGCAATCCCGGCAACGATGTCGAAGCTTTGGGCAACACGTTGCAAGAGCTTGGTTTCACGGTCATTCAGGCCACAAACCAAAACGCACGAACCATGCAAGAGGCGGTAGACAAGTTTGGTGCTATCTCAACGGGCGCTAAGATGGCCGTGTTCTTCTATGCCGGGCATGGAGTACAGATCGGCGGGGCAAATTACCTGATCGGCACCGATTTCAACGGAAATAGCCTGCAGGCACTAAAACGAAGTTCGATCACGCTGGACCGAGTGCGGGACGTTATGACCAAGGCCGGGCCCGATGTCGGCGTCCTGCTTTTGGATGCCTGCCGTAACAATCCGTTTTCCGACAAGGGCCTCGTCGAACATGGCCTTGTCAGAATGCGTGGCGAAGCGGGTTTGTTGATAGCCTACGCGACAGACCCAGGAAACGTGGCGTATGACGGGCAAGGAAAGAACAGCGTTTTCACCAATGGGCTACTGGACCATATTGCGACGCCGGACCTGGACGTTCGACTAATGTTGGGTCGTGTCCGCCAACAAGTGGTTTTGGAAACCGATGGGCGCCAGATCCCTTGGGTCGAGGAATCTGTGCTGGACGAACACAGCTTTGCTCCAGGCCTGCCCAACAGTTCGCCCAAAGACGAAATCACTGCCGATCTGGAACATTGGAGACGTATCTCTTCCAGTTCGGACAGCCAGGAATTCAAAACTTACTTGAAAACCTATCCCGATGGGTTGTTTGCCACATTTGCCCGAGAACAGCTGGCATCCCTTGAAACGCGGGCGGCGACTCCGCTGACACCGGTCAGTGCCACATTCACACAGGCCGATCCTCAGAAGCTTGCGACCGCCTTGATGGCGTTGGGGCATCTCAAAGAACCGCAGTCTTCTGACCTTGGCCCTGCACTGGACAGCTATAGGAGGGGTTTGCCAGCTGCGGAAACAGCCACGCCGGAGCGGCTATTTGAAGACGCGGCTCAGGTTTCGGTGTATCTGGCGGTCACAACGATGCAAAGGCTGCGCACCGACATTATAGCCCTTCGCAGCGTCGAGCGCACGCTGACCATTGCCGAAGATGCTTTAAGGCAAATCGAAGACATCGCCCGTTCAAATGCAGACGCATTGCCGGTTTTGCAACAGGCACGCAGTGATATCTACGACATCTACCGGTCGCGCGGGATTATCCTGCGCCGTTTGGACCAGAGCCGCAGTTATTATGATGAGGTACTGGCCCGCGCTGTTATTTTTTTTCCACCCGACATTGATGCTTCGATTGTCAATGCTGCATCAGGGTCACGTGATCTCGATTTTGCCAATGCGCAACTGACGCAGGACGCGAGCTTGTTCCTACGGCATGTATCGCAAGCAGATGATAGCAGAAAAGGAAGTTACCAATGGCTGGCCGATCTTATCCCTCCCGAATAGGTGCAAGCCTTGTTGTTGCCACCTTAGTCCTGGCGGCGTGTGGCGACAGCACTCAGACGTCGGCTCCAGCAACCACCCCCTCGGGCATGACACAAGCCGAGGCTGATTTGGTCAAACAGGCCGCAGCCATGCAAAAAACGATCCTGCAGGGCGCAGTCGCCGGTGGCGCGGTAGGCGGAGGGATCGGCTTTGGTCTGGGTGGCAGTGATGATGTGGGCCCAGGCATCTCGATCGGTTTTGGCGCCGGGGCTTTAGCAGGGACTTACGTCGCCTTCGTCCAGCGCAGCTATGCAGGGCGCGAGGCGCGTTTGCGACAGATCAAGAAAGACCTGGATCGCAACACAGCTGAAATGCAGACGACACTAACCGTTATGAACCAGGTTCTGTCTGCACAGAAAGCCGAACTGAATTCACTGAACGCAAGCATCTCCGCAGGCACGGCCGACCCATCGCAGATCGAAAGAGAACTGGCCGAAGCCAACGGAAACTTGACCCAGATGGAACTGGCCATTGACGGCGCCACCAAACGACAGGCCGAATTCACCGAGGCCCGATCTCTTACAATTGCCCGCGGACAGGCAACTTCACCAATAGATGCGGATCTTACAGCTTTGTCGAACCAGATCACTCAGATGCGCGGGGTCGCCAGTGATCTGGCGTCGTCGTTGTGAAGGGTGCACGAATGATCCGCTTTGCCGCCCTAGCCTGCCTGTTTCTTACCGCGTGCCAAACCACGACTGATCCTGCAGATGGTGGGTTCTTCGCCGGTGTTTCTGGAATTACAACCGGTGCCTACGACGATCGTATCGCCGCAGCCGAAGGGGATGTGGCCACGGCGCAGGCACGAAATGATGCGCTTGCTGTGCAAATTCGATCGTCGGAATCTGAACTGGCCAAGCTCAAGCTCAAAATTCTACAACAACGTGACGCGACCGGTGGAGGCGACGCAGCAACGGCGGCTCGCATCGACCGTGTTTTGAACGACACGCCTGGGGGGGCTACGCCAGAAGCCAGACTGACGGCCCTGCAAAAAAGCATCTCGGACGCGCGCGCACTCAGCGCCGATTTAGCTAAACTGTCGGGTTAAACGTTTAGCCCTGACATCCGCCCAATGCCCAACGGCGCAGGTTGACTTTCAAACCGCCGCCAAAGGGGTGTTGCTTGGCGACATTCCCGGCTTCGGGGCGGTTGACATAGGTCTGGGCCTGATTGCACAGGTCCTCGGGCGTCCACTGGTGGCAATTCGAACAGGACTGGTCTTTCCACAACTCATCCGGCAAACCCTCGATCGGAGGGAACAGTGGCGCGCCTGCCACCAGTTGGTTAATCGTTTGCCCGCGCACATGGTCGTTGCCGAAATCCAGTACAGAATCGAGCGTCATCGGGGTGTTGCCCGGTGGTCCTGTTTCTGACAACTCACCATCCGCCTCGGTCTTACGGGTCACGGTTTCCTCACCGTATTTCAAGGCAGCCAAACGATCAGCTGCTTTGCCCGAGAACACCCCTTCAGGGAAACTCTGCAGATAGACCTCATATGCGTGAACTGTGTCATCAGCCAACGCCAGTTCGTACATCAGGCGTTCGGTTTCATTTGCCTCGATCACCGTTTGCTCTGGCACTTTGGGTTGCGGCGCGGTTCCAAAGGATTCGGCTAGAACGGTCTGCAAAAGATCGCTTGCTTCGGCAGCATAAGCGCTGTCTGGATAGGCGCGCATAAACAGCATGATCTGAACCGGATCACGCGAAGTCGTTGCCTCCTGCCAAAGCTCCTCTTCGCTTCGGGTCTGGACGGTGGGCGTCTGAACCTGCGATGAGAAGGCAAAATCCTGTGTCAGGGACGAGGTATCCCAAGGCGTTTGCAACCCTCGGGTCTGATCCAGAACATCCACGCGGACTTTCTTGAACAAGTGCTCAATAGCCATACCCGGCGTTTCAATGTGTTCGGCCAAGCTCAACGTAAACGGGCTGTTACCCTTCTCACCATCCAGTGCGACGCCGCCGGGATCGGTAGCATAGGCTAGAAATGTGCCTGTGGGGGCTTTCATCTCGGCCAGGCCGTTGTCATCCATATCGGCCAGATTTTCGAACGGGTTGTTCCGACAGGCATCCAGAATGACGATATTGGTCTTGTTATGCGCCGAGGCCATCTGGTGCAGGACCGAACGCGCCTCGACCGCCATTAAATCAAGATCAGCGGGGTCGCTCAGCGAGATATCGACAGGCAGCAAATAGTTCGATCCAAAGGACTGCACCCCGTGGCCCGCATAGTAGAACAACCCAACCGCATCCTCGCCACCCTGCCGCAGATCGCGACCAAACTGGGCAATGGCGCGCTTCATCTCGATCTGCGTGCTGTCAGTCAAATTGCGAACGTCGAACCCAAGGCCCTTAAGTTTTGCCGAGATCAGCGTGGCGTCATTAACCGGATTGTCCAATGGCGACACCGACGCATAAGCCGAATTGCCAATAACCAATGCGATCCGCGGCTCGGCCATCGCCGGCGCGGCCCACGAGATCGAAATCATCGCAATCAGAAAGTAAAAAATGCGAAGCACGTCGGGTCCTTTGTTTCGGGTCCTTTATCACGCCCGTGACGCCATGGCATCACGTAAGCCTGATTATATTTAAATATGTCATTTGACTTTATTGTGGCCATCGCCTGACATATCCCGAATTGACCAGCAAGCATAGGAAGAGGTTCACACATGCCAGGCTCAAACTTGATGCGAAGCATTTGTGCTGTAGCCATCATTTTGCTGTCTAACGCAGCATGGGCGCAAAGCGCGGATCCGTTTGAACATGGCTGGACGTTGGATGCAGGCGCCTCGGAATTGCAATTTCTATCCGTTAAGAAAAGCTCGGTTGCAGAGAACAGCGGTTTCGCCAGCCTGTCAGGCGTGATCGGCCCCGATGGTGCCGCCGAGATACGGGTGCAGATGGACAGCGTGGACACCAAGATCGACCTGCGAAACGTGCGGATGCGGTTTTTGTTCTTTGAAACCTTCAAATACCCCGAGGCCATCATCACCACCCAGCTTCCTCCCGAAAAACTGGTCGACCTGCATCAGGCGCGGCACAAGATTATCGACCTTCCCTATTCTCTGTCGCTACACGGTGTGACCAAGGACGGCGTTGCGCAGGTTGCGATCACTCTGGTCGACAACGACCGCGTGGCCGTGGCCAACACCACACCGATTGCCATCGCCCTGCCCGATTTCAACTTGGAAGAAGGCCGCGGCAAGCTTCAAGAGGCCGCGGGCGTTGACATCCTGCCCTTCGGTTTTGTCAGCTTTGGCTTCGTGTTCGACCGCGCGAAGGCGGGCACGCCCCCGCAACTGGTCGCGGCCTCGGCCACCCCCGGCGCTGCGGCGCTTGAGACCAAGGGCAATCTGGACCGCGAAGCCTGTGAAGGTCGGATGGAGATCCTGTCCCGCACCGGAAACATCTATTTCACATCGGGCAGCGCGCGCTTGTCCGAAGACTCTATCCCACTGCTGACGAACCTGCATGACATCGTGAACCGCTGCCCGGAACTAACAATCGAAATCGGCGGGCATACTGACAGCGATGGCTCAGACACCGCCAACCGTGTGCTCAGCGAACGGCGGGCGCAGGCGGTGAACGCCTATCTGGTAAATCAGGGGATCGCGCCGGAACGTCTTGTGACCGTAGGCTATGGCGAGAGCCGCCCCGTGACCTCGAACGACACGGCTGAGGGCAAACGCCGCAACCGCCGGATCGAATTTGTGCCGGTGAACTAGAGGCGTCAGTTCGCCGCCAGGATGATCGGATCGAACCCGCCGCTGCGCCATTGTTGCAGGGCCGAGATGAAATTCTGCCCCGGCACCCCGTCGATGGTGCTGTTGTAGTAGCCGGCCTTTTGCAGCAGTTTCTGCACTTCCATCAACGTCTCGCGCGTCCACTGGTCCGAGGCCAACGACAATTGGTTCACGATTGCCCCGTCATCCTCGGCTGCGCCACGCAGAAGCATACGCGCGGCTTCGAGCGGATCGCGGGGCACGCCGCGCCCCTCGTCCAGCAGGATCGCCGCCGCCAGATAGCCCTGAAATTCGCCTTCACGTGCGGCACGCTGGAAATAGCCAAGCGCCTGATCCGGAGTGCCTGCTATCCCATCCTGAGCCAGAACGCCCAGATTGAAAGTCGCCTTGGCTGACCCACCATCCGCCGCCTGTTGCAGCAGCGCGATTGCGCGCGCTTGATCCTTTGGAACGATCTGTCCCTCGAACAGTGTCACTGCAAGATTGATCATCGCATCAAAGCTGCCCCCTTGGGCGGCTTGTTCATACAGAGATAGCGCAGCGGCCTGATCTTGCGGAACACCGGTGCCGCCCTCGTGCAATTGCGCCAGAGAAACCATGGCCCTCAAGTCCCCCGCTTCGGCTGCCTGCTTGTAAAGCGTCACCGCTCGGTCCACATCCCCTGCCGCAATCGTAGCCCGCGCCAGCAGGGCCACGTAGTGGGACAGGTCTGGCGTCTGCGCCGCTGCAGCGCTGCACGCCTGAATGGCGGTCAGGGCGTTTTCCTGAAGACGGCTGAAGGGCACGCCGGGGATGCTGGCCGTGCGGTCGCGCGGGTGGGTAGCCAAACGTTCACATATGCCGCCGGGTGTGCTGTCCTCGGGGCGCGGGATGGATGCGATCAGACGCTGCGCCTGTGCCGCATGGGCGCCGTCGGGATATTGCTCAAGGTAGAACTCCAGCAGCGGGCGCATCCGGCTGCGCTGTGCCAGTTTCCAAAGGCGTTCGGCCTGTTCGTCTGCGTCCTCAACCGTTACCGCGCGGGTCAGTGTCTGCCCCTGCCCGGCCCGATCCAGAAAGGCCACGACCTCATTCACATGCGCGCCTTGCGGGTAGCGATCCATATAGAGCTGCATCAGGGACGCATCCTGCGCATTGGCGGCAACCTGCCACAGCAGCGTCTCCTCAGACGCCGTGACAGGGCTGTTGTCGAACCGGAACTGCCGCGTCAGGGATGAGTTGTCCCACGGAATCTGACGTCCCCCTGTCGAAGCCAGCACGTCCTTACGCACCGAGATCATCAGGTCCGAAATATCCTGCCCGGGTGTGTAAATATGGCTCAGCAGCGCCTCGGTGAAAAAGCTGTTCCGGCCGGTGCCGTCATAGGCCACGTTGTCCGGCTGCGTCGCATAGGCGAACATGAAATCCGCCGCGCTGCCGACCCGAGCCAACCCCTCGCCGCCGACCTCCAAACCCGTTCCTTCGAATGGGTTGTCGCGGCAGGCATCCAGAAACACCAGACGGATGCCATCCGAGCGTTCCATCCGGTTGACGAATTCCTCCATCTGGATTGTCTGCTCGGGGATGTCTTCGGGCTTGGTGATCTGCGCATCGACAGGAACCAAATAGTTGCGCCCGTTCACCTGAAACCCGTGCCCGGCATAAAACAGCAGCGATACGTCGGAATCCGCAGCAGTCGTGCCATAGGATTCCGCCAGCGACAGCATCTCGTCCCGTGTCAGGTCGGTGCCCAGAAACACCTCGAACCCCAACCCCTCCAAAGCGATGGCGAGATCAGAGGCATCGTTGATCGGATTGTCCAACGGGCTAACCGACACGTAGTCGGAATTGCCGATAATCAGCGCAACCCGCTTGTCCGCCAGAGCGATGGTCGCACTGAACAGCATCAGGAAAAGCGCTGCGAAGCACCGTTTCAGAGCCAATGGTCTACTCTCCGACGTATCAAAGGCCGATGGCGCGGGTCAGTCCGATATCCGCCTGACCGACCGCTGCCACAATCGTTTCTACCTGTTGGTTCTGAACGATGGCAAGCTCGGGATCGGTTGCTCTTATCAACGTGATGGCCTTGCGGATCTCACGCTGGGCCTGACGGATTTGCCGCCGCGCCTGCTGTACCGCTTCGCGGCGGATCGCGTTGCGCTCTTCTGCGGTAGTGGCCAGCGACAAGCGGCGATTGGCTTCGTCACCTGCCTCGCGGATACCCGCGCTGGCGCCGCGAATGATGTCACCGACGGATTCGAGCCCCGGTGGCAAACCCTTCACGATACCGTCAAGTTCGGACGCGTAGTCATCCATCGCTTCGGCAAGACAGGCCAGGTATTCACTGACATTCTCACCACTGCTGGCACAGGATGCGATCTCGCCTCCGAATTCCTCGGATACGTTTTCAACAGTCCCAAGTGTTGCTTCAGCCTCGGCGACTGTTGTCACGGCAGTGCCACCACCTCCGCCGCCTCCGGTTATAGTGGTATCAACGGTCGGAGTAACTTCTACCTCGGGTGTGGGCGGAACGGGTATCGGCTCCACTACTGTCACAACCGAACCGGGCAAAGACACAACTTGATATCCTATTTCGGCTGAGCTGAGCAAAAACGAGGTCGACAGCGTAAATGTCGTGGTGCCATCGTCGTTTTCGATGAAGTTCAACCCCTCAAATACTGTGGACGTATCCAAAGAATCAGATGGGGGACCAAACAGGTAAACGGAAGGCCCACCAAAAATCGTGCCCGTCGTCGCATTGGGCGGCTGTTCGCCCTCAACAACCGCAATATCGTCGGGAATAGCAAACACAACCGGCGAGGTCGTGTAATTTGCCGGGCCTGTCTCACCCGATCCCGGAGCCCAGTTGTTTTCAAAGTCCCAGCCTTGTTCCGAAGCAAGGTTGAAGAACGTCACTGTGTCGTTCAGTTGGAACGTGGACAGTCCCGTGCCACCGGCGCTGGTATTCTGCCCGGAACTCTGCGTGTCCCAGAAAGATGCGGTAACGGTCCCGGAATTACTGCCAATCAATCCGCCCAACATCGGAGTGTCGCTGCCGGAGAAATCCACGCTGCCGTTCGAATAGCTGCGTGTGACCGAACCACCGTTGTTTATTCCGACCAGACCACCGACGGCTACGGTATCCATCGGGCTGGAAAACTGGCTTACCCCTCGGACGTCCGAGTTGGAATACGAGTCAACGATCGAACCGAAGTTCTCGCCGACCAATCCGCCCATGATAAACTCGCCAAAGCCAAGTCCGGTCACCGAACCACTACTGAACGAACGCTGAATGACCCCAGAATTCTCTCCAACCAAGCCACCGACCAAAACGAAATCAGCCTCGATCGGATCAACCGTCACACTGGCAGTCGAAAAACTGTCACTGATTTTACCGCCATCGTTAATGCCAACCAGCCCGCCGGTCACGTCGTCACTGCCGGCGAAGCTGCCCGACACACTAACGCCCGAGATTGTACCAAGGTTTTCACCGGCAAGTATGCCACCACCCTGAGCGGTAATATCCGCATTCGTGATACTCAGGTTACGCACGGTACCGTCCAGAGTGCCGAAAAGGCCGCCGAAGGTGAAGTCGTTGTCTATGAACAGGTTGTTGATCGAAAACCTGTTACCTTCAAGCGTGCCTGAAAAATCTGCAGGGACAAAACCAAATGACCAGCTGGACGTGGGCGAGGCATCGATGTCGTTGACCAGCGCAAAGGATTGGCTAGAGCCGTTGAGACCCTGCAAACCATAGATATCGGTTAACTGGAACGGGTTCGCGCCCGACCCGTTGCCGCCCGTGGCGCGCAGGAATGTGGCGTTTGGCGAGACGATGAAATCGCCCGCGAAAAAGCTGGGCAGCGTGGCCGAAACCTGATCCCAGAATCCTGCAACCAAGTTGAAAGTGGCCACACTTATGCTACCGCCGGGGCCGGTGGTGATCCGGCCTACTCCGTCGACCGCCCCCATTGCATTCAGCAACAACCCACCGTTGACCGCGTTGATCGCACCGTTGATCGTGATCATGTTATCCGCGATCAGGAACAACGTATTTGCCGCCATCCAGTCGATATCAGCGTTGATCGTGATATTGCCGTCATCTGTGCCGGTCACAGACGTAGTCAGAAACACATCCGCAGATTCAAGCTGGGCTTCCAGACCCGCTTCGGTAAACGTGCCTGGAATCGTTATGTTCACCGGATCAATCAACAGATCTCCGGTTTCCCCATTTGGAGCGCGCAGGTCGGTAAAACCGCGATACACCAGATCGATCTGCCCCGAGACCTCGACAAAGCCGCCATCGCCCGCGGTATCCCCACCACGGGCTGATATCTGGCCGTGGAACTCGGTCAGATCATCGGACCAGATAATAACGCGACCGCCATTACCTTCGTCTCCGCCGTCGGCTGAAATACTGGTGCTCGCATCTACGAAGGTTGTCTGCGCCGTCGGGAGCGTGCCGCCACCCTGAAAATCGCCACCGACCAGAATGGTTCCACCATCTCCACCACCCGCCCCGTCGGATGTCAGCGTGGCCCCTGCCAGCGTGATCGCTTCACCAGTTATGGTTATAGACCCACCGTTCTGAGTACGCACCTTTGGCCGCAGCGACGTTTCGACAAGTGTTTCCTGAGCCGACGTATCGATCGTGCCACTGACCCGAACGCCGCCGCCGCTGCCACCCAAAACGACAGCTCCGGATACTCCGCCAACCGATTGGGCCTCGATCACGCCAGACATGTTGATTACCTGTCGCGCCGCATTCCGTGCACTGGCCGCTTTGAGGTGAACAGAACCGCCATTGGCTTCGATCCGCCCTGAATTGGTAATCAACGCCTCCATCATGGCGTCATCGCTATCCGAAGGAACAGCGACCTGCAAAAAGCCATCGCCAGAAATATCCAGTGTTACTTGTTCACCCGCACCAAGCCCCACCTTGCCAAGAGGTACACGGATCAAGCCCGAATTGGAAACTTGCCCACCAATTAGCGCTGCATACCCGCCCGGAACAATCGAGATTGTTCCCGCGTTTTCCACTGCGGTTGAACTACCATTTCCGGCAAAGCGATAGCGCCCGTTAAGGAAATCTTCATCCGTTACATCCAGGGTCGAGGCCACGAAGCCACCCGCATTGACTGCGCCGTTGGGGCCAATAAAGATACCGTTAGGGTTAACCAGAAACACCTGACCATTGGCATTCAACTGGCCGAGAATTGCGCTGGTAGTATCCCCTGTCACCCGGTTCAAAATCACGCTTTCTTGCCCGGGCTGGAAGAAATTAACTGTCGAGCCAGAACCGATCGAAAACCCGTTCCAATTCACTACGGCCGCGCCCGACCCCTGCGTAATGTCCAGCTGGTTGCCGCTGGGTTGCGCAATCGTAACAGTTCCCGCCGCCACGGTTCCGCCATTGGGCAGCGTTTGTGCCAGAGCTGTCGTGCCCCATAGCGTTGCCGTGGCTGTCAAAATTGCGCCGCGGATCACTGTGGCGCGAGCCCTAAAATCTGCGGCTTGCAACAATAGTGAAGCGGTTTTCGTCTGCCCCCAGGTCATCGCGTTCACCTCTCCCATATTCAACTCGTAACGATCCCGACTTGTAGGTCGAGTCTTCAATTGCAATCAAATCAGCACCGATCCCATAGGCGTAGGCCGTAGTCGTGCTTTGCTCAAAAGCCGTAGGTTGTTCTATTCCCAATTCGCCGTAAGCACCAAATACATAAGGCTTCAGGATCAGCGGCAACCCAGCCACTTCGACCCGCTGCGATCGACCCACTTCGGACCGCACGACCCATCCGTCATCGCCACGCAACGAACCCGCATCAAAGGTCGACAATTCGCTGGTGCTTGCGATACTGAATTGCTCGGACGTCACCAGAGCGTCCCCGAAGCTGGTTTGAATTCGGCCGTTCAAAGCCAAAGACCAGTTGGCATTCAAAGGACGCTGATACTGGCCAGACAGAACGAGTTTCGTAAATTCCGGTTCAGCATCCTGGCGCGAGAATGGAGTTTCTCCGGGGCCGACCGAGGTCCGTGCGCCAAGGATATCCAAACCCCTTGAAAGCACTACACTCCCGCGCAGGAAGCCACCATTATCATAGGCGCGTGTGCCATCCAAAGTAGCGCGCAGCACGCTGATATCGTCGTCAAAGACCGGAATCTCAAAGGGGCCGACCAACAGGTTCTGCGTATCGCTGATACGATCCAGGATCAGTTGCGACGAAAGATTAACTTTCCTGGATCTAATCCACGGATAATAGAGCCGCAGCGAAAACCGTTCGAACTCGCTTTCGTTAGGTAAAAAATCCGTGTCGGGGCGCGCTTCGCTAGAGGTCACCTCGGCGTTAATCGTAAAGCCATCATACCCGATCGGGAATACCGCACCTGCAGCCAAAATCCGATACTCGGGGTCACCCGAGAAAAACCGCGTCGGAGACCCACCCAGGTTAAAATAGAATGTCTCACCCAGATCCAGCAGGCCATTGAACTCAAGTCCAAGGCTCAGATTCAACGGACCAAGATCGTCTGACAGTGTATTGTCGAACCCATATGAACCGGTAAATTCCTTGAACTCTCCGTCCAAGGTCAGAACGGTGCCGCCATTGCTGTCACCTGCCGACAAAGTCGACGCCAAGCGAACTCCGAACGTATCACCTGCAAGCAGCAAGGCGCGCTCGATCTGCTGCAGTTTGATGCCACGCTTGCCGATTAACGGCTGGGTAATCTTGACCACGCGGTCCCGGACCTCTTCCGGAACTTTTGTTGCGTCAATACGCTCGACGAACCCGTCGACCACAACGATCCGCAACGTTCCACCATCCCGCAAAGTTTGCTGCGGCAGAACTACCCGACTCAGAACAAAACCGGCATTGCTATACGCGCTTTCAAGGCGATTTGTGGCCGCAAAAATTTCAGAGGCAGCGACGCGCTTTCCCGTCAGTCGCTCAATAAAGGCGGCATTGGCAGCCTCCATTTGCGGCAGAGCGCCTTCGATGTCCACGCGCCCGACTGTCACAAACAATCTGTCCGCACCTTCGGGAACCGGCGCGCCAGGGTCTCTGGCGACAGTAACAGGGCCCGTATTGCGTTGATTTTGCGGCTGAAATGTTGACGGTGCCAAATTCGACGCGCTTTGGGCCAGCACCGCGTCCGAAAGGACAAGACTGCCACCGGTTGCAAGAGCCAATATCATGCTGAGACGCGGAATCCGCATGATCGCCTGAGGTAGAGTCTTTGGCATTCGTAACCCTTAGTGAAACCTTAAAACAGAACCTAGCAAAGCCCAGCCCGCAGGCCAAAGCAAGATTGTATTTCCCAATACAGGATACCCGTCTGGATTGAGGTTATCCATATCACGATTGATTCCGAGACTGTCCGTGTCCTAGTTCACAGAGCATCTTATCATTCGACGATTTTACAAAAGTCCCTGCTCCAACCATTCTTCGATCTTGTTGCGGCTAACCTCGAAATGCATCGAGTCTTCTCGACCCCAGGCCGCACCCCATACCCAGCCCTCCTGCCGGAAGAAGTCGGCCAGAATAGTCAGACCCAGCTGGGTTTTACCATCGCCCAGCGTGTCCAACACTCCGTCGATATTCAAGTCAACAGCCAGGCCATAGGCATGGGCCGATGCGGATGAGGTCGCGCCACGAATCCGCCGCACACATAAGGACCCGGCTGTATTAATACGTGCAAAGAGGTCGGGGTCCGTGCGACGGATGTTTTCGAAAACAACGCGCAGAGAGTCTATTGCCGGTTTCAACATGCGTACCCGAACCGGGCCGACTTCTTCTAATACAAGGTTTTCTTCTAACCGCGGGTTGGTCATGGACTGACAATTATCTGTTAAGTCTTCGCGCGGCAGCCCGAATTTCTCTTTCAGAAACGACGAACTCGCCAGTTTGAGTTCTTGATTAACTTCGTTGCGGTTGGCGATAAGGACAACCTGAGCGTAAGCATCAATGATCTCGTTTGGGCTGGTGCTGTCATATCCATAGTCGTTCGCCCCGTCTGCGCCTTGCAACACGGCCGAACCGTCGCTCTGGGATCGCGATATCTCGAGCGACAGCCTCTCAATCTCGTTGCGCATATCTTCAACCCGTTGGCTCAGCATTTCGATTTCGATCCGCGCGCCTGAATCGATTGCCGGCCCCTCAAAATCACTTTCCATAGGAACGATCAGTGGAAAAACATACCAGATAACAGGGGCCAAAATAATCGAAACCCCAAGAATTACTGCCGGAACTATGCGCATCTGATGTGTTTACCTGTATCTCAATTCAATTGCGCCCAAATCTAAAAGTCGTCGCGCAAGATGTCACGTGCTCGGCTTTATTTCTTAATCACAAATGTGACTTTCTTCATTGTCGCACACCTGAGGCACGGGTACTCTTTGTCCCAAACAGGGAAGGACTCCGGTAATGATTACTTTTTCTCGACTTAAATTTTTTGGGGCTTCGGCCATGGCCCTCGTTTGCACGACGCAATTCGCTTTGGCCCAATCCAATGAACTAACAGCCGACGAAATCACCGATGCATTCAACAAGCAAAAAACGCGCGGCTTGGTGATCGTCCCGTCAACAGCCGCGACTGAAGCAACCGACGACGCTGTGGAAACCACAGTTGCTGCCGCCCCGGCCGAATATCAACCGGTGGCCTCGGAAGATCAGGTTAATATTCAGGTTCGGTTCGACTTCGCCTCGGCCGCCTTGCGCGATGATCAAAAACCCAAGCTGTCCTCCTTGTGCCAAGCGATGAAAAACGTCGACGTTAACGTCTTTCAGATCATCGGCCACACTGACAGCGCAGGATCTGCGGACTACAACCAAAATCTGTCTCTGCTGCGCGCGAAAGAAGTCAAACGCTTTCTGGTCAGCGATTGCGGTATCGCCGAAGGGCGACTGGAAGTACTGGGCGTAGGTGAAGCCGAACCTCTGAACAAGGACGATCCGCGCGCCGACGAAAACCGCCGCGTTGAATTTCAGGCGCTCGGCTGATTTAGTCTCCTCATAAAACACAATTTCGAGGGCAGCATGACTGAATCCCGCGCAGGCGACCTGTTTCAGCCGGGCGATCTGGTGAACAATACATATCGGATCGAGGCAATCCTTGGGCGGGGTGGTACCTCTGACGTTTATCGCGCGCGCTCCGAGATATCGGGGCGTCTGGCGGCGCTTAAGGTTCTGAAGGCCGAATTTTCCAGCAACGACGATTATCTCGTTCTGTTAACCCGTGAGGAAGAGATCCGCGACATCCGCCATGACGCGGTGGTGCGCTATTCCGAAAACAACCGTACTGCCGACGGACATGTCTATCTGGTGATGGACTATGTCGACGGGCCGGGGTTGGACCGGAAACTGGCTGATGGTCCTATGTCGGCAGACGACATTCTGACCATATGCAAACGCGTCTGCGAGGGGCTCGAGGCCGCGCATGCGCGCAATATCGTCCACCGTGACCTGAGCCCCGACAACATCATCCTGCGTGACGGTGATCCTGCGCAGGCAGTAATCATCGACTTTGGCATCGCCAAGGATACCAACCCCGGCGCAGAAACCATCGTGGGCGGAGAGTTCGCTGGCAAATACGCCTATGCCGCACCCGAGCAGCTGTCGGGAAAGACCGACCAGCGTACCGACATCTATTCCCTGGGCGCGCTGCTGCTGGCGAACTTCCGAGGCGAAAAGGCCAATTCCGGGCGTAACTTGCTGGAGGTTGTGGAAAGTAAAAAACAACCGCTGGACACTGCAGATGTGCCCGAGCCTCTGAAAACCGTGCTGGACAAGATGACAGCGCCGGACCCCGATGACCGGTATCAGTCGACCAGCGATGTATTGAGGGCTTTGTCCTCGGCCCGGTCGGGACAGGCGGAATCCCCCCCTGCCGAAACCGATGACGACGCAACCATAATCGTACCCAAAAGCAAACCTGCGGCCCCTGCGCAGCCTACCCCGGCCGTCGCAGCACCCGCTGCACCTCCGGTCGAAACGCCTGAGAAATCGCGCACCGGGCTGGTTGCCGCCCTTGGCGCGCTGGTCATTGTCGGCGGTGGCGCAGGTGCCTATTTCAGCGGCGCATTCGACAGCTTTACTGGGCCCCAATATCCCGTAGCCGCACCCTATACGTTGGTGGCGGACAAGCGCGAGGGCCTGCCGCCACGCGCCGTCGGTTTTGTTCCTTCGGAAGACACACGGGACACGATGACACGCGAGATCACCGATCAGGGTGGGACGGTTGATCTGACGTTGGCGTCTGGGGAAATCTCGGAAAGCTGGGGCGCTGCGGTCAGTGACGTCATCGAAACAGTGATGGAGCTGGATGAATGGCGGCTGGTCGTGAACGGAAACGATGCTCAATTGACCGGACAAACCACGGATCAGGCGCTGCATGACAAGCTGGAACAGCTTTATTCAGCAGGACTGCCCGCCGGGTTGCAGGGCTCAGTCGAACTAGAGCTTGAGCCAATGTTCCTGCCCGCTGCCGATATCCGCCCGATCCTTGCCGGTCTGGCCGATTGCGGCGCACTGAAACTGGAAAACGCCCCCACCGCCGGGTACGGCCCTGAGACACCTGTTCGGGTCAGTGGCACTCTGGCGTCTCAGGACAGTTTGGTCGGGCTGAATACCGCTTTGACCGCTCTGGTCGGTGAGCGGCCGATTGATCTGGACGGTGTGAACGTGTTGAACCCGACCTTATGCCTGATCGAGAACTACCTACCCAGTGCTCCGGCCAGCGACATCTCTATTGCGTTTTTCAACGGTGAACAAAACGACGCCCCGAACCCAACCGGAGATTTTGTCGTAGGACAGAACCCGGTGATTGACGTGGACTTACCGCAGGATGTGCAAGACGGGTTCCTGTCTGTCTCGGTTCTCGATGTGTCTGGTAACGTGTTCCACTTACTGCCAAACGTGACACGGCAAGAAAACGGGATTGCCGCGCTGCGGGATGGAGAAAGTGGGCCATTGTCGGTTCGCGTGGCGTATTCCATCCCCGAAAGTCAGGAAAACGGCGGCATTGCCTTTCAGGTTGATGACAGCACCTTGGGAAAAAGCAAGGTAATCGTGCTGCATACCGACAATCAACTGTTCGACACACTGCGCCCCACCACGGAATCCGCCGCCGGATATGCCGAGGCGCTGCGCGAACAGGATCGCAATGTGGAAACGCAGATTTTGTCGCTGGACAGCCGTATCCTGACCACCCTCGCGCAATAGCGCGGGGTTCAGGGAATATCGACCACGATCACCGAGATATTATCGGCCCCGCCCCCGTCCAGCGCGATCTGGATCAACTGATCGGCGACGGTTTCAATCGGCATCTCGGACAGCGCCTTTTCCAGCATCGGGAATGTCGCGTATTTGCTCAGCCCGTCCGAGCAGATCAGGAACCGGTCGCCCGGCTGAACCTCGCCCCGGATCTTGTCCAGTTCCAGCACATCCCCGACACCAACCGCACGATTGATCGCATTTGATTGGGGATGCTGTTCCGCTTCATCCCAGCTCATCTGGCCCGCCAACACCAGATCGGCCACAACCGAGTGATCGGTGGTCAGCATTTGAATCTGGTTGTCACGCAGCAAATAGATGCGGCTGTCGCCCGCCCACAAACCGACGAAATGGCCGTTGGCCAGCATCATACAGGCAACGGTCGTGCCCATGGTTTTACCGCCACGGGTCTCAGCCTCTTGACGGATTGCCGAATGCGCTTGCTGTAACACATCCCGCAACTTCACCAGTCGATCCGCTGGTGGCAGTCCCGGCGGGATTGCCGCGACCATGTCAGCGACAAGACGGCTGGCGTAATCGCCCCCTTCGTGGCCGCCCATACCGTCCGCGACCATCCAAAGGCTTTCCTCGGGCAGGGCCAAAACGGCATCTTCATTGAGCTTGCGCTTGAGGCCGACATGGCTGCGGGCGCTGTACCGAACGCGGTGACTTGAATTCATAGTGGCCTTGCCTCGGTCCAGACTGCAGCGTGAAGATTAAACAAACCTTGCATGTTTGATCCTTGCGGTAAACCTTCGCAGACCATCATCCGAGGGACGCCGCCGATGTCAGTGCTCCAGATTGTCGGAGACCGATAGCGATGCGCGACCAACCCCGCCGCGAGGTCGGGCAACAGACTGTCAGCGACTTCCCCGCGCGTCAGAACCAGCGTGTTTCCCTCGGCCCGAACCGGAGAAGTCGGCTCTTGTAATGGAACCACCAGCGCCTCCAATCCCTCGGCCAGTTTGTCCCGCGTCATGTCATCCTCAAGCGCAGCCAAAGCCAAGTCTTCAAGCTGGCGGTATGTCGCCTCGGCCCGGAAGTGAGACAGAATTGCCGAACCTTCATTAGATACGCCCGATACCAAAGTCAGGGGAAACCGTCGTCCGACCCGATCCACTGATGGCATCAAAACGCCCAACATCTTTTGCGGGCCTGCCAATCCCGGCGCCAGACAAAACCGCCAAATGGGTGCGGACATGTAATGCGCGTCCCACACAGGTCCCAGAGCTTCAGCAGCGTTTAACATGCTGTGCTGAATCCAGGTATCCCATGGCTGGACGAAATCCTGTGAAACCCCCAGCCGAAAAAAATCTCCGACCGAAGGCATCTTACCAAACGCGCCAAACCCAGTCCGCTGCATCAGAACGATTTAGGGCAGCTGAACTTTTGCAGCGCCGGAAGGGCAAAGGGATTGATGACTGAGCCAGATTGCAACTGGAAGATCGCAATCCGGCCGCCGACATTGAAGATCACCTTCTTGCGGTCCGATACGTTGGTCCGCCGCACCTCGGCCGCGTCCAGAAGGCGGAACCACGCCCATGGCCCGTCCTTGGACAACACACTTTCGATGTTGCGTTTATCGGGCTGGAACGTGACCCGCGCCAATCCAACCTGCCCCGGCCACGTGACCGCCATCGGCGAAGGCAGCCCGCCGCGATGGCGGAATTCCAGCGATTGTCCGTCAATTTCAAGCGTGACGCCCTTTGCCTTGGGGTCCAGCGCCTCGGGCATGATCTGGAACTGAATCTGGGGTTGCGGGCCCGCGGCAAAGAAAGCCTCGCGGATTTCGGCGGCGTTCTGGAATTGGGTCAGAACGGCCTGACTAATGCCCAGATCGGCCTCGTTTACGCTGCTTTTCCAACTCCAAGGGCGCGTGCGCATGTCCACGTGTTTGGCGAGGTTGTCGGTAAAGAAGGTGTCGATCAGACCTTGCGGGCCGAACAACCGGCTGAAATCACCCATCGCCACATCTGCCCCGGATCTGCGACTGAACGGATAGCGGTCAGTGACGACCTGCTCGCAGAAGGGCAGCACATTGGCCTGCCAGCGTGCGTTCAGCGAGGCCCGCGTACTGTCAGACGTGATCCCCGACGATCCGTCGATGATCTGCACCGCCCAGCGTTCCATTGGGCCGGGAATGCGAGCCGCTTCTTGCTGAAACTGCTGCAGCGCCTGCCCGGACTCGCCGCCCGAGGTTCCGCTGAAGGACATCTTGTTCAGCTCTTGATAGACGCCCGTCAACGACCCCATCAACTGATCCAATTGCGAGGGCTGCCCCTCGGGTCGGTCAACAAGCTGGTGCAGCCAGGCAAACCGATCCTCGACATATTGGCCAGGCTCTTGCACCGGCTGTGACGCAGTCGCGCCGCTGGATTTGGCCAAGGCCTCCAGCAGGATTTGCGTCTGGACCGAGGTCGCCGACTGCAACTCGAGGCTGGCCGCGCTGGACAGCCCTTCACCCAGAGCATCCGAATTGGGTAGAACCGATCGGCTTTCGGTCAGCTTCGTCTCGTCCGAGATCGAGTTCAGGATATTCACGATAGGCGAGGTCGGCCCGGACAGCACATTGGTCACTTCGACAGCGTGGCTGAGGCTTTCCATCGGCACGATGTCGATATCGCCCAGCATCGCGTCATAGCGCGCAATGTAGTCGTTGTAATACAGGTCCAGCACATCGCGGCTGAGCGCGGCCAGCGCCAGTTCGGTCTGTTCCGCCTCGCCGCGCGGGCCCAGAACCCAGCTTTCCTTTTGCACCCGTTTGGCTACGCCAACTGCTTCGCCGACAAATACGTCATTGAAACCGCGATAGGTAAAGATCCCCTCGATCCCGTCATTCAACGGTTTGCCCGAGGACCGCACCAAAACGCGCGCAACAGCAGGGCCGCCGACTTCGGTGATCCGCCATTCAGGCAGAGCCGTCGCGGATGGACTTGAGATGATCCCATTGTACACGCGCTGCGCCAGCGGCAGTTCCGACAGCAGGCCCTGTATCTGCTCGACCATGGGCCCGTTCAACGCAACGGCCTGCATCGGCTGGCTCAGCAATGCCTCAAGATGGTCGTTAAGATCAGCGCGGAATTCCTCGCGCGAGGGGCCTGGGAAGGACACCGTCCAGTCGATATTCATCCATTCCTTGACCAGATTCTGGTTCATCGGACCTTGCAGACCCAACATCAGATAAACCTTCAGCGCCTCATACAGCACATCGGGGTTGTTGATATTGGCGCTCATCTGTTCTTCGAGCCGCAATAGCAGACGTGGCAGAAGGCGCTGGTTCAGCGCCGCGCGGTAGGTTTGCGCCGCCTGCGTGCCAATCACATCCCCCTGATACAGGCCATAGGTCAGGCGCGTTTCAGGGTCCGGGTCGGACAGGGTCGGGTTCGCGGGCAGATCGCGCAGCGTGTTCAACGCCTGCACCACCGGCACCAGATCGGTATCGCCCACCGGGCTGGGTGGCAGCGTCGCCGCTGCAGCCTGATAGGCGGATACGCCCTCTTGCGCCTCAGAGATCAGTTCGGAGTTGCCCGAAAAGCTGCGAACCAGCAGGGCACCCACTGCAACAGCGGCAATCAGCGTCGCCGCGACCGAGGCCCATTTGGTGATCTTATAGCGCCGCTCAACCTTGTCATCGGCGCTGACCAGACCGGCCTCGCGGAAGATCACCTGATCAAACAGGCGGGTCAGGAAATACGACCGGCCCGAGCCCTGACCCGAACCAATCGCCTGACGTCCGATCCCGAAAGTACGCGCCATGCCCAACATCAGCCGGTCAATCGGAGTGCCTTCTTGCGTTCCGGATGTGAAATAGACCCCGCGCAGCATGTGGCGGTGTTGATAGCGGCTGTCCTGAAACACCTCGGTCAGGAATTCATGCGCCACTTTTCGGAACGAGGCCACCTGCATCGGGAAGCCCGCAACCAAGGCGCGGCGCTGGGGGTCGGTCTCGGTCTGCATCCGCTCCAGCGATTGGGCGTTCAAACGGCCCAGCAGCAAGGCGAATTCCTCGTCAAAGGCGGCGACCGGGGATTGTTCAGACCGGGACTTGTCCAATGGCAAGGTAAAACCCCAAACCTGTTCGCGATCTTCCTTACCCAGATTGTCATAGAACTCGGCAAACCCGGCAATCAGGTCGGCCTTGGTGAACAGGATATAGACTGGAAAGCGCACGCCCAGTTTTTCGCGCAACTCTTCCAGACGACGACGCACGGCCTTGGCGTGTTCTTTCTGGGTGATCTCATCCTGCAAAGACAGATCCGACAACGAGATCGCGATCATCGCCCCGTTGATCGGCTGGCGCTTGCGGTATTTCTTGAGCAGCCCAAGGAACCCAATCCACGCCGCGTTATCGACCTGAGCGTCGCTTTCCTGCGTCGTGTATCGCCCGGCCGTATCGATCAGAACGGCGTTTTCGGTGAACCACCAATCGCAGTTGCGCGTGCCGCCAACACCACCAATCGCGGTTTTACCCATCTCATCGGCCAGCGGAAAGTTCAGGCCGGAATTCACAATGGCAGTGGTCTTACCCGCGCCCGGCGGGCCGATCATCACGTACCACGGCAGCTCATTCAGATGCCGCCGTCCGTTCTTGGACTTGCGCAGCTCTGCCATAGCAGTTTTCAACTTGCCGCGCAGTTCCGAGATTTCGCTGTCGATCATGTCGCCGCCGTCGCTGACGGCTTCGGTGATTTCTTCGGTCAGCTTCTTTTCGCGACGACGACGAACAAAGAAGATGGTTAGCGCAATGATCAGGAAAAACGCATAAATCACACCGCACCAGATCAACCGCGCCGTCATCCCATCCAAAGGACGCCATTCATCCGACCCAATAAGTGGTCCGAAAAAATAAAGGCACAAGGACAACGCCGTCGCCGTAAAAAACAGCACGGTGTAAATCGACAAGAAGATGAATCTCAGGATTCTACGGGCGGTCATTGAGTATCCTCCTGCACCAACAGGACTTCGATCCGGCGGTTGGTGGCGCGGCCTTCACGGGTGGAATTGTCGGCAATCGGGTCACTGTCGGCCCGGCCCTCAGCGCTGAGGCGATTGGGGTCGGTCAATTCGGGTGACATCTTATTCATCACCGATTTTGCGCGCGCCAGCGACAAGGCGAGGTTGGATGGAAAGCGCGCTGACCGGATTGGCACATTGTCCGAATGTCCGGTCACGATCACCGTGCCCGGCTCGGCATTCAACGCCACGGCAACCCGGCGCACCGGCTCTTGGAATTTGTCTTGCAGACTGTCCGAGCCTGACCCGAACATGCCCGACCCCTTGATGCGGATAACCAGCGTATTGCCTTTCTCAAAAACCTCGACCAGCCCCTCATCAATCTCGGGCTGAAGGAATTCGACGACCTTCGCGATCTGAGGTTGCTGTTGCGGAGGTGGCGGCGGAGGCGGGGGCGCGCGGCGCTGCAACTCGGTCACGGGGCCCGCGTCAATCACCGACATCTGACCCACAAGATTTTCCGTCTTGTTCGACAGGACATAGGACAGACCGCTGAATTCAATCACCAGCAAAAGCGCCGTCACGCCAAGCGCAATCCAGACCGGTTTCCACATGCTGAGCGCGCGGTAAGGCTTGTCCACGCCTTCCCAATGCGGGGCCAGATCACGTTCGACAGGGCCACGTTGCGCTCGGATGACCCGAGCCAGACCCTGCCGGATTTGCAGATGCTTGTCCGGTCCGCCTTGTTCGACCCGCAAGCGACCTTCAAAGCCCAGCGACAGGCACATGTAGACGAATTCCAGCAGCTCGATATTGTTCGCAGGCTCCTGTTCCAGCCGCGCCAGAAGGTCGTAGAAACGATCCCCGCCCACCGTCTCGCGGTGGAAGGTGCCAACAAGTGATTGCGTCGCCCAACTGGACTGGCCGCCCCACGGAGTGTTCAGCACGACATCATCCAGCGTCGCACATAGGGCATAACGCGCCACTTTGACCGATTGCGCCGGGATGCCCGCCTGTAGGGCGGCATTTTCAAAGCTGCGCACTTCAGCCACCACGCTTTGGCGCAGCTTGTCGGGGTCCATGTGCTGGGCGCGGTTGCGAATACGGCTGATCAGCGAAAACAGCGGTGCGGCGCAGGCGTTCAACCGGTTCATCCCGGTTGCGGCCACCTGTTCCCCACCGCCTTGTGGCGGGCGCGACTGTGGGGCCTGCGCCGGAGGTACGCCATATCCGTCCCCTGCCGCAGCGGGCTGCGGCTGAGGCGCTTCCATCGGCTCGGGGTAACCCGCCGGTTGCTGAGGCGCGGCGGGTTGTTGCGGCATGGTCCCGGCCTGACGTCGTCCACCCGGGTTGGGGCGAATGACCGTCTTATCTGTATCGTCCGGTTCGGCAAAAGGATCGTTGTCGGACATGATCTACCTGCTTCCTCACAGCGCCCGCATGGTCCAGTGGTCCACGCAGGCAGCCCCATCAATTTGTTTCGTACCAATCAACGGCCCGAACGGCTACTGATTGCGGATCGCCCAAAGCTCCATCTGCAATCCGGGATAATGCCCCGACACATGCACCGCGATCCCGCCCGAAGTGGTCATCTTGCTCCAATACGGGCTGGCTGCGTCCAGTTCGAAATAGACCACGCCCGAATGGTACGGGATCTGGCGCGGCGCGACCGGCAGCGGGCGCAAAGTGATGCCCGGCAGGGCCGAGTTCACCAATTGGCGGATTTCCTCAACCGGGCCGGTCTTGGCCTGACCCGCGAAGTGCCGCCGCACGTCTTCGGCGGGGATATCCGCATTAACTGCCAGCACAAATCCGGCCGAGCCGATCAGCTTGCGATCAGCAATCACACCGACGCTGATGCCGTACTTGCGCGGCTCCAACGGGATCGAGATCGCCGTCTGCTCCAGCACCGAGCTGAGATATTGGCGCAGCACTCGGATCACCGGGGCAAAGCTTTCGGTCAGGTTGTCGTGCTGATAGGCGGGGAATTGCACGGCTTCTTTCTCGGCGCTCATGAACGTGGCCAATTCACCGGCAAGGGCTGCGCAAACGCGGTAGGCGTGTTCTGGATGCACGTTTTCGATATTGGCGAAATGACGCACCAGCGGCAGGTTGCGGTTGATCACCATCAACAGCAGGAAATCCGAAATCTCGGCAGCACCCTTGGCAGGTCCACCTTCGGACAGCCGCCCGGCTAATGCCTGCATCCGGTGCGACAGCATCCCCTCAAGCTCGTTCATGAACCCCGCCAATGCCGGGGCTGCGCGCACATCCAAGACCGAGGGCACAAAGCCGCGATCCAGGACAATCTCTTTGTCCGGACGCACTTCGATGATGCGGGCAATCGGAATGGCCAGCTTGTCGGCCAGATCGTCTACCGCCAGCGCAAATTGCAGCCGTAGCTTGCCAACGCCCAGCGTCACCGGCTTTTTCTGCTGGCTCATCACGTCGGTGATTTCCTGTTCGGCGGGACGCAGGCGGCTGACGGATTGTTCCGCCCCGCTCAGATCCACCTCAGACGCGCCTTGCCGCCGCTGCGGTACGGTCAGGTAAACAACGCAATCCTTGATCGTTTCGGGCACTTCCAAAGCGGGCGGATGGTCTTCGGCTTGCGGTACGCGAAACACCTGCCCGTCCGGCGTCAGCCCTGAACAGGATTTAAGCGCAATTTGCCCGACTTTGAGCACTTCGTCATCCAGCTCAAGCGCACTCAGCCCCCAGGCATAGGGTGTCACCCGGCGCGCAAGCCCGGCCACCAGCGCCTCTGTATACCGGTCGGCCTGCTGGAAATGGTGGGGCTGCAAAAACAACCCTTCGGTCCAAAGCACCTTGCTGTCCCAGGACAATGGCTGCCCTCCCTTTTTATTGCGCCCGATGGGGCGTTACTTCAGCTTTTCCAGCTGTTCTTTATACGCACGCGCGAATTCCCGGCTGAAGAGATCGTGAAAATCATTCTCGGCCTGATCCGAAATTTCCGCATACATCTTTTCATACACTTCCCAATATTGGGCCTTCTTACCCTTGAAAAGTGACCCAAGTTTGCCGGAGCCTTCGATTTTCCCGGCCAGCACCTCGGGGTCGAGCCGCGACAAAACGCCTTTGAGCGCGGCCTCCATGCCTGTGACCATGGCAACTTCATGGGCCTTGATATCGTTCAACGCCTCGGCGGTGGCCTCCTCAGAAGCGAGGTAGCCTTTGACCCGCGGTTTCACCAACGCCTCGATCGCCTGTTCGGCGCTGATCGAGAATTTTAGTGGGTTGTTTCCGCCTGCGCTGATCATCGTCTGGTCAATGCGGAATTCAGACTTGATCGAGGTACGCGTCATCAGAATTTCGCGCAGACCCGTGATCATTGCCCGTAACACGCGCCCCATCCGGCCCATCGTGGCGGGCAGATCGGCGTCGTCGATGCGCAGATCGTCCACCTCAAGCGCCTCAAGCAGCGCGCGGGCGGCGGATTGATCGCCGCTTGAAGCAGCAGGCGCAGGCGTTTCGACCACTGTGGGCTCATTCGCAGGCTCGGGCGCAGGCGTCGGAGCCACAGGTTCCGACGGCGGAGGTGGGGCCGCACGCCCTCCCGGTGTTGGCTTGGCCGGTGGAGCGGCCGGTTCCGGCGGTGACGCAGCAAACGGGTCCGAAGAGGACGGCTCTTGCGGCGACAGGAAATCGTCATCCCAATCGTCGGGGATCAGGTTCGCGCCGCCACCACTGGCGGGTGCTGAAAACGCATCCGTGGCCGAGGGGTTGTGCATGGGGTCGCTCGCCCCCAAGCCCTGATGCGCATCGGCAGGTTTGGCAAAGAACGGGTCATCATCACCGAGCGGTGGCAGCAGTTCGTCCATGGGATCAGGCGTTGCGATCTGACCCGGTCCTTTAGGGGCTTCACCGCCCAGCAGGTCATCCAGAAAATCCCCTCCCGGCGAGGACGCGTCCAGCAAATCCAGCGGGTCCGGCGCGTTTTGCGACTGTCCGGGCGAGACATTGCCCTGCTGCATCGGCTGCGGGATCATCTCTTCGAACGAGGGTAAATCGGCGCCGATCTCGACCACCATCTCATAACCGCCCGCCGTCAACACATCGCCATTGTTCAGCGGTGTCGGCGTTCGACCCAAAGCAATCTTTGAATAGTTCAGAAAGGTCCCGTTGGTCGACAGGTCCACGATCACCACGTTGCCATTGTGATCCTCGATCACAAAATGGTTCTTGCTGAGCGTCCGCTCGGGGTCGGGCAGTACAAGATCATTGGCCGGACCACGCCCTACGGTCAGCGATCCCCCCTGCATCGACACAGGACGCCCGTCGCCCGGCACAATGCCGGTGGATTGGAATTTGATCGTGACCGTCATTCTTCTGTCTTCATCCTCCGACCAGCACGGTAAATTCACCTTTGACGATAGGTCCGCCACAGGCGCAGGTATCCATCACCCGCGCAGCTGGCATCTTGCCAATCAGTACCGTCGCCGAGCCTTTGATGATCGGGTGCGGAAAGGCGGGTGTGGCCATGTCAAAAATGCGAGCGGCAGGCATCTTGCCCACCAACACTGTGGGGCAGCAGGGCGGCAGGATCGGCATCGGCGCAGGCACCGGCGCGGGGGGCGCAGGCGGCGGGGCCAGAAACGTACAGGTGTGTAGATCCGCGACGCGGGCTTGTGGAAATCCCATGTCTATTCCTTCGCCTCGAGATTGCCGTTTCCACCACGAGCGATATCAAGGCCACGGTCGATCAGCAATTGCACATAGGCGTCGAAATCGCCATCATGATAGCCCATCGCTGTGACATTCATCGCAAATGCCAGCGCTTCGGCTGCGCCATGCGGGGCCGGCATCGACGCAAGCTCGCCCGTGCCAAGCGTGCCGTCGGCATAGAGCACGCCCATGGCGCAATTTATGGTCTCATCATCGGGCTCGGCCAGATCAATCGTATGCTCGGCCTTTTCGCGATTTTCCTGCGTCGGGCGAAACACCCAAGCCTCAGACGCCGCCAGAGATGGCGTGTTGTGATCGGGCGCGGCTCCGATATAGTCACGCGCAGCCAGACACGACCACCAGACCCGTTCGCGCGGCGGTAGAGCCACGCCCAGCAATCGCAACATGTCAATCGGTGCGCCTTTTTCTTCAAGCTCGGCCAGAACAACGTCCAGAGGCGCACTGGCCGGTGCATCCAGCTTGGTGCCCAGCCGCGCATTGGCATCCGCCAACATCCGGGCGGCAGGCATCTGGGGTGTCTTGGTCAAATTGGCAAATCGTTCGCTCATCCGTTCGCCCCTTAGTTAATCATCGTCACGCCACCCTTAAGGGTCAGCATAGCATCGCCACTGACCGTCGTCAGTGGGCTTTTTGCGTCCATCTTGGCGGTCGCCTGCACATTGATCATTGTGCTTTTGATCGTCACCGAGGTCGGATCCAGCTTAATTGACGAGGTCCCGACTTTCAGCTCGATTGACTGCATGGCTGTCATGGTGATCTTGCCCGCCTTGGCATCGACCTGAATGTTCCCCAGTTTCACAGTCGTCGTTTTGTTACCGGAATCGACCGACGTGACCATGTTGCCTTGCTTGATCGTTTCGGTGTCGTTGCCGGTAACGGTACGGGTGGATTTGCCCTCGATCGTTTCAGTCTGGTCAGTCTTGATGCTGACCTTCTGGCTGCCGGTTTCAATCGTGAAGGTATGATCCCCTTCCTTGATCGTTTCATTCACGTCTTTCTTCACCACCTGGCTCAGGCAACCGTCGCCGCCGTTGCCGCCCGTGTCCAGCTTGTCGTAGCCTATCGTGACCGTGGACTTGTTCTTGACCAGCTTCTCATGATCCTTCTGCGCCTGAAAGCGCACCAGTTCCGCATCCTTTTTGTCTTCGAACATCAGTTCGTTAAATGTGTCGGGTTTGCCTTTCTCGGACGACCGGGTCCTGATCCCGGACTGCGTCTGGTTTGCCGGCAGATCATAGGGCGGCATCGTTTCGGCGTTATACAACATACCAGTGCAGATGGGTCTGTCGGGATCGCCCTCTTCAAACTGGATGACGACCTCTTGCCCGATCCGGGGGATATGGATCATGCCCCAGTTCTTACCGGACCACGGGGTGACAACACGCACCCAGCAAGACGTCTTCTCATCCTTCTTGCCCGCACGATCCCAATGGAACTGTACTTTAATCCGGCCATATTTGTCGGTGTAGATTTCCTTGCCCGAAGGGCCGGTGACGATGGCCGTGTGAAGCCCTGCAATCTCGGGCCAGGGCGTGGTACGGGCGTTGCGATACTGGACCTTCTTGGGCTGAACGTCGAATTCAACCATATACATTTCGCTATTGTCTTCGGGAAATTCCAACGCGCCTGTATCCAGGTCTTTGGAGTTCTTTTCAAAACCGTAGCCTTCGGTCGTCTGTAGATAGAAGGTAGCCGCAGTGACCAGATATTCCTGGTTCTGATCTTTGTCGGGATGTTCCTTCAGAGTGAAGGTCTTGCCCACCTCCATCGCCCGGACCGAGGCACGGCCCCGGCGGCAGTCATATTCGGTTTCTTCAGCCTCCATCCGAACCTGCGCGCGGGGCTTGCCCTTGTTGGCGTCAATGTAGTGACCGGGCGTGTCATACAGCTCGTACTTGTTGTGCTTGTGATCGGGCGAGAGGGTGGTTTTCGACACCGAGGCCATTTTGGCACTGGGTGTCTCAAAATTGAAATCTCCTAAAGCAACGACACCGGGAACGATTTGCTGCGCGCTGGCCCATTCGGTCACGCTGTCGGGCAGGCGCTGTTCATAATCGTCGCCCGCCCGGTAAAACAGGTCCGACTTTCCGGTCAGCGGCGTGTGCCCCGACAGCCCGTCACACAGGACCAACGTTTCATATTTGTTATTCGCCTTCGCATAGTCGAAGAAGTAATAGATGCCCTCTTCCTGCATCAGGCGTGAGACAAAGTCGAAATCGGTTTCCCGGTACTGAACGCAATATTCCCGCTGTTCATAGGTTCCGCTCAGCTTCTTCTGGAAATCCGAGAACCCGTGCGCTTTGAAAACGTCCTCGATGATCTTGTCGACCGTCATGTTCTGGAAGATGCGGCTGTTGGTGGTCTGTTGCAGCATCCAAAACCACGGGCGCAGCTCGGCCAGCAGATGCACGAACCCGTCCCGCAGCGCCAGCCGTTCAACACGCACAATCGTACCCGTGAACTTGCGTTCTTCCCCCTCGGCCGCAGCCATATGGATAGTAAGAATTTTACCCAGCAGCTCTTCCAGCTTGATGGTTTTGTCGGGCGACAGCATCTCGACCTGGATCTCAGTCAGTTCACCCATCTTCTCGGTGATGATCGCGCGACGAATGACAAGCTCGTCTTCCTTATATTTGTAACTGCCCGTGATCCGAAGCGGCCATTCCTTGCTTTGCAGACTGTCAGACATTTCCTAATCCTTCCAAATCGCGTTGGATACGCCGTTACAGATCAGCCAATAATGCGGCCAATTCCGGGTCCATTTCGTCGTCATCCTCGTCTTCTTCCGCATCGTCATCGAAGGAAGCAAGGAAATCATCCAAATCGTCCGAGTCACCAGAACCGGTATCGTCCTCTAGCCCCAGATCATCCAGATCAAAGTCATCCTCGACTATCGTTTCATCAGACTCTGGGTCATCGGGTTCGGGCGCATCAGGTATATCCGGCGAAGGCGCCGGGGCGGGAACACCGGACCACGGCCCCAGAATCTCTTGCCCGGCGACCGAGTTGAACGAGCCCAGCCGGATCTCATCCCGTCCCTTGACGGACAGCACCGGCATATAGCCCCGCTGAACCGAGTGTTCGTGCTTGTCCATTGTCAGGTTGCGTTCGGTACAAGGCAGCGCCACCTGGTCACCGTATCGGTCGTTGACGAAATGATAGGGCACCCCACCAAGGCTCATAACGGACCCCAGATTCATAGCCTTGCCATTTTGCTTAAAGGACTGTGCCAACAGGATTGTCACCAACACCGCCGGATTGGCCCACAGCATCCCACGCAGACCTTCAGCTTCGGTGAATTCCTCAAAGTCGAACTCATATATCGGCTCTGACTTGGCCCCATAGGGCCGTCGCAGCATAAAGCGGGGTGAGGCAAGCCCGACATGCCCGGCCTCGGGCATCGCGCGGAACGTATCCCAGGCTTTAACCACCAGCGGGTGGCGATCCTCTTTCTTGATGTCCAGATAGGCAGGGGTGATCGCGCTAATGAAAGGCGCATCCACATGGGCCGCGACCCGGCCAATACGTCCCAGCAACTCGGCATGGGGCGGGGTTTCCTCAAACGTATAAAGCCCGATCAGGGCGGAATAGCCGCCGCGCCCGTTTTCCTCATCCAAGGGTTCCTCGGTCAGAAGACGGACCAACCCAGTCTGGGCCAGATCCTCTTCCGACGCCAGATCGGCCGCAATCTCCTCGGCCGAAACATCATAGAGGATCACGTCCAGCGTATCGTCATCCTCAACGCTGCGCGCGATCAGGTCCAGACTGCGCCACTGCGCCTCGATCGACTGGAATTCGGGATGATGCAGAACCATGCGCATCGCCGTACTCAGCGCCTCATCCACCGCTGTTTTCATCGCCGCAACGTCCGGGCTGGGCAATTTGCGAATATGCGGCCCGACCACCCGTTTCAGTAGATCATCCACCGGAGAAGGCTGCGCCAGCTCTCCGCTCGTATCTCCGATCAGCTTCTGAAAATCACTGAGTTTCAGATCAGCCCGCACGGTATTTCCACCCGACGTTTTGCGCGGCGGAACCACGGCCTGCCCGAATTCCTCGCCCCATGCGGTCAACTGCTTCGCCGCATGTTCGGCGGTTGCCCCGGCCCCAAGCTGGCCTTTCAGGCCCGACAGCCCTTCGAACAGCGCGACCTTTTCATAAAGTTCGTCAGGGTGCAGATCGTCCAGTTCGGTCAGCTTGACCTCAATCCCCGCGCCGTCCTTACCAATGGGCAGAACCAAGTTAGTGGCAAAGCTTGAGATCACATCTTCGACTGTATCGGCGTCCAGCGGGATCGGCGCGCGCGCAGCCAGCGCATCACCAGTTTCCATCTGCCCTCGCGCCGCACGGCCCGAGAAATCACCAAAGATGGCAATGCGGAACCGGCTGCGTTTCAACTGTTCCGGCTCGGGCCGGTCGGCGCTCATGCGGCCAAAGGCCAGCACCGGTTCGCCATCCGTCTTGACCTCTTGGGAAACGGATGCGTCATCCAATTCGTCATCGCCTGAAAGCAAGTCATCCAAATCGGCATCGCCCTGTTCTTCGGACTCGGATACGTCATCCAAATCCCCCAACAGGTCGTCCAGATCCAGATCATCCAGGTCAACTTCGCTGCTTTCCTCGGTTTCGGTCTCGTCTTCTGCCAACAAGCTGTTCAAATCGAGGTCATCCAAGTCGGGCTCTTGCGCCTCGCCGTCGCGTTCGGTGTCATCAGCACTCAAATCGCCCAGAAGATCATCCAGGTCTATGTCGTCCGCGCTGTCCGGCTCAGTAGCGGTTTCAGCCAAATCGTTCAGCAGCGCGTCAAGATCATCGTCATCCTCTGCGTCCTCATCCGGGGCAGCGTCGGCAAGATCGCCGAGAACGTCATCTAAACTGTCTGCGTCCTCATCCTCGTCAATGTCAGGCAGGGACGCCAGGACGTCATCGGTGTCATCACTTGCGTCAACCTGCTCAGAGGGAGCCTCGGCAAGATCGGCCAAAAGGTCATCAAGATCAGAGTCCTCATCGTCAAACTCGGCCACATCGGGCAACGACGCCAGAGCCTCTGCCGCAGAGCTTTCGTCAGACGTGTCCTCATCGGGAGCCATGTCAGCAAGATCGCCCAGCAAGTCATCTAAACTGGTGTCTTCCGGATCGTCATCAGGAACTGCATCGGC
>NZ_JBXWSR010000010.1:0-51525 GCF_059613525.1 Ruegeria sp. SATB045 | reverse complement strand
ATCAAGCGAACGCGACCGCAATATCAACGCGTCTCAAAAGCCGACTTCTTCAACACAATCAGCCCAAAGCGGTCATCGGAAATTTGTGCTGCGCGCACGCAGAGCAAATTCTGCCGCGTTCGCATCGTCGTTGTCCCAGCGAGGCGGCGAGAATTCCGGCCATTCGAACGTCGCATGGCGGATGTCCTTAACAAACTTCTCACCCTGGCTTTGCTTGGTTCCGGGTTTATGTCTCATCTCCACTCCTTGGCGGTTACGATGCGCCAAGAACCCTCCCTTATCAAATCAGCCTCAACTGTCCCACTGGTACTGACGTAAGGCACTCTGACATTTTTTATTGCGAGCGCACGCAGCAAAAGTTTTGCCACAGGTGTTTGGAAGCTTTTCTGCTTCGCAGGAAGATAACCAGCCGTTCGTCGTGCGTCGCTTCACATTGCGTTCCGAATCCAAATGCTTCTCGATCAGGTAGGTCCCGTAACATCGAGCCGGTGATCCTTGCAAAGGACCTCAACCGCGGTGTGCTACTTTGGTTTGGTATCTGTCGAGTTCTTTGATCAACGCCTGGCCGTTTGGAACATTCTCACGAGCCGAGAACTCATTCCAAATCTCGCCGAACGGCATGTCCTTGTACTCTTCGGTGACCGCAAAACGTTTCGAAAAGTCGAGGTTGTTCTCGGCAGTCTTCAATTCTTCCAATGGAAGCAACAAAGCACGAAGCAAAGCTTTTTGCATGTTGCGTGTGCCAATGACCCATGCTGCTGTCCGACTGATCGTCGCGTCAAAGAAGTCCAATCCGATGTGTGTTCTGCCAAGCAGATCGGCACTAACCAGTTCCTGTGCCATTTGCAGGATATCGTCATTCAGAAGGATAACGTGATCGCTGTCCCACCTCATGGGGCGTGAAACATGCAAGAGGATTTCGTCCAGCGATAAGGCAACCGCGCTCAGCTTGTCGGCGATGTTCTCGGTCGGGTGGAAATGCCCCATGTCGAGGCACAGAAGCGTACCATTGCGGATCGCATAGCCCATATAGAATTCGTGGCTGCCCACGGTGCAGGCTTCGACACCGATCCCAAAAAGCTTGCTTTCGACGGCATCCAGCATCTGTGCTTTGTCCTGATGCGATGCCAGCATGGCATCAAGCGAAGCTTCCAATCGAGCGCGGGCCGACATGCGGTCGAACGGCATGTCTTTGTAACCGTCCGGCACCCAAATGTTGTTCACACAAGGCGAGCTCAGAGTTGCGCCCATTTGTGCGGCGATTTCGCGCGAACGGCGGCCATGCTCAATCCAGAAATCGCGAATACCCTTGTCCGGATGGCTGAGTGTCAGATTATCGTCTGCCTTGGCATGGGCAAAGAAAGTCGGGTTAAAGTCCAGCCCAATGCCCTGATCCTTGGCCCAATCGACCCACGGCGCGAAGTGTCTGACTTCGATCTCGTCGCGGTCGGGGGTTTCATCCGTGTCCAGATACATCGCATGGAGGTTCAAACGATGTTTGCCAGGGATAATCGAATAGGCAAACTCCAGATCGGAGCGCAGTTCATCTGGCGTGCGGGCGCGGCCCGGGTGGTTGCCAGTTGCCTGAATACCGCCTCCTGATGAGCCGGATTTCTGTTCAAACCCGACCACATCATCGCCTTGCCAGCAATGCATCGAGATCGGGATGGTTTTCAGGCGTTCCAGTGCTGATTCGGTATCGACGCCCCAATCGGCAAAGGCGGCTTTTGCGGTCTCGTAGCTCATTTTCGCCTCCTAGCGCGTGAAGGCCTGTACGTTGCCGGCGTCCACATTAATAATGTTTCCCGTGGACTTGGCCGAGGTGTCGGCCGCGAAGAAATAGCAGGCCTCCGCGATGTCTTCGGGCAGGACCGAGCGCTTCAGCATGGAGCGCTGGCGATACATCTCTTCCAGCCCATCCTTGTCAGTGCCGTAGGTGTCTGCGCGCTGCTCCAACCAATCGCCTTCCCAGATTTTCGATCCGCGCAGCACCGCGTCCGGATTCACGACATTGACGCGAATACCGGCCTCCGCCCCTTCCAGAGCGAGGCAGCGGGCAAGGTGAATTTCCGAGGCCTTGGCGGTGCAATAAGCGGCGGCGTTGGGCGAGGCAGCGAGGCCGTTCTTGGAGGCCACGAAGACGACAGAGCCGCCCATATCCTGCACCCGCATGATCCTGAAGGCTTCGCGGCTCACCAGGAAATAGCCCGTGGACAGGATGTCCATGTTCTTGTTCCAAAGAACCAGGGAGGTTTCTTCGATGGGTGCAGAGGAAGCGATACCGGCGTTCGAAACCAGAATATCGATCCCGCCGAATTCAACCGACGCCTCGGCAAAAGCTGCCGCGACTGCGTCTTCGCTGGTGACATTCATGGTGACGCTGCGGACGACGTCTTTGCTATACCGGTTGGCGAGGTTGTCTTGAGTTGAGGCCAAACCCTCTTCGTTGATGTCTGCGAGGACAACGCAGGCACCTTCTTGCAGATACCGTTCCGCAGTCGCCGCGCCAATGCCACCAGCGCCACCGGTGACTAGGGCCACCCGCCCGGCAAGCGACTTGGGTTTCGGCATGCGCTGTAGCTTGGCCTCTTCAAGGAGCCAGTATTCGATGTCGAAGGCTTCCTGTTCCGGCAGGCCCTGATATTCACTGACTGCCGAAGCGCCGCGCATCACGTTGATCGCGTTGACGTAGAATTCGCCTGAGATGCGGGCCGTTGCCTTGTCCTTGGCAAAGGTGATCATGCCAACGCCAGGCACGAGATAGACAACCGCGTTCGGGTCGCGAAGCGCCGGGCTGTCGTTGTGTTTGCAGCGGTCGTAGTAGGCGGCATAGTCCTTGCGGTAGGCCTCGATTTGATCCGGCAGCCCTTCCAGAACATCGTCGATATTTCCCGCTTCGGGGTCGAAGGGCACAACCAGCGGGCGGATTTTCGTGCGCAAGAAATGGTCTGGGCAGGATGTGCCGAGGGCCGCCAGTGGTTCCATGTCCTTGGCATTGACGAATTCCAGCACTGCATCGCTGTCGTTAAAGTGACCAACCATGTGCTGATTACCCGACACGAAGCCGCGGATCGCGGGCATCAGCCGCGCGGCAATGGCGTTCCGTTCTATGGCGGGCAGGCTGTCGTGCACTGCACCACCGAAGGGGGCGACGTCCTTACTGCGCTCACCTAGCCATTTGGTTGCGACGTTGATGACGTCGATCGTCTGGTCATAGCAGTCCTTGGCCGTGTCGGCCCAGGTGAACAGACCATGGCTTTCCAGCACCACGCCATCGGCATCGGGGTTTTCAAGACAGAACTTGTCCAGCCACAATCCCAATTCGTAGCCCGGCTTCTTCCACGGCAACCAACCGATGCGGTCGCCGAATATCTCCTGCGTCAACTCTTTCGAGTTCTTCGACGCGGCAATCGCGATGATCGCGTCAGCATGAACATGATCGACGTGTTTGCGCGGAACATAGGCGTGCAAAGGCGTGTCAATCGAAGCGGCGCGCGGGTTCAGCTTGAAGGTACAGTGCGGCAGATAGCCGACCATCTCGTCTTCAAAATCTACGCCGCGATACAGTGACTTCAGGGCGCGCAGCTTGTCCATGTAAAGCGTGGAAAACCCGTCCATATTCATCGAGCCGATGTCACCACCCGAACCTTTGACCCAAAGCACCTCAACCTCTTCTCCGGTTAGGGGATCGGTCTCGATCACTTTGGCAGACGTATTCCCGCCGCCATAGTTAGTGACCCGTTTGTCGGAACCAAGAATATTCGAGCGGTAGAGCAGAAGCTCCGATTCGCTTTTCCCTTTTGCGTCCTCGTCACTCCAACGGCTTTCCAGAAGCTGGTTTTTTAATAACTTCAACATGTTGTCTCCCGATTGACGCAGAGCGCCCGTAATCCTGACTTGCTACTAGGCTGGGCCGGGCGGCTAAATTTGTCAATCAGTTTCGATCATTTTCGATCACGCTGCACTGCAGAATGATTGATATTGATCGTTTTTGATTGACAGATGATGCGAATCTCGACAGCGTAAGACAACAAGGGAGGCCGCAATGCACGAAAAAGAACGCCACACGATTATCCTGTCCGCGGTCGAAGAACGTCCCGTGGCGACAGTTGTCGAACTGTGCAATCTCACCGGTGCCTCCGAAGCCACCATCCGTCGCGACATCGCAACGCTGGACCAGGAAGGCCAGTTGCGGCGCGTGCGGGGTGGGGCCGAGGCATTGAGCCCGCCGCAGTTCGTTGGCCTGGCAGGGCGCCCCTTCTCGGTCAACGAAACCATGAGGATCGCGGAAAAGCAGGCCATCGCGGCGGCGGCTGTCGATCTTTGCGAGGATGGTGACGCGATCATTATCAACGGTGGCACGACGACGTTTCAAATGGTTCACCCATTGGCCAGTCGGCGGATGCAGGTCTTCACCAACTCGTTCCCGATTGCCGAACATCTGCTGAAGCATTCGAAGAACACGATTATGCTCTCGGGCGGCACGATCTACCGCGAACAAAACATCATCCTTTCGCCCTTCGACAATGACGTCACACGCAACTTCTGTGCGACGCGCATGTTCATGGGTGCCCAGGGGCTTGGGCCACTAGGCTTGATGGAGGCAGATCCGCTGTTGATCCAGGCCGAACAAAAACTGATCGGTCAGGCCGACGAGCTTGTCGTTCTGGCCGATAGCTCGAAATTCGAGCAACGCTCAAGCCTTGTTCTTTGCCCTTTGAACCGGATCACAACTGTTATCACCGATGACCAGATTTCTGACAAAGCGGCCGCCATGCTGGAGGCCGCAGAAGTGACGCTGATCGTTACCCAATCCGGGGGCGCTCAGAGAAACGTGGCCTCGTAGGGGGGCTTTCACCGCGAACGTACTTTAGGGAGGATTCCAATGAAACGTCGCACTTTTACCGCTCTCACCACGAGCTTCACGTTGGCTGCCAGCCTGTTTGGCTCAACCGCCATGGCACAGGACAACATGCGCATCGCGCTTGTCGTGAAGGCCCTTGGCATCGGTTTCTTTGAGGCCGCTGCAGAAGGCGCCGAAGAGGCCGCCAAAGAACTGGGTGGTGTCGAGATCATCTACACCGGCCCCACTGACACCACCGCCGAAGGCCAGATCGAGGTGATCAACTCGTTGATTGCGCAGGGCGTGGATGCCATTGCGGTGTCGGCCAACGATACCGACGCGCTGGTGCCGACGCTAAAGAAAGCGATGCAGCGTGGCATCACGGTAATTAGCTGGGACTCGGGCGTGGCGGAAGAAGGCCGCGCGGTGCACCTGAACCCGTCTTCTAACGCGCTGATCGGTAACATGATCATCAAACTGGCCGCAGATCATCTGCCAGATGGCGGTGACGTTGCCGTTCTTTCAGCCACCACGACCTCGACCAACCAGAACGTCTGGATCGAAGAAATGAACAAGGTGATGGGCAACTATCCCGGCATCAACGTTGTGGCGACGGTCTATGGCGACGACTTGGCCGACAAATCCTATCGCGAGGCCACGGGCCTGATGCAATCGTATCCCGATTTGGATGCCATCATCGCGCCGACCTCGGTTGGCATCGTTGCGGCGGCTCAGGCCGTGGTTGACGCTGGCAAAGTGGGTGAGGTCAACGTGACCGGTCTTGGTCTGCCGTCGGAGATGGCCGGTGCCATCGAGAACGGCGCGTCGAAGTCCTTCGCGATCTGGAACCCGATTGATCTGGGGTACTCGGCCACGATGATTGCGCACGCGTTGGCTTCAGGCAGCGCGAGTGCCGAACCGGGTGCCGAGATCTCGATTGGCCGCGTTGGTACGATCACGCTGGACGAGACAAATTCCGCCGCAATGGCGGACCCGTTCATCTATGACGCTTCGAACATCGATCAGTTCAAGTCGATCTTCTAAGCACACCATTTCCTGCGCGGCCACTATTGCCGCGCAGGACATTTTCATTCCCGATAGCCGAGGCCTTCGATGCTGAAACAAGCCGAAATAGCGATGACGCCCGACAACACGGTCGAGGAAGTCGCTGTACTGGCCCTGAACGGGATCACAAAGACCTTTCCGGGCGTCAAAGCTCTTTCAGAGATTTCGCTTCGCCTCGTTCCCGGCAAAGTCACGGCCTTGGTTGGAGAGAACGGAGCGGGCAAGTCCACGGTCGTCAAAATTCTGACCGGCATCTATCAGCCCGATGGCGGCTCGATCCTTGTAGACGGAAAGCCAACCGGCTTTCCCGTACCGCAGGCCGCGTCCGACAATGGAGTCACGGCCATTCACCAAGAAACGGTGCTGTTTGACGAACTGTCCGTAGCCGAAAACATCTTCCTGGGCCACGCCCCGCGCGGGGCCTTCGGGTTGATCGACCGGAAAAAGATGGCCGAGAAGGCACGCGAAATCCTGAGCGGCATCGGTGCGAACATCGATCCCGAACACAAGCTCAAGGACCTTGGCATCGCCAACAAGCACCTTGTGGCAGTTGCCCGAGCCCTGTCTATCGATGCGCGCGTGGTCATCATGGACGAGCCGACCGCAGCCCTTTCACACAAAGAGATTGAAGAACTTTATGAGCTGGTCGAGGCCCTGAAGGCCCAGGGCAAGGCGATCCTCTTCATCAGCCACAAGTTCGATGAGATTTTTCGAATTGCAGACAACTACACAGTTTTTCGCGATGGCCAGTTGATCGGAGACGGCGCCATCGCGGATGTCAGTGAACCTGAACTTGTCAAGATGATGGTGGGCCGGGATGTCAGTCAGATCTTTCCTGAGCGGGAGTCCAACCCGGGTGACACCGTCCTCAAGGTTGCTGGATATTCCCACCCGACAGAGTTCGAAGACATCGACTTCACCCTGCGGAGGGGCGAAATTCTCGGTTTCTACGGCCTTGTCGGCGCGGGTCGGTCAGAGTTCATGCAGGCTCTCTTCGGGATCACGCGCCCCTCGGCCGGAACTGTCGAGATCGACGGAAATCGCGTGCAGATTAAATCCCCTGCCGATGCAGTCGACAGCGGCATCGTCTATGTGCCCGAGGATCGCGGCAAGCAAGGCGCCATCCTTGATCTGCCCATCTTCCAGAATGTCACACTCCCGTCGCTGGGACGCATCTCCAACAAAGGCTTTCTGAAGCTGGCCGAGGAATTCAAGCTGGCTCGCGAATACACGGAACGGCTGGACCTGCGCGCGGCGTCGCTAGACACCCATGTGGGCAATCTTTCGGGCGGTAACCAGCAGAAGGTCGTGATCGCCAAGTGGCTTGCGACCCAGCCCAAGGTCATCATCCTGGATGAACCCACGAAGGGCGTCGACATCGGATCAAAAGCCGCCGTGCATGAATTCATGGCCGAACTCGCGGCTCAGGGCTTGGCGGTGATCATGGTCAGCTCAGAAATCCCCGAGGTTCTGGGCATGTCCGACCGCGTCATCGTCATGCGCGAAGGCCGGATGGTCGCGGAGCTGGCAAATGGCGATCTGCAACCCGAAACGCTTGTCCGCCACGCCGCCGGTATTTGAGGGAAAGCCCATGCTGAAACGCCTTTTGACATCACGTGAAGCCCTTCTTGTCGGCGCGATCATCCTTTTGTTGGTGCTGATTTCGTCCCGCTTCCCCGCCTTCGTGGCACCCGGCAACCTTGCCAACGTATTCAACGATACTTCGCCGCTGATACTCTTGGCCATCGGCCAGATGATCGTCATCCTGACCAAATGCATCGACCTCAGTGTCGCCGCCAATCTGGCGCTGACGGGCATGGTCGTCTCGATGGTGAATGTCGCCGCACCCGGCTTGCCGATTGTCGTGATCCTTGTGATCGCTGTGGGACTTGGCACCCTGATGGGCATGTTCAACGGTATTCTCGTGTGGAAGCTTGCCATCCCGCCCATCGTCGTGACGCTAGGCACCATGACCATTTTCCGGGGCATAATCTTCGTGATCTCGGACGGAAAGTGGGTCAACAGCCACGAAATGAGCCCGGCATTCAAAGCTTTCCCGCGCACGGAAATCCTTGGCCTGCCGGTTTTGGGCTGGATAGCGATTGTCGCCGTCATTGCCTTCACAATCGTTATGACCCGCACCTCTCTGGGTCGCGCATTTTATGCAGCGGGCGGGAACCCGCACGCGGCGACCTATGCAGGGATCAACGTGGGCAAGACCCAATTCTGGGCCTTCACCATCTCGGGCGCTCTGGCCGGGTTGACGGGTTACCTGTGGGTTTCGCGGTTCGCCGTATCCTACGTTGACATCGCCGGAGGCTTTGAGCTTGACGTAGTGGCGGCCTGTGTGATTGGTGGCGTCTCGATCATGGGTGGCATCGGCACCGTCGCGGGTGCACTGCTTGGCGCGCTGTTCCTTGGCATCATCAAGAACGCCCTGCCGGTCGTCGACATCTCGCCCTTCTGGCAGCTCGCTATCTCGGGCGGCGCGATCATCATCGCCGTGGCCTTAAACGCCCAGGCCAACCGCGAAAAGGGCCGTATCATCCTTAAACGCGCGGAGCATGCGACATGAGTACTACCGACCGTTTCGTTCCCGACCGCCTGCAGTCGCCGCTGGAACAGAGGTTGAAAAGCTGGGAGACGCTGCTCTTACTGGTTGCTATCGGCATCTTTGTCGCCAACAGTTTCGCCTCGCCCTATTTCCTCAACGCCTGGAACCTAAGCGACGCCACCTTCAACTTCACCGAAAAAGCGATGATCGCCTTTGCGATGGCCCTGTTGATTATCTCCGGCGAGATTGATTTGTCGGTTGCCTCGATCATTGCGCTGGCCTCCACCGCCATGGGGGCCGCCGTTCAATTGGGTGTTGGCACGCCTGGGCTTGTGCTGATTGGGCTTGGCGTGGGCCTCATTTGCGGGGCCTTCAACGGCGTGCTTGTGACACGCCTCGGCCTGCCTTCGATCGTTGTCACCATCGGCACCATGAGCCTCTTTCGCGGCATCAGCTATATAGTCCTTGGGGACCAAGCCTACAAAGGTTATCCAGCTGAGTTTTCCTGGTTCGGCCAAGGCTATGTCTGGTGGGTGATCTCATTCGAGTTCGTGCTCTTTGCGATCATTGCGTTGATCTATGCGATCCTCTTACACAAGACGAATTTCGGTCGAGCGGTCTACGCAATTGGGAACAATGCAACCGGTGCGATGTTTTCGGGCATCCGTGTTCAGCGCGTGAAGTTCATCCTGTTTCTTTTGACTGGCCTGATGTCGGGAGTCGCCGCGATCTGTCTTACGTCTCGGCTTGGCTCGACGCGTCCGTCGATTGCCACAGGATGGGAGCTGGAGATCGTCACCATGGTGGTTCTTGGTGGCGTCAGCATTCTCGGTGGCTCAGGCACCATCATCGGCGTTGTCATCGCGGCCTTCGTGATGGGTCTCGTGACCTTCGGGCTGGGACTTTTGAACGTGCCGGGCATCGTGATGTCCATCGTCATCGGGGCGCTCTTGATCGGCGTCATCGCCCTGCCGCGCCTCTGGTCCATGTGGCGGACGCGGTGATGGAGAAGTTGGCCTTCAAGATGAAGCTTAATCCTGGCTGTCGCGCGGAATACATCAGGCGCCACGACGAGATATGGCCGGAACTGTACGACCTGTTGAAGGACGCGGGCGTCAGCGACTATTCGATCCATCTCGACCCTGACACGAACATCCTTTTCGGCGTGCTGTGGCGCAAGGTCGGGCAAACCATGGACGACTTGCGAAGCGATCCCGTGATGAAAAAGTGGTGGGCGCATATGGCGGACATCATGGAGACGCATCCAGACAACGAGCCGGTCGCCACGCCGCTTGAAACTGTCTTCCATATGCCATGACAGGCCACGTCGCGGTTATAGACATCGGCAAAACCAACGCAAAACTTGTGCTGGTCGACCGCGAAACGCTGGCTGAAGTCGCTGTCATTACGCGCCCCAATACCGTCCTGCCTGGCCCGCCCTGGCCGCATTTCGATGTGGAGGGGCATTGGGCGTTTCTGCTGGAGGGGCTGCGCGACTTTCACGCCGCGCATGGCATCGACGCTATTTCCGTTACAACCCACGGCGCTTGTGCTGCCCTTCTCGATAGCAACGGAAACTTGGCCGCTCCGATCCTGGATTACGAGTTTTCCGGTCCGGATGATCTGGCGGGCGACTACGACGCCATTCGCCCGCCCTTTGCGGAAACCGGGTCTCCTAAACTGGCGGGCGGTCTGAACATTGGCGCGCAATTGTACTGGCAGTTTCAAATGGACCCGGAGTTGAAGGACCGGACACACCAGATCGTCACCTACCCGCAATTCTGGGGCGCTCGGCTGACCGGTGTAAAGGCTACAGATGCGACCTCGCTTGGATGCCACACCGATCTTTGGAACCCGGCCGAGGGTGCATTCTCGTCGTTGGTCGCGGCGCTCGGCATCACCGAAAAGATGGCCCCTGTGCGTAAGCCTTCCGATCTCCTCGGGCCAATCCTGCCGCATATTGTCGATGTAACGGGCTTGCCGCCCGCAACCCCGGTCTATTGCGGCATCCACGATTCCAACGCGTCGCTTCTGCCATATATCCTGGCTGAAACGCCTCCTTACAGCGTTGTGTCGACTGGAACCTGGGTGATAGCGATGTCCATTGGCGGGAAAAATGCCACGCCCGATCCAGATCTCGACACCCTGATCAATGTGACGGCCCTCGGGCGTCCAGCGCCCTCAGCGCGTTTCATGGGGGGACGGGAGCATGATGTTGCAACCGGAGGAGACTCCCCCAGCCCAACTCCACAGGATCTAGAACATATCGTTTCCAACCAGATTATGCTGATGCCTGCCGTTGTGCCGGAAACCGGGCCCTTCAAGGGTCAAAACGCTCGATGGATTGGCGCCGAGCCTGAAATTGGAACTGGCAAGCGCAGTGCGGCAGTGGCACTTTATCTGGCGCTTGTGACCGCTGAATGCCTGTCCAGCATTGGGCACGAAGGAAGTATCATCGTCGAAGGCCCTTTCGCGGGAAATCAAACTTATCTTGAAATACTTAGAATTGTGACGGGTTCGGATGTGCGTCGATCACTCGGTTCCACGGGGACAAGTGCCGGTGCCGCTCTCCTTGTAGATGGAGCAACCACCCCACCACTGGCCGAAGTCAACCCGATGTCGATCAGCGACAAGAAATCTGCGGAACTCCTCGGTTACGCCGCCCAATGGCTTCATATCGTGAAAGCGTGAAAACACCGCCTTTGATGATGAAGGTCCGCAATATTGAAACGCGCCTCATCAGCACAACAGTCTTGCTGCACTTGCGAACAATTGCTGCACGAGCAGTGGCTGCAAAGTCTGCTCCTCGTTTGTCCGCCCCGGCTGCGGCGAAATGGTGGAGTGAATTTCGCCCTGCAGACCGGTTATCAATGACCGCTCTGAAGAAACAAGCTGCTTCACAGCAAGAACTATGCCGCGCCCGCGAGCAGTTTCTGCGTCAGCAATAGCGGCATGCGCACAAGTCCGCTTCGTCCGCAGAACGGTCATTCGTCGCAACTCTGTTCAATGTCTGCTTCGCGAAGAAAGCTGACATTCCGGGCCAACGTATTTAGCTGTCATTTTACTGCAAAACACTGTCTGAGCGACCCATCGAACTGTTCTCCGTGCGGCAGGAAACCGTTATTCAACCCGCTTTCTTTTGGCATGCGGCATGCCCGCACACAGCAGAAACGGCTCCCTACATTTATCGGGAGCCGTGTTTGCTGAATAGGTGGGTCTTTCGAAATTCAGGCGTGTCCACCACCGATCAAGCCGATACCCGAAGTCAGGCCGAACCAAGCTTTGACCCGCAGACCAACCGCCTTGATGATACCCATTGCCTGGATCCCATGCGCAACAAGTGTTCCTTCCATGTCACCTTCAAAATTGGTGGTGTAGGATTGAACGATACAGCCGCTGCCGGGCACCAAAAGCTCCCAGTGCTCTGGGTGTACGAGGTCCAGATGAACGACGATTTGACCCCGTTTTGCCTTTTCGCTGGGCTCAATCAGGCGGCCGCTGGGCGCAAGCTGGCCGGAAGAGATCGAGTCTTGAATACGCACGATCCTTGCTGGGAGAACCGTATTGCGCATCGAGATGTTAAAGTTACTTTCACAGGCAACTTCCGCCGCCATGCCTTCGTACAACTCAGTGCGGGATACCTGCGAGAACCCGGCCACGATACGTCCACGCTCGGCGTCTTTGCGGTCAGGGACGATCAGCATGGCGGGGCTCATGGCTGCCTGAGCGGCGCGCGATCCAACGTTGAGCGTGACCTGCTCGACTACACCGTCCACCGAGCTGAGCGTCAACGTCTTGGACAGTTCCACCTGGGCCTGTTTCAGCGAAGCACGCGCTGACGCAAGCTGGGCTGGCAAAACGGCGTTCGCCTGAACTTGTGCTACGCCCAATTGTGTCTCAGCTCTCGAAAGACCTACCCCCAATTATGGACCTGTTGTTCGTCTTGTTCTCTGTACTTGTAGTTTTTACTTCCACAGCTGCGATCGTACTGAAAGGGTCAACACTGCGGGCCGTCTTCGGCCGAGGATTGGCTTCTCTCGGCACAGCGCTTATCATTTCGCCCATAGGGCTCTCGGTCCTATTCGCACTATACCTTCAAGACTGGGTATCGATCGTAGTAGGTACGTCTATCGAACAAGCGGGAAGAACAGCGATATCCTTGTTTGGTGGCATCTTCGTAGCCAATGCTCTCGCTATGGGATTGGCTTTTGGATGTTTGTCTCTGCTACTTGGGATTAGGCTAATACCAAATCGTCCAAAATCACTCATTTCGCCTTAGGCGAGTGAATTTCCACTTCGGGCTCAATGCAGTCATTCGGTGTGCAATGTATGAACGACTTCCCTGCGGACTTTGCCGTCATTGGCCCGCTTTCACCGAAGGACCGCAGACAGCCTAAACCGCACATTCGCAACAAGATTTTGCAATTTCCGAGATGCGAGACATTACCGACAAAAAAGACAAAACTAAAACTCTGGTTTACGATAGGATAAACCGTTGCTTAGACAGCCAGTTTTTGATTTCAACCTAGTTCAAGCGCTCTTGGGATTTTGCGCCACCAACTTAATCTTCAGGGATACTTGACCCGAAGAACTCGAACTTTCGAGTGCCACCCACTGTGATCGGTTTCTCGTTGGCAAAAACACTGCTATCAAATGAGAACGAATTATCTGTTCCGATCATCTGAATGTGAGAATAAATGCGCTTAGCTCTTTTCATTCTCTTTCCGATTATGTTTGTCGGGTTGCTTGTTTTTCTGATCTTTGGCTTGAAACCGCCCAACAGTATTAAGCTGGCTGCTGGCATAAGCGGCGGCGGATATTGGCAAGTTGGACAACTCTACAAAGCAGAACTTGCACGTGACGGCATTCAGGTAATTTTAGTTGAAACCGAGGGGTCTGTTGAGAACATTCAGAAACTTGTTTCTGGCGAAGTGGATGCCGCATTTGTTCAGGGTGGCCTGGAAATACCTCAGGACGAAAACTTACAGTCTTTGGGCGCCATTTTTCTTGAACCCATGGTGGTGTTCCGCGGAAAGTCTAGTCCAGTCGGGGCCAATGCAGGAGAATGGGGAGACATTCGCTTAGCTGCAGGAACCAAGGCGTCCGGTACTCGCGCCGCCGCTTTAGCGCTAATTGAGGCCGCCGAGTTGCAAAATGTCGGCATAAACCTCGTCGACGTCGGGGGCAATGATGCGATAAAGGCGTTATATGCCAACGAAGCGGATGCGGCGTTGTTTGTCGCTCCACTCGATGCACCTTACCTTATGGATGCGATTTTTGATCCAGAAATCATTTTCGTCCCTATGGCTTTGGTCGATGCCCTTGCATTGAAACTTTCCGGAGCGAATTCGGTAACTGTACCGGCGGGATCAATCACACTTGACCCTCCAAGACCACCAGAGGACGTTAAGATCTTAGCATTGCGAGCTTCACTTATCGCCGCATCCGATCTGCACCCTGCAGTAACCGATAGGTTAGTGAATGCAGCAAAGAACATTCATAGCGAACCCAGTATTTTGCAAAGTGCGCGCGAGTATCCGAACACGGCTTCACCGCCTGTACCACTGAACAAAATTGCCACAGAACTCATAAACTCTGGCCCAAACTTTTTGCATGGCGTCTTGCCATATTGGATCGCAGCACAGTTTGGCAGCGTGCTGTTATTGCTGTTGCCTTTGTTGTTCTTAGTACCGTTTTTACGGATCGTCCCGTCCAGTTACGTGTGGTTTCAAAAGCGCCGGGTCTGGCGTTTTTATCAGCGTATCACGGCGCTTGAGGAGGAACTCAGCAAGGCTCAGACCTCAACTGAGCTTGAAGAAGTCGCCAGAAATATCGAAAACGTGGACACCGCCCTTGCAAATCTGAATCTGCCGCTCGCATACCGCCAGGGAGCATATGATGCACGTTTGCACATAGGCCTAATTCGACAGGAGATTGCGCGTCGTCAAACTGCAAAAAGTTGATGAAACCTCAACGTTCGCAAGTAAACCACGCTAAAATACCTTTTTAATTTGAGACTTCGATACAGGTGTGTGCTTTAGTTATTGCGTGTACGCCGCTTTGGGGTCGCAGCCATCGTTTGCAGAGTTTAATTGAGCGGCCGCTGTGCTGGACGAATAGAGTTCAGATTATGCGTCATAGTTACTTGTATTGAGCGTTGTAAACTTTGAGCAAAATATGAGGTTAGGAAATGATCCGTTTAGCATCTATTCTGACTATCGCGCTTGCGGCTGGTGCGTACGCCGAGGACGTCCCAAGCACTCAACCTGGCGACAGAGAATATTCCCCCTACCCACAACAAAACTTCCCTAATCAAGTCTATTTCGGCGACACTCACTTGCATACATCATACTCTGCCGATGCCGGTATGATCGGCAATGTACTTGGCCCTGATGAAGCATACAGGTTTGCCAAAGGGGAAGTCGTTACATCCAGCACCGGTGTCGAAGCGAGGTTGCGCCGACCATTGGATTTTCTGGTTGTTGCCGATCACGCCGAGAACCTTGGTCTTGCGCCGCTGCTCTCAGCCAAAGATGCCACGCTGCTCTCCACGGAGTTTGGCCAGCAACTGAACGCGGCTGTCGAGGCCGGTGATCCCGTTGGCGCATGGTCGATTTGGAGCCAAGCCAAGTCCACTGGCACAGACCCATTGGCAGATTATCAGGAGATTTACCAAACAGCGTGGAGCAACATTACCTCTGCCGCTGAGGCACACAACCAACCGGGTTTGTTTACCGCGCTTATCGGGTTCGAGTGGACCTCAAACCCACAGCGGAACAACCTGCACAGGAATGTCATATTCAACGGTGGCAAAGAGGGCGCTGACAAGATCATCCCGTTCTCGAACTTTGATAGCTTCGACCCCGAAGACCTTTGGGCATGGATGGAACAAGCCGAAGAGACAACAGGCCAAAAGCTGCTTGCGATCCCGCACAATGGCAATTTGTCCAACGGGTTGATGTTCGACGAAGTGCGCTTGTCCGGCGAACCGTTCGATGTTGAGTATTTCAAACAGCGTGCCAAGTGGGAACCGATCTACGAAATCACGCAAATGAAAGGTGACGGCGAAGCACATCCCATGCTGTCACCAGACGATGAATTTGCTGACTTCGAAACGTGGGACAAAGGACAACTTGGACCAGAGCCCAAGACACCGGAGATGCTTCCACGCGAGTATGCGCGGGCTGCATTGCGGCGGGGGCTTGGATACGAGGCGGAAACAGGGACAAACCCATTCAAATTTGGCGTGATCGGCTCAACTGACGCTCATACATCGCTGTCCACGGTTGGCGAGGACAATTTCTTCGGGAAAGTCGCGGCTGTTGAACCTACTGCTGACCCGATCCGATTTGAAGAAGTCGTCGGCGGCATTGGTGGGGACGAGAGTGTTGCCCAATTTGCATGGCAGACTTCGGCGTCGGGTTTGGCGGCCGTTTGGGCAAGGGAAAACACCCGCGAGGCCATTTGGGATGCTTTTGCTCGGAAGGAAGTCTATGCGACCACGGGGCCGCTCATGCGTATTCGTGTTTTTGCCGGATTTGAATTCGACGAAACAGACCTGCCACGTGCGGATTTTGCCGCGTATGGATATGAAAATGGTGTTCCGATGGGGGCGGATTTGCCAGCGGATAGTGAAGGTCGGTCTCCGCGCCTTCTCATCCGTGCGCTCCGTGACCCCGATGGGGCTAACCTCGACCGTATTCAGATTGTCAAAGGCTGGCTGAACAGTGACGGCACAACGTCGGAACGTGTTTATGATGTTGCTTGTGGCGGGCGTGAACTTCTAAACGCGGGGTGTGACGGCCCGGTTGGCAATACGGTGGATGTAGAAAACGCGTCTTGGACAAATGACATCGGCCAGGCAATTCTCACCGGATATTGGGAAGACCCGAACTTCGACCCAACGCAAAACGCGTTTTACTATGTCAGAGTGCTGGCAATACCAACGCCGCGATGGACGACATACGATGCAAAGGTGTTCGGAACGGAGATCCCAGACGAAGCACCGCACTCGATACAGGAGCGGGCCTACACATCACCAATTTGGTACACACCCAGGGATGAGTGATATCAGGTTAAGACTAAAAATCACTTAGTCTGTTCTGGGCGCACAGCAGTCATTCGGCAATTTCAGATGAAAGACCGCTCTGCGAACTATCCGATCATTCAGTTTAAACGTGTTAAGGCAGAAGAATGGATCAAACCGTAAGATGGGCAATTTGCTCGCAGTCACAATGTGTGTTGCAAGAGCGATCCAGGCTGAACCTGTTCGGGTACACGTAACCATCGAATTGAAGCTTGTTAAACGATCCGCAAATAGTGGCCTCAGCAAAGCAGCAGAGTTTAAGTGCCACTATCAATCCAAACATTACTCGACCGGTGACCAATTAGTGTCTGGATCATAGGCAGTTATTTCAGCAGCAATACTGAGTGTTTCCGGGCCAAAATCTGCCTCGTAGACTATGCCGTTTTCGCCAACCAGAAAGGAATGGATACCAGTTTCTCCGTAGTCTGCCGGTATTGCCAGCAGGGCATGTCCTGCAACGAAGTGATCCCCGACGAAATAAGGGTAGGCACCCCCAGGAGCGTTAGGGCCCTGCTCTTGCAGGATTGTGTAATAATAGCCAAGAAACGGCTCGGCTTCATAGTCAGCCTGACCGTCACTCCACCCCGAAGCTGCAGCGCGGGCGAGCGCTGCACCGACAAAGCTGTCTTTACCGGGCCAGAATAGTCCGTTTTGCTCTTCGGGATCAGAAATGATCGTCTGAGCGAATTCCATAACGCCATTCCCGTTATGGTCCACAAGCCGGAAAGCTGCCTGCAGGTCAACATAGGCTTCAAGCAAATCGATCACTTCCAACTCATTCAAGCCTATTTCACGAGCTGAAAGTTCCTCGATACCAGCCTCCAGGTCAAAGCGCCAACCATCATCTTTTCGCAGAATTGGGATAGGAAAAGGCCAATTGTCTTCACCCAGAAGAAGTACAACACCATCGTCCTCTGGCCGGAAACGATACCCCTCGGCATACATGCTAAGCAATTCCTGCCTTCTTTCTTGATCTTCCGCCGGATCACCCGTTCCAACCAGATCTTCGGCTTCAGGCCCGAAAATTTCGATCAGCTTGCTCTGATCATTAGCCTTCAACGCATCAACAAAAGCATCCAGTGCGGTTTGCGGCGTGTCAAATCTGGCTCCTTCAGAGAGAGCCGGGCTGGTGGTCGCGGCAAGCAACAAAATTGAAAATACTGATCTACGCATCTTATCGTCTCCGCTTGCCTTTAGCGGCGTGTCCACGCTTGGACGCGCTTTGAGTTCTGCTGCCGGACGCCTTTTTCTTCATCGCTTGCCCTTTGGATGCCGCGGGCTTGCGCTGCGTCGATGCGGCTTTCTTCGCCTGCGGCTTTTTAGCGGTCTGGGGTCTTTGTGCTACTGGCTTTTTCGCTGCATCTGGACGTTTAGTACGATCAATGGCCTGTTGCTTTGCAGCGGCCTTATCCCGATTTGCGTTGCTCCGGTTCGCTAGTGCCCCGCCTGCTACAGCCCCTGCACCGGCGCCGACCGCAGCTGCTGCCGCCCCGCGGTCCCGGCTGATATCTGCAGCACCAGATTCTCGGCTCAACTTTGCACGCAGCTCATCCGTGCGACCGTCAGGACGGCTAACCGGCAAGTCGCCGCGGCCGCTTTCAGGTCTTTTGTGGTCTGCTATTTTGTTCCGGGCCTCCTGTTGCCGGTCAGGATCGGGGTTCCATCCGACATCCGTTCGGTCACCTAAATCTATATCATTGCCGATATTGACGTTGCCATCGACGTCTATGTCGATGTTTGGATTTCTGTAAATCGGACCGCCGCCCCAGCCACCGCAATTTCGGCACCCCCAGTAGTCATACCAATCATCGTCGTCGTCAAAAATTTCGTCGATCAGGGCAACGGCGCCAAACGTTAGTAGTGCTGCGCCCACAACATCCCCGGTTGACGGGCCAGTATAAACCGTCTCGGGATTGTATTGTGGGACGTATACCGTTTCGGGTTCTGTCGGTGTAATTACTACTGTGTCGTCGTTAGACACTTCGACAGTTTGCTCGGGGCCTGAAACAAGAGCGCCGCTGTCAATTGCCTGATCCCGCATAACCTGCACCGCATCCATCACATCATCGGACTGGGCCAACATGGCTGTGCCGACTGTCTCGGTCCAGTCGATATGGGTGGCCATCTGCCCAACAACTTCGGGAAACGCCGTTGCCAACACGCTGACAGAAGGATCCCATCCCATTGCTTCGATTTCCGGCTCAAGTTCAACGGGGTCGCGGTCGGCGTTATCCAGCAAATACCGCTCAGCCTTAACAATTTCCAATGGCTGGGTGGCCGCGACAAATATCTGTATGAGTAACGTGTCGGGATAAAGAGCAACCGGGGCGACCAATGTCTGCAACTCAGCGTCAGTTAGCAGGCTGGACGAGGTCGCCGAGGTATCATCTTTTCCCGCCACATCTTCGGACGACTCTTGCGCTAACGCGAAAGTAGATACGCAAACACCGAATGCAATTAATAGAAACCTAAACATATTGCGATCCTTCGATTTCTTGAAGGATCACCTAAGACTGCGATTCTGGCAACCGGTCAGTCAAATAGACGGTTTTGGGGTAATAATGACCCCCAAATCAAGTTTGAGCGAGTGTTCGCTTTGGGCTCGAAGAAGACGTTCACTGCACTTTGTATGAGTGTCTGCTATTCTTAGTTACCGGTCGTTCCGTCATGCTCGAACCTGAGGCTTTGAAGCGCCAGTTCCAATGATTAGTGTGGTATATTTAGTGGTATGCATTTCACCTTCTAAGGTTTTATAAAATTTTAAAAAAGGTTATATAAAATATATGGTTGCTCCTCGGTTCGCCATTTGTATCCTTGTCAGGCGACACATAGATTTGCCACCAGCGACAGAACCTTGCCACTTTCGCCTCACTTCCTTCATCCAGTACCTAGACCAATTTCAATGATCCTGATTTCTCTTTTGGAAAAATCAGGGCTGATTTGCAGATCAGACGCCGAAGGCGCCTGTTCCTGCTGATCTGCCACGTGGCGAACGCGGATATCGGCATTCAATATTGACTCGCTTAGTGATGAGCAGGCCCCGGCGCTTCAAGCGTACTCTAATTGATGGGAAATTGGATCCCAAGATCAAAGCGGAAACCACCCGCACAGCGACCTGCAATGGAAACCGCCGCGCAAGTTCACAAGAGCCAAAAACCAATACCGCTTAGTTGTCCGGTGAAACGGGGGCTGGATCACACACAAAACAATGCCTCGCATTCGTCTGGGTGGAAACTCAACGAGTCCTTTGCCAGTGACGACTTGTTTTGTCGCGCCAACACAATTGAAAGCGAAGCGTTGTGGTTTAGGTCTCCTAAGCGAACTTCTGAAGCGACGCTCGAACGTCAGGGGGTACGGCTGTAAAGCGAACGGTAAAGCATCCGTCCTGATCGTTTTGATCCAGTACTTTCGCAAACACCGTCAGGGGTTCGGTAGAACCGTTTGCTTGCGTGATTTGAATTTGCAGATCCGTAAGGGGGCTGGGTGCCTCTGTCGTCATAATACAGGCTTCCGACGGGGAAAGTTTAAAAAGCTTGCCCTCTTGGGCGTCGCCAACGACTTGCTTGCCAACGACAGTCCTAAAGTGAACGGGTAGAGGTGGATTTATCTCGACCAATTCGACCGGTTGAGCGGACAGGCTGATGTCATAAGTTCCACCCACGCCAAAAAGTTCGTGCAGCACCAGCGGCTTGCCAGCACCCTTGGGTTCGACTGTGCGCTTGCTGCCAAGTTCCAGGGGCGCTCTTGACGACTTGAGTGTCTCATCTGCAATCAGAATTTGCCCACCGACAGTATAGCTTTCGATCCGCGCCGCCAGATTGGTCGTGCTACCGACAACACTGTATTTTGCGCGCTTGTCCGAGCCGATGTTTCCGACCACAACTTCACCTGTGTTCACCCCGATTCCCATCTCGATTTCAGGAAAACCATTCGCGGTGTTCCACTCGTTCACCCGCACCATCCGCTGCTGCATTTCCAAAGCACAGGCCAGGGCGCGTTCAGTGTCGTCGGGTCTTTGCAGGGGGGCGCCAAACACCACAAGGATTGCATCACCGATAAAGGCATCAATCGTGCCGTTGTATTTCTGAATGACGTTTGTCATCTCACTGAGATAGCTGTTCAGCATAGCCACGATGTTTTCTGGCGGCAGTGTGTCGGACAAGGTCGAGAAACCCCGCAGGTCTGACATCAACACCGTGACCGTCGTCTTCTTACCGCTAAAGTCGATCCCGTCCGCAGATTTCAACAGTTGATCGACGACTTCGCTGGCCAGAAACTGGCCAAAGGTCTGTTCTAGGAACTTGGCGTGAACCTCAAGTTGTTCGGTGCGCTCGCGGACTTTGTCTTCGAGATGTTCAACGATCTCGGCATTGCGCATAGATACCGCAATCTGACCCGAAAGCAGTGAAAGCAAATGAGCGCGTTCAGGTTTAAACGCTGCACTGACCAGATTGTTTTCCAGAAATACAAGGCCGATCAGTTCGTTCTGGTGCAGGATCGGCTGACACAGAACCGAACGTGTTTCGTTTTCCTGGACATAGGCGTCCACCATGAACCGCTCATCAATCTGAGCGTCGTCCACAAGGACAACATCATGCGTACGCGCCGTATAGTTGATCACGCTGGCCGGGACCAAACGTGCGCCTTCAGCCGAGTCGAGCCGAACGGGTTCCTGAACGCCAGTTCCGTCGGATATGACGCTAACCTCGGTTTCGATCACCAGATCGTCCCCGCGCGCCAGTAATAGAACGCCGCGCTGCGCACCGGCGTTCTCGATCAAAATTCCAAGCAGCCGATCCAATAGGCGCCCCACAACCACTTCGGCTGAAATGGTTTGCGCGGCCTTAAGTAAGGTGTTCAGGTCAAGATCTTGCCCAAGCAAGTGATTGGTCGCGACTTGCGTACTCGCAGAAATGCTTTCTGTCACAGGCTGGCTGGTGGCGCGACGCTCGCGATGTTCGGCAAGCAGTTGCGGGAACTCCAGCTCAAGCTCTTCGACTTTGCGTTGAGCCCCCCAAAGGCGGTAGGCATGTCGTGCATCCCGCAGATACATCATCCCGATCCGGGCATTCGGTCGTGGGGTCATGATGTACCGCGCGGCCAGTTCGCAGGCCAACGCTTCGTCCTGAAGGAACCGACCTTTTTGAGCCGCCTCAATAGCCCCGTCAAACAGATCGAGGACTTCGACATCTTTGCCATCCAGACGTGCGACTTCAGCAGCGACCATTAGGCGTTTGGCTTCAAAGTTATCTGGGCCGGACTCAGCCCATTGGCCCAACCTTTCAAGATTTGCATCAAGCTGGGCTCTGAGATCCGGGTCGGGGTCACCGTGCTGCAGAATAGCCGCAATGGACAGGGACTGATAAAGCAGGTGATCGGCAAGACAAGGATGGTTGATCACAAAGCTCAGAAGGGGCTCAACGAGTTTTGTCTCGAGCAGTGCGTCATGAGGGCGTCCAAAGACATACAGAGCCTGCGCTTTCAAAATCCGATAGAAACAGATGGCCATGGACATCTGGTTCTGCTCGCACGCTGACAGAAACGCGGCTTCGTCCAGGTCGTCAGTGGAGAAATCGGCACTGGATTGCGTGCGCCCGGCCAGGGTCGAAAGCCCCAGACGATAGGCGTTGATACCTGCGGCTGCCCCATGGTTCTGGGCTTTGTGCAGAGCGCCCAGTTGCGCGGGCATCGCATCCAGAACCTGGTCCAGCGGTTTGCCGGCAAAACTGTCTATCACGACCCGGTACATGACCAGATATCCAGCCCACAAGATATCGCCCGAGTTCATTCCCTCGCGATAGCCTCGTTCGATCACCGGAATCGCATTGCGAACATGTTGGACCCACGGGATCAACTCGACACCTGTGACCAGGCAAACGGTTGCAGTCGGCGCACGCGCTCCGAACTTGTCACACAACCGCAGGGCCAATTCCCCAAAGGCCAGACCTTCGCGGTACTTGCCCATGAATGCACCGATGATCAGGCCAAAATTGGCAAAGAACAACGCGGATTCCGGTGCGTTGCCATGCTTGAGCGACAGTTGAACAGAGGTGCCGACGATCTGTGGGAAAAGTTCCTGCCTGTTCAGGAAGGCCGCAATGGTCAAATGCCGCAAACAACGTTGGGCCAGCGCGATTTCTGGGCTGTCCACGTCCGGGTTTCCGAAAAGATCCGCAGGGTTGCCCTCGCCCAGCATACCGGCTGCCTGACCGATAGCGTTTTGCCCAGCCTCTTCGAGGTTCTCGAGGCTCATCTGAACCCCGACAAGCTCCAGCGCTTTTATCCCTGCGTTGATGGCTTCGTCGAACTCCATCAAAAGGGTGTGCTGGGCGATCCGTGTAAAGTAGATCTCGGCTTTCTCTAGGTCGGTGCGCGCATGTTCAAGGGTTGCGTTAACGATTTCGGTGCAACGTTCGAAATTACCAGTTAGATATTCCAGAGATGCTGACAGGTTTTGGGCCTCGAACATCAACTCGTAATTCTGGTTCCAGCCGTCCGACCCCAAAAGCTCTGAGGCGGTGTTCACGAAAGACAGCGCGGCACCGTACGCGGCCGAGTCAAAGGCCTTGCGGGCGGCTATCAGGTCAAGATGGGCAAGATCAAGCTGTTCTGCTCGGTCCTCCATATCGTCCCGGCCGATATTCAACTGATCGACCACCTCGAAGATACGGTCGTTTATTTCATCTTCCGCAAGCCGGGCTCTCAGTTGGCGTCCGATTGCAAGGTGCACGCTGCTGTGGCCGTCTGTTTCGATTAGGCCATACGCCGCCTGTTGCACTCTGTCGTGCTGAAATGCGAAATCCCGCACGACAAGCGGCGACAGCGCGTTGTCCATTTCCGTCACCACAAGATCGGACAATGGCTGAATCATCTCTTCCCTAATTGCGGGCAACAGACATTCAAATGCTTGTTGAGGTTCGATCTTGAGGATCAGTGCCAGTGTTTCAATATCGAAACGGTTGCCAATACAGGCCGCAATTTGCAGTACGTTCTGCGTATCCTGTTGAAGGCGCCGCAGTTTTTCAAGCAACAGATCAACCACGTTGTCGGTTATTTTGGCAGCGCGGATCGCCTGGATGTCCCAAACCCATTTCGCGGGTTCACCGTTTGACTCGGATTGCTGGGTGATCAGTTTTTCATGGTGCAGATCCGTAAGGAACTGACGCACGAATAGAGGATTACCCTGCGTTTTTTGTACCACAAGTTGCGCTAGGTCGATCAGTCGTGATGCGTCGGCGTGTAGCGTATCTGCAATCAGGCTGGCGATATCCGACATACCCAATGGGGCAAGGGACAGGCTGGACAGACGTCCCCCGGCTTCTTTTACAGCATCCAGAGCACGGGTCATCGGATGCATCGCGTCCACTTCGTTGCTGCGGTACGCTCCGATCAGCAGAAGGCGCCCGATTTCTTCATCGGTCAAAATCACGGACAACAGGCCAAGCGTTGCGCTGTCGGCCCATTGCAGGTCGTCCAGGAAAAGCACCACAACCCGGTCATGTGCACACAAAGCACGCAAGAACCGCCGAACTGTTTGATTGAAACGGTTCATCGACTCGGCGGCGTCCAGTTCCGGAGCTTCCGGCTGCGGGCCGATGATCAGTTCAAGTTCGGGTACAACGTCCAACAGAACCGAGGCGTTGGGCGCCAGGGCTTCGTTCAGTTCTTTGTGCCAGGTCGCGTGGCGTGTCTGGCTTTCGGTCAAGAGCTGCCGCACGAGGTCTTTCAGCGCGACTGTCAGCCCCGAATACGGGTCGTTCTTCTTGAACTGTTCAAATTTGCCTTTGATGAAATACCCGCGTTCACGGGTGATCGGTTTGTGGACTTCGTTGACCAGCGCGGTTTTACCAACGCCTGAATACCCTGAAACCAGCATCATTTCAGCCGGCCCCTGCCGAACGCGTTCAAAGGCCTCTAGCAAGGTGCGCACTTCGCGGTCACGACCGTATAGCCGCTGGGGCACAGTGAAGCGTTCTGTCTGGTCCCGACGTCCCGGTTCAAACCGGTCCAGGTTCACGCCAAGGCGAACGGCTTCGAGATCGGCAATAATTCCTGCGGCGCTCTGGTATCGGTCTTCAGCCTTTTTGGCCATCATACGCCCGACAATCTTCGACAGGGGCAGCGATACATCTGGATTGCGGCGATGCGCCGGAACCGGTTCACGCGCTACGTGGCAATGCACCAGTTCCAGCTTGTCTTCGGCCTCAAACGGGGGTACGCCGGTCAGCATTTCGTAGAAAGTCGCACCCATGGAATAAAAGTCGGTGCGATGATCAAGGGTCCGGTTCATGCGTCCGGTCTGTTCCGGCGAGATATAGGGAAGCGTACCCTCCAGAACTTCCGGGCTTTTCAGAACAGGATGTTCGGTCGAAAACTGCGTCGCAATCCCAAAGTCGATCAGTTTGACCTCTCCCGTGCCGGGATTGATCAATACGTTCTGAGGCGAGATATCCTTGTGAATGACGTTGGCTTGGTGGATGCCCTCTATGGCGCGGGTGATCTGCAGGGCGGTCTCAAGGAATTCGTCATGTGACAGCGCCCGGCTGGAGAGCAGTTCACCGACTGAAATGCCATCGAAGTCTTCCAGCACCATCATCAGCGATTTGTCGTGACGATTGAGTTGAAGAGCACGGATCACGCCCGGCAGGTTCAGGCTGTTGGTAATCTCAAACTCGCTGCGGTATCGCGCAAGTCGGCTGGCGCTGGGGAAGTCGTTCTTGAGGATCTTGATGACCACATGTTCCCCGTCCGAGTCCCGTGTTGCGCGAAACACAAAGGAGTTGGTGCCTTCATAGAGACGTTCGGACAATTGGAAGCCCGGGACGAAGGACATATTGATATTAGACATGTGTGCCGTTACCCGCCGACGTATTGTTTGCGTTATAATAGCCTATACCATGGCCAACTTGTGCAAAATTTAGTTCCGAGAAGTTTCCGAACGGGATGAATTTAGTCAGCTTGGGCAAGATGTCCTGCTCCCAAATATCCTGTTTCGTGCAAGCGCCGATTTCCGTGCCCGGTAAGTCGCGTCCGACATCCAGAAAATCACTCATGGCACCGATATGCCCCCTCAGGTACGCGTGTTTTCCAGCGTACTCAAGACTGCGCGCAGCCAAATCCCAGAACGGGCTGTTCCAGCGTGAACCACGCACATAGTGCCAGGCGATAAACAACGAGTTGCGCAAGACATAAGCCCGCATTGTTCTGTTGGCATGATCGACGGCTTGGATATCTGTTGTGCTTTGGGGGTGATGGTCCGTCATCCAGCGCTGCGCAATACGGACCTGCATGATCGTTGCGCCAATGGCGGTGGCCTCAAGCGGTTCAACGAACGAGGCCGCGTTGCCGATAGTAAAGACGCGCCCATCAAACCACGTGCGCCGCATGAAATTCGGAAAACTGACCCGAACGCGAATCTCGGCCAGTTCCGCACCTTCTTCTTTGAGGAAGCTGTCGAAATCCGCCAATACGTCCTCATCGCTGTTTAGCGAGGGATTGAAAACATATCCGCACGATGTCCATTCCCTGAGCGGTATCTGGAAGATCCACCCGTGTGGCCGGGCAACGATGCGGGACATGCTGGTGTCCTGGCTGGGCGGAAGGCGGCGCACCATCGCGCGGCCTGTCGGGATCCAATCCATTCGGATGATGTCAGGGTCTGCCGGTGCTTGATCCCACGCCCCCGGAGGAAAACCGCGCGCGTCCAGAACATAGTCGCAGTGCAGATGGCTGCCATCCTCAAAACCAATGTTCACGCCGCCGGGCAAGCTGTCCAACGAAACCACCCTCGCATCCATCTGGGTCGCGCGCACATGGTCTCGGATAATGCCAGTCACGCGACCGGCGTCAAAGTGGTATCCGAACAGGCGCGGTGGCTGGAAGCGGTTCACGAAATCCACGTCCCGTGATCCCCAACCTTCATAATAGGACCCCGATTTGACCGTCGCGCCGCACCGTTCCGCGATTTCATCCGGACCGACGCCGGTGACTTCGTCTAGCCACAACGGGAACCGCGGTGTGGTTCCCTCACCAACGCCGATCGTCGGAATGCGGGAATCGTAGATATGCCAAAGCTGCGCCTTTGGGAAATAGCGGGTCATATGGGCCGCAGCGATGAATCCGGCGGTGCCTCCGCCCAATACAGCAACTTTCATGCTACGGCCTCGTTCAAAAAGGATTCGGGTGCGCGTAGCATATGCTGAAACTCCAGCAAAACTATGGCCAACGCTGGGTCAAATGGCGCGGCTTGAACAAGACTTTCGATCTGAGGTGTCAGGTTGGTATTTGCTTCAGGGTCTGTCCATGTTCCGGTGGCAATGTGCCACGGCCATTCATTGTGCCGGGCCAATTGAGACTGGAAAGACCGCGCGTGTGGTTCTGGCTGATCCAACCATCGCGAAAGCAGCTGGACCCCCCGCGCGGCCGCAGTCATTCCTAGCCCGGCATAGGGATCCAGCGCGCAAACACTATCGCCAAGAGCAAACAGGTTTTCGGGCCACGAGGGATAGTCCTCATACCGACGTCGACGGTTTGCCGTGCGTCCAAACAAATGCGGCGGCGCGACTGTTTCGGCGTGTTCCAATATGTCAATCAAGGTGGGGTCGGACAAACCAGCCGCCAGCTTCAGTACACCCGGCCCATCAGCGGGCAGAGGTTCAGTTTCGGGCGTTTGCAATACCACGCCCCAAAGGTCATTTTCAGCACGCATTATCATTCCCGCACGTCCGCTCGATTGGCGGGTAGGGGCCAGCGCAAGCCCGTGCCAGTCAGGGGCTTTATCCGCAGGCAGGCGAACCCAAAGTGAAACGTATTGCCGACCGGGCGCGATCTCGGTTCGGGTGATGCGATACGTGTCTCCGAAGTGCTGGGCTAGCCACCGCGGCAGACGCGAGGCCGCGCCGCTGGCATCGATGACAAGGTCGGCATTGTCCAAGACCTGAACAACGCCCGTGGTCGTCTGAACCCGGACACCAGAGACGCGCGATGCGTCTGGCGTGAGCGTCAGACCCATGACGCGATCGCCTTGGCGGATGCGTATATTTCCGGCGCGGCTCAGTAATCGGGTCAGCGCCGTTTCAATCAGGCACCGCGAAGCGCCGTACAGGGTTATGCCGGTTTCAACCCGCGGGAGCCATCCCGAAGATACCCGCATCGCGACATCCGCGCCCGCATCGTATGGTACTGCACCCAGCGCGATCAATTCCGCGCGCCAACCGGGCACCAGATCGTCAAACGCGCGGGCCCCGGCACCCATAAGCATGTGCAGGCAATGGCTTTGCGGCACGGCTGAGCGGGCCGCTGGGGCGCTGCTGTTTGGTTGGGCATATTCAGACCGTTCAAGCACCGTGACGCGCGTAAACCGGTCTTTCAGCATATGGGCGCACAGCAGCCCTGCTATGCCGCCACCAATGACCAGCGCATGTGCGCTTTCCTTGGCTGGCGTAAAGGGCTGAGAGGCTGCTGGCGTGACCATGCCTGTCAGAATGCGTCCTTGGGGACATCATAAGAGATGCGTTCGAACGTCTGCGACACGACAAACTGAAAACCATTGGTTTTGCCTTCCTCATCCCGCGGGACAAAAGGTCCAATAATGCGCCGTTGGTTGGGATTCAGGAAATACTGGTTGTTGTAGTAGTCCCCGGTCGGAAAATTGAGGTGGAACAGATACGTCCCCGGTGAGCTTTCGACACCGTGGACCTTGACCGCGCCAGTAATCGATTGGCACGATTTGCCATCAACCTGCAGTTCAAATTCTCGCAGCACAAAAAGGTCTTCTAGGGCTTTTCCGTGTTCGTGTTCCTGGATCAGTTGGTCAAGGCTCCCAAGGTCTTCCTGCCGGTAGTGCATGACCTTCCCGGGCTCTTTCCAGTCGATGGTCAGGATGCTTGGTCCAGTGTACAGGTATTCACCCTTGTTATCGTAGACGATCGAATGACCGGTCCACATCCCGATCATAATGTCGAAAGGGCGGGCATAGTCAAAAGTGGTAGGGCTGATCATATCTTAAATCCTATTTGGTTGCGGTCAAAACTGTATCACATGCGGGTTCAGGTCGTTCTCTTGCGTCCGCTCAGCAAGCCAACCCTGCTCTACGGGAACGTCATAAGGCCGTCCGGGGCCGAACCGCGCCCAGAAGTGGCGCAAGCCCGGTGCAACGACCCGCACAACGGGGAAATTCACGTCCGGTCGGGTCTGATCCAGTACCAGAACGTCGATGTTCTTTGCTTTCAGACGTGAGAGGCAGGTCTGGATATCCTCAAGCACGTCGTCAGCTGCGAGGCTGTGCGTGCTGTCCACCGCAAGCATGGGCTGCGTTTCGTCGGGCACAAGGTAGCGCGCCTCATGCAGCCGTGTTGTGCGCCACCAATCTATTGCATCCGAATTGCCAAGATAGCTTTGCTGCATGGTTGTGCCACACGTTTTAGGAACGGCTTCAAGGGATTGGTTTATTTCCGTCAAAGCTCGCGACAGGGCAACCTCTGGGTCGAGGTGACAACCAAAGCCGTAGATGATGTCTTCTTCTTGTTTGTCTGTTCGGGCCGAGATCGCTGCGAATGTTGGGATGCCGATATCGCTTGTAACGTCTATCACCGTGAGGGTTCGATGCAGTTGGGCATAGTGCGCAGACAGGTCACGACCGTAAGAGTCGCGCGCAGCGGCCAGGTCGACGCCTGGCCGGTTCAGCCGGTTGTACCACCAGATCGCGACAGCGTCGCGTTCGATCAGCTCCAATAGCCCCTGCAGAATAGCTTCTTCCAGTGTTCCGCCGGCGGCACAGCCGTTAGAGTCGGCGCGGCCGAAACTTGGGCCGGGTCCTCGATAGCCAAAATAGCACATGGAGGTCGGCAGATGGCGTATGCGCGCTTCTCCCAATGACCAGAGCGGTGTCCATTCGATTTGTGCCTCAGGGTCGAAAGGTTCAGGCACCCAATAGGCCTTGTGCGTCTTGCGATTAAGCTCGGCCCGATCCGCAAACTGCTGGGCGCTATAGCCCTGACACGCGTTTGGCAGGATCGCCGTGTCTAGGTCCCGGTACCGGGCAAGATGCCGAGGTTCCGAGCCGTCGAACACTCCGCAGTACCGTTCCAATGACTCAGCTATCGCGCTGATGCGAGCCTGTTCGGGGTTGCGCCCCTTGCCGCCAGACCGTCGCCGCAGACCCTCGCGCAGGAAGAACTTGCTGTCGTGCAAATCCGAGAAGTTGTGATCGGCGGAATAAGTCGGTGTGATCCACTCGGGGCTGCCGTCTGGCCCGCTGCGGATACCTGGTTCCAGCGCGCCGACAATACCGGTGATCGGACTGACATGCCTGTCCAGAGCAGCCTGAATATCGGCGGGGCGGCGCGATCTGTGCCCGCCATCTGTTCCTTGCAGCTTGGGGCGGGATCGCAGAACCGGTCTATCGGGTGTCGTTCGCGTCTGTGCGGGATCGCCACATACAGGGCATTGAGGGCGACGCGTCAGAACATGGGTCTTTCGTTGCATTGACAGATGATCTGTACAGATCACTCGGTCGGCCAACATCGCTGGTCGGCCAGTTCCGATCCAGCGCGCTACTTCCGTCGCGATTTCGGCCAAGGCTGCAAATTTTGATGCGGCAAGACTACCTTGCGGGGCCAGCCGCGCTTTGTCCAAGCCACTTAAACGACCAATGTGGGTATCGACCCTCCGGTGCCACCGAAGGCGCTGCGTCAAACATTCAAGACATGCGGTTTCGCCCGGAACAAACGCCGGGCCCAGCCAACTTTCCATTCCGCCAGGGCTAACCAGTATCCATGGTCTTTGTTCTGCGACGGCCTTTTTGTTCCACTCGGCCAAGTCCCGGTTTAGGTAATCGTCTGCAACAACGACACTCAGTTCACCGCGATCCGCGACACAAAGCCCGTTCCTTTCAAGCAACATGCGCAGATCTTCGGCAGTTCCATCGTCGCAGATTACATCGACCGTCGCGTTTGCTAGACGTTCCGCCGCTTGCGACGGCAATGCCCCAGCGCATTCCCAGAAGGCTCGCTGCTCGCGGGGGATGGGGGCCGTATCTTCGGCTAGAAAGCCGCGCTGTTTCAGAATGTCCAACGCTGAGAATATGTCGGCACTGACATAGCGCCGGCACAGTTGGTCAAATATGTCGTCAACCAGAAAAGACCCGTCCAGCAATGGTGCCAGATCCGAGAAAATTGGGCTGGTCAGGCAAACATGGCCCTTGTGGCTGAAAAGGTACAAGCCCTCTTCCGGGACAACGATCGCCTCTAGGCTTGATTTAAACCGCGGTGCCGCAATGGCACTGGCATACATTGGGGCCCATGCCCTTAGCAGCACGCCGGTGGAGCGACTGCGGTGTTATGCTCATGCAAATCATCGTCATGCACACCGTCTGGCCGGTCGCCGACGTTTACGATCTGAGTGAAGGTTTTGCCGATCTCTTCGCCATACGCCTTGACCGCTGAGGTCGGATCCTGCTCTAGCAGCGTCCGGAACTCTGGGTCTTTCCAAGCCTTGGCGTGCATTTTGCCCCAGTCTTCATTTGTTGGTGCTGTCATGGAACATCCCTCCCTATTTTAGGTCGCCTTCTGCCAATCTGCATTAGGCCTTAGCGTTTTGTTAACCTTTTCACAGGCTAAGGAGTCGATCAAGGTGCGAGTTGGGTTTCTGTTGTCTTGTTCACAACCGGTTCATCTACATGTCTAAATTCAGGTTTGGTTTCTGCTTAGAACTTCAAACTGACCTTCTGTCCCAGCTATCGGGCGAAGGCTGTATTTTTGTGCAATTACTTGAATTATAACGGCCATCTGCAAAAGTGACTGAGCGGCCGCGACGCAAACTCTTGGACCTGCCCCGAAAGGAATATAAGCTTTGGCTGAGTTGGGCTTTACGCGGCCCGCGGCAAAGCGGCCGGGTTGAAACTGGGATGGCTGAGCAAAGTAACGAGGATCCCGATGCAGCAACTCCGGGCTGATCCAAACCCCAATACCTTCAGGCAGTTGATAGTCGTGCAGCGTAAAGCTTTTGGCGATTTCTCGGTAGAGAATAGGCGCAGGGGGCGACAGGCGCATCGACTCGCGAAGGATTGCCACCGTATCGCTTGCGCCAAGGGTCGCAACGTTCAGACGTTTCTCTTCATCAACAGCCGTCGCCTCGGCATGCAGCCCTTCATGCAACTTGTGGCTGGCGACATCGCGCCAAAACTGGGTCAGGGCGAATGGAATCGTGAGATGCCCGGCAAACAGCATCTGAACAATCTCGCCAATAACATCTTGCCTAGACAGAGTTTCAGGCGCGTTGCGCTGGGCCGCAACCAATGCCGACAGAATGTCACCGCGATCGACAAACTCGTCAAACCGCGCATGGATAAGGGCAACCACATTGTCCATGCGCGCGGGCGCACGAGGACGCGTCATCTGCAGTGCTCCAGTGACATGTCTCAGGGTTGCGGTGAAATCCTCGCCATAGGCTTCTTGCATGGTCACAAGTCCACTGCGCCTGTGGTCCGTACCAAAGCCCTGAACGTCGGCATCCAACACGCTGCGCATTGCGAGGCGACTGATCAACAACCGAACCTCGTGGGGCAGGTCAATCTGTTCACCGCCTTTCCAGCGCGCTATGGTTTCATGTGCAAGCTCAGCTACCAAAGCCAGTCGAGGTGCGCGCAGACTGCTGCGAAACAACGGCAGCAAAACCTGTCGTCGAGCCCGCCAAGTCTCGGGGTCATTCAGTGTTGTCAGGCCGTCGCCCCAATAGCCTGTATTCGAATCTCGCAAAAAGTCGGGCTTACGCAGGTCGGCCTCGTGAAATCGAAGCAACGCTCGCACCATATCGGCGTCGTGCACAAAGACGATCAGGCCAGCACCCAGGTCAAATTGCGACACGCTACCGAAGGTGTCGAACAGGTATTCCAGAAACGTCAGCGGGCTGCGTTGGAAGAACTGTGCGTTCAGACGCGCGTGTTGAGCCCCAACCGGGCCGGGCGGCAAAGTCACGGCGATAGCCTGGCAGGAGGAATATGATGGAGCGACCGACTATCTGGGCCTATGGGCTGGCGCCTGATGTTCTGCTGGAAACGATAGCGGGGGAAACGAGGCTCAATAGTCCGATGGGGTCGATCAACCTGACAGACGATGCCCATGTGACGCTTGCCCAGAAGCTTGCGCTGGGCTTTATGAGTGAAACAGACCTCACGAATTTCGTATCCGGAAACCCGGAGGCAGAGGATGTCTGTGCATCGTTTTTGTTTCGTCTGGATCAACGCGGGTTTCTCTGTCGGTTCGTTATGCAGGATGACAAGCCTATCGCGGTTTGTGTTCCGCAACGCTCCCCTGTCTCGGGCCTTCCGAATTTCACGCCTAAAAACAGTCTCAGGCTGTCTCGTGAAACACTGTTGTCTCCGCAAAAGCAAGGGTTGCAGGCGCGGGTACCAGGAAGCTGGGCTTCGATGCAACTTTTGGACGCCAAACTGTCACCGCTGATTTTCGAGCTCTCTGCCGGATCAGATTCCGCAAATGCAGCAAACTGTGTGCCCGAGATTGAGCAGGAAGTTTTCGAAGCTGTTATCTGCCTGTTCGCTTGGTGCGGTTTGCTGGAGTGCGACGAAAAACCCGCTGCGCCGGTTCACGAAACCCTATTTGTCGAGCGCACCCGCCTAGGGTTCACCCGCGCGCATATTGGCAAAACCGGAGCAGCGCAGCGCCCAACCCAAGCCCCGGGCAATGACCCGGAAATAGTCCTGCCGAAACATGATGTAGACGCCCTTGCCGCAGGTGATCCTCCGTTCGCCGTGGTGTCCCGCAATCGCCAGAGCCGCCGTGAACAAGGGCGCACACCAATTGCGAAGGATCAATTGAGCGAGTTGTTGTTCCGGTGTTTCCATCCGTTGGGTCAACACCATTCTTATCCGAGCGGAGGCGGCCTTTACGCGTTGACCGCGTATCTTTTGGTCAATCGTTGCGAAGGTCTAGAAGCCGGTCTGTACGTCTATGACAGTGCTGAGCATGGCCTTAACATGATCGCAGAAGTTAACGCCCTGTTGTGTAGCATGCTGAAGGACGCCGCCGCGTCGGCAAACCGCTCTGAACATACGCAAGTTCTGCTACTGCTCTCTGCGGATATGACTGCCGTCCGAGCGGCCTATGGCGATTTGGCCTACGCGTTGGTGTTGAAAGAGGTTGGCGCGGTTTATCAGAACATCCAACTTGTGGGTACGGCGATGAAACTGGCGACCTGTCCTCTGGGAACGGCAAACTCGGTCGCGTTCGCGGCTGTTAGCGGCCGTGACCTACACAATATGCCTTTGGTTGGGGAAATGATGATTGGATCAATCGACTAAGCGGCCGACGACCCCCGCAAAATTTGGCTGGCCACGTCTGTTTCAAACCACCTATCAGTTCCTTTAACCGAAACAATACTGATGAGCCGATACAATCGATGTGGCCCGCCCCTTTGAAAAAACGGTTTGCGCAATGAAATTATCCAGTGAAACACCGGCACTGCTGCGTGTCAGAAAATTTGACCCTTAGGGGCCACTGGCGCTGCCAGAAGAGCACATGCAGTTGTGTTACATGTTCCGGCTGATTGAGAACACTCGAGGCGCTGTACCCCTTCCGTTAGCTGAAGAGATTTACGGTCTGGGCGTTGCGGTGAGAGCACGGCAGGCTCTCCGATAATGCCCTATAACTAACAAGCTCATTCCAAAACAATTCAACTGCGGCAGATGTGTTCTGCGACTTGCGCGCCGCACAGATGTTCCAAGTCAAATTCTGTTTCGTCGACACGGGTCTGACAGTCTTTGTGCGGATCAGTTCCGCGAACGAGTCCGGCATCCCTCCCACCACGAAGTCAGGCTCCGCCAACAGCCCGGTCAGGAGGTTGTAGTCGTCGCATTCGATATGCGGCTGTGAATTGACCTTATCGACGGCCTCAACACCGCCACCAAGTGCCTTCGTCAAGGCAGCTTTCCAGTGTTTATGCAGATGCGGTGACGCAAAGGGAAAGTCGAAAATACCTGCCATGGTTTGCGGACCGCGCTGGTGAATCTCATGGTCTCGATGAGCGACGAATTGGATAGTTTGCTTCTCCATCACCATGATCTCGACGTCTTCGGCTTCGGGTGTGTAAGTCAGATCGCCGAGGAACACGTCGAATTCGCCCGCCTGCAATAAGTCTAGTGGACGCGCGTAGGCACTTACCAGAATTCGGAAACGCAGGTCAGGTATCGCCCGTCGCACGACGCGTAAGACAGGCAGGATCAAAGTTCTTGTGGTGAGCGGCCCGCACCCAATTAGCAAAGTGCCCGGCCCGGATTCACGCAATCCAGCCACGCGAGTTGCATAGCGGTTCAAATCTTCACGGAGCGCCTGCGCAATTGGCAGAAATTCTTGCCCCGCGCGTGTCAATGTGCTGCTGTTGCGGCTGCGATGGAACAAAACAAGGCCCGTTTGATCCTCAGCCTGCCCGACATAGCGGGACAAGGACGCGTTCGAGACACCCATCACACGAGCCGCATTTTGAAAGCTGCCGGTTTCCGCTAATACCAGAAAGGCGGTCAATGCGTTTTCGTTCATCGTGCGGCCAATTTCATTTCAAGTTTCGTGTTTTAGATTTCACAATATGAAATCATGGTAAAGCTCTGTTGCGACAAGAAAGTCTCAATCGCTATCCCTGATGGACCCTTCGATACTTCCACCATCGAGATCTTTTTCTAAGTCCACAGAGGTAACAATGTTCGCTCTTCGATCTATTGCGGTATCCGCCACGCTGGCCACGGCGACGGTTTGTGCCCTGCCGGTATTGGCCGAAACCGACCAGCCCAATATTCTTGTCATCATGGCCGATGATGTCGGCTGGGCCAGTCTTGGCAGCTATCATCAGGGTGTGAAAAGCATCCAAACCCCCAATCTTGATCAACTGGCCGCCGACGGTATGCGTCTGACGGATTACTACGCGCAGCCAAGCTGCACTGCCGGGCGATCCGCCTTCATCACCGGACAGTTGCCGGTACGTACCGGAATGCACACGGTCGGCCTGCCCGGAGACCCTGAAAAAGGTCTGAGCGAGGATGATCCAACCCTGGCCAATATGCTGAAGTCTCTGGGCTATGCGACCGGGCAATTTGGCAAGAACCACCTGGGAGATATGAATAAATTCTTGCCGACGGTGAAAGGTTTCGATGAATATTGGGGCTGGCTCTATCATCTGAACGCGATGGAATACACATCCGATCCAGACTGGCCTAAGGACCAGAACTTCAACGATACATTTGGCCCTCGGAACATCATTCATGCCTATGCCACGGATACAGTCGATGAAACGGTAGATCCGCGTTGGGGTTTGGTTGGCAAACAACGCATCATCGACGATGGCCCAGCCCCGCCCGAGCGGCAAAAGACGCTGGACGACGAAGTGACAGCCCACACGCTGGACTTCATCAACCGCGCAGTCGACAGCGAAACGCCGTTCTTTGTCTGGATGGCCCCGGCGCGCGCGCACGTCTGGACGCATCTGAGCCCCGAATACGAGGCCATGCTGGGTGACGGGCGCGGCCTGCAGGACGTCGTGATGAAAGAGCTGGACGACAACGTGGGCAAAGTCATGGCGCGACTGGAAGAATTGGGGGTCTCGGACAACACTATTGTTGTCTTTACGTCTGACAACGGACCGGAAACCATGACCTGGCCGGACGGTGGAACAACGCCGTTCCATGGCGAAAAGGGCACTACCTGGGAAGGCGGCTTCCGCGTCCCCGCCATCATTCGCTGGCCCGGTAAAGTTCCTGCCGGAACTGTGAGCAACGGTATTTTTGCCGGTCTTGACTGGATGCCCACCCTTGTTGCCGCTGCTGGCGGGCCCGATGATCTGACCGGTTCATTGCTGGAGGGTTACGAGGGCTATCAGGTGCACCTGGATGGGTACAACCAACTGTCGTTCCTAACTGGTGAGGGGGAGAGTAACCGGGAAGAGATCATCTACTATGAGGGCCCCGATCTGCAAGCCGTGCGCCATGGCGATTGGAAAGCACATTTTACGATCCAGACCGAAGGTTGGGCAGGGCCAAAAAAGGAGCTGAACGCCCCTTTGCTGTTCAACCTGCGTCGCGATCCCTACGAAAAAGCGGCCGAAGAGTCGGGGATGTATACACGGTGGATGGGCAACAAAATGTGGGCCTTTGGTCCTGCTGCCAAAATCGTCCAAAACCACCTATCTACGTTCAAGGACTATCCTCCGCGGGGTTCGGACATAACCAAACAGTCTCACGTTGAAGAACAGATTTCGACCGAAGGCGGGATGTCACAGTAGAAATCAATTCTCGGGAGGCACCAGTCGTTGTCTCCCGATCCTTAATAGAACTCGCGGGAAACACCTGCTGACGGAGGTCCGCTTCCTCGATAACATCTTTGTCGAGCGGCTCCGGTGGTCGTTGAAATACGAATGCGTCTACCTGCACGTCTGGTAGACCGGATCAGATGCAAAAGCGGGCGTTGAGAAATGGATCGAGTTTTGCAACCAAAAGCGTCATCATTCCGCTCTTGGCGGTAAGCCACCAGCCGTGGTCTATTGGCTGCGAAAAGAAAAAACAAACCGATCAGCAGGAGCAAAAAAGTAGCTTAATCTACGCCGCAGACTGTCCAATAATTGGGGAGAAGCTCACTGTTGTGCGATGCGGTAAGCAAGAATTTGTGTGCACAATGTGTGTCAAGTCTCGGACGAAAGCCCGAGGAGCATGTCGGCAGAGCGGTCCGCAGCAACTAGAAAGACTAGCTGACGGACACAATTAGCTCTGCCCTCCAGTCGCGCCTACAAGGTTTTCTTATAGAATTCAGTGTAGTCAGCATCGAACACGGGTTTCTCAACTGGTAGATTCAAAGCCGCGCGCAATTTGTTGGCAATATGGCGTCGCGACCAGTTGACGGCAGCAAGTCCCGAGCCATGATCGCTTTCAAGCTCCTCAATCAGAGTTGCAACTTGATGGTACAAGTCATCCTGCGGCGTATCAAACGCTAGCGCGGTTGCCGGGACAGCTGCGGTTACGGTCATTCCGGACCCCGCTGCCAAAAGGGTGCGGCGGTTTATTGAAAGACGGTCGTGAGAGTTTGTCATAGAAAAAGTCCTGAAATTGTGAAAAAGCCCGACCGCGTAGCGCACGCCGGGCCAGGTGTCGTTACAGGTCTGCAACATCGCCGAGATTGATCCCCAACGCGTCCGCGATGCCCTGCGCATAGGCCGGATCGGCCCTATGACAGTTACGGATGTGACGGTGCTTGATCTCGATACGAGCCGGAGCGATGGCTCGCGCTGTGTTGTCAAACAGCTGTTGTTTCTGATCTGCAGTCATCAATTGAAACAAGGCACGGGGTTGCGAGTAGTAGTCTTCATCCTCGCGATGGTTCCAGTGATCGGCCTGACCCTCAAGCGACAAGGGCGGTTCGGAAAAATCGGGCTGTTCTTGCCACTCTTCGAACATGTTCGGTTCATAACCCAGAGTAGACCCATAGTTGCCGTCGACTCGCATCGCGCCATCGCGGTGATAAGAATGGAAAGGACAACGCGGCGCGTTGACCGGAATTTGCGAATGGTTCACGCCCAGCCGGTAGCGAGCTGCGTCACCATAGGAAAACAGCCTCCCGTGCAACATTTTATCCGGTGAGAAACCGATGCCTGGTACTACGCTGGAAGGCGCGAACGAGGCCTGCTCAACCTCCGCATAATAGTTTTCGGGGTTCCGGTTCAGCTCGAACTCACCAACTTCGATGAGAGGATAGTCCGCCTTGGGCCAGATTTTGGTCAGATCGAACGGGTTGATGTGATAGCTGCCCGCTTCTTTCTCGGGTATGATTTGCACAAACATCGTCCACTTCGGAAAACTGCCCTGCTCGATGTTGTCATACAAGTCACGCTGGTGGCTTTCACGGTCTGCAGCGACGATTTCAGCGGCATCGGCATCGGTCAGGTTCTTAATCCCTTGCGCGCTTTTGAAGTGGAACTTGACCCAGAAGCGTTCGTTGTCTGCATTGATCAGGCTGAATGTGTGGCTACCAAAACCGTCCATGTGCCGATAGGTTGCGGGTAGGCCACGATCCGACATCACAATGGTGACCTGATGCAGGGCTTCAGGTAGGTTAGTCCAAAAATCCCAGTTGTTGTCTGCACTACGCATGTTTGTGCGCGGGTCTCGTTTGACCGCGTGGTTAAGGTCGGGAAATTTCAGCGGATCGCGCAAAAAGAAGACCGGGGTGTTGTTGCCGACGAGATCCCAATTGCCTTCGTCAGTATAGAATTTCATGGCAAAGCCACGAATGTCTCGCTCAGCATCTGCCGCTCCGCGCTCACCCGCTACGGTTGAAAATCGAACGAACATCTCTGTCTTTTTTCCGATTTTGGAAAAGATGTTGGCGCGAGTGAATTTAGTGATGTCATGGGTTACCTTGAACGTTCCGTACGCTCCGGAACCTTTGGCGTGCATGCGGCGTTCCGGAATCACTTCGCGGTCAAAATGTGCCATTTTTTCAAGAAACCATACATCCTGCAGCAGCGCGGGGCCGCGACGACCTGCTGTCATGATGTTTTGGTTGTCAGGGACCGGGGCCCCGAATGCGGTGGTTAACTTAGGTTTCTTAGCCATTCACTTTCTCCTCTATTTGTGCGTCGAAGCTATCGTTAGGGGAAATTTTGTGAACCGGGCTAATTTCAACTTATGGTCGCATTTTAAACACGTGTTAGGGATCAAATTGTGTAAAAATATTTTTGAATAAAAGTCCAAAATGTAGCTTACTTACAGGCCGACGAAGGGGACTGTTGCATTAATCTATTTGGTCTGGATTTGCGCGGGCGAGCGTCGATGAACTACGCGCTTCGAATAGCTTTGCGATGAACTGGAGCTCTCCAAGAATGCCTGATTGTTTGTGACGAATGTGGCCTTGTTTGAGGGTCTCTAGGCCGCTCAGGGTGGCTTTGGCCGTTCGCAAAGAGCGAAAGCTTTGGCGGAATCCAAACAGTCTTTTCATGGCGGCATGATCACTCTCGATCAGTTGTTTCGCCACTTTCGGTCGATGTGCCGAATGCTGTCAAAATGCGGATCATAACGATGATTGATTTCGCGAACGACACGCCGATACTTTCCACCTTGGTGTGGACAAAGCCGCGTGAGGCTGTCCTGACGCTTTGGATGGTTATGATTTCAGCGGGACAAACGTTCCCATGTTAAGCGAGTCATCTGTTTCGTCTGCCGTTCACACACCTACGATCGGAGCTGACCTGACGGGTTGCGATGCTAGCAAAGGCCCTGAGAAGGGCACCGTTCCCTCAAGGGCAACTGGAGCTTACACGGCGGGGTCTTCCGGGCTTCTGGTAGCGGCAATGTCCGCGCAGCCCGAGAGAACCAGCGTGTCACATACTTGTCATATTTGTGCGATAGCCAAAAACTGAAAAAGAGAAAACACAGGAGGCTCCGATGACCTCTCTCAATATTCAGCTATGGGAGCTGATTAAGACGCACAAGATGCCTGATGATGCTGCAGGCAAACCGTTCATTGAACAACTGATGGACGAATACCGCATCTCTCTCGATACCGCCAAAGTAGCGATCGCCGAATATCAAAAATTCATGTATCTTTGTGCTACACGGCACGAGCGTAATGTGCCCTCGAAGGCGGTGGATTTGGTGTGGCATTTGCATATGCAGCACAGTCGCGACTATTGGGATGTCTTTTGCAAGAAGCTGGGCAAGCCCGTGCACCACAATCCTGGTAGCCTGGGCGCGCAACATCTGGATGACTACAAGGCCACCGTCAAAGCCTATTCGGCCCTGTTCGGAGCGCCCCCAAAAGGGATCTGGAGACAAAAAGGCAGGCTTGGAACTTTTCTGATGTTGATCTTCTTGGCGGCGTTCATTGGCATCGGCGGTAGCTCCATCGTGCAAAGTGACAATCTACTATTTGGAGTTCTTTGGCTGACTGTACCGGTCGTTTGTTTTGTGATCGCCCTCAACAGCCTGACGTCGACAAGTGAACTCACGCTGATATTTGAAAGCGGCGACCCGTTTGCCGACGACGATGCAGGTGATTGTGGTTCGGGCGATGGGGGTGGTTGCGGCGATTGAGCCGTAAGTCGTGCATGCTGGTTACGGTTGCTCAGGGTCGTAGCACGCTCAAAGAATGACAAACTCGCCCTTGATCGGTTTAGCCAAAAACCCCAATCCGATCCGCGAGGCCGCAAATCATGCGCAGAACGACCAGCGCAAGATTGACAAAAAACCTCAAATATCAAACCTGCAACGATGCGATCCCAGCCAATTGATACAGCCGGGCCGATAGAGGGTGATGAAAATCGTGTGCCAGGTGCGACACGCCGCGTCAGCCTGAAAATGGAAGAAACACGCAGATTTATGGAAGAACTATGGAGGATTTTCCAGTTAGGTTTTGGTGGAGCCTAGGGGAAACGCCGCCGAACACCTAATGCACTGATAGTAAACACTATTGCAGTGCGTTGGTTTGCAGTGTGTCTCACCTTAGTGTCACACTCCAATATGCACAACCTCTTCCGCCAAGCTGTGCAAATCAAAGCGTGCAAACCTCTTTACTGCCCTGCTTGGTCTACTGTTCAGACCTACTGCTTTTCCATTTTGAAGTGTTGCGAACGATGTGTAGCGGTTGTGTGCAGGTCTGCTCGCCAACAACCTTAATCACGCCGTACCAAGCCGTATCAAAGCCACTTCGCCATCTGCAGCGAGATTGGTCTTTTTGATTTCAATCAGTTATATTCGAATGTGATCACTTGGATTTTTGGGGGTACAGGTGAACAGTTCTATTTCTGATGAGGCGATGGCGAGGCTCCCATTCTGGGTAACACCTCCGGGGGAGACAGACGGGTTTCTGATCGTTGTCGGATTGGTTCTAGTGATAGTGCTGCTGGGTTTTGGTGCACTCTACTTCACCGTACAGGCCATCCCAGACCGCATGGCAGCAGGTGCTCATAAGGTCCAAATGCAGTTGGTCGGTGTGCTTGGGTTGATCTCTCTCTTCACCCTGAACAACGCTTTCTGGATCGCGGCTATTTTGATTGCCGCCGTGCCGTTGCATGAAATCTTTCCACTCAAGACCGAAGTAGACGTCTCGGAGAGCGACGATGCTTGAGTTGGTCTTCTCTGCACTGATCACAATCGTCCCGGACTATCTGTATCGCCGCTACAAGCAAGGCAAGCGTTGGGGGCACGAAATAACCCTGTTCAATGTCTGGTATGAATTGCGGTGGGGTTTGACCGCCTGTGCAATATTGGCTGTGACGCTGATCACGGTGATCTTCTATTTCCACCCCTCAACGCGGAATGTCTCTGCGGCGTTTCGCACAATTACCATTCTGTCGGATCGCGTGGGGCGGGTCGCGGAAGTCTACGTTGCCAATAATGAAGACGTTTTAGCTGGCGAGGCCATTTTCCGACTGGACACCACACGGCAGGAGGCAGCAGCGCAAACTGCTCAGCGTCGTATCGAAGAGATTGAGGCGGCCTTGGGCCTGACCGCAACGGAAGTCGCGAGCGCCACCGCTCGGGTGGAGGCGACGGAAGCTGACCTTGCACAGGCTACGAGCGATTTGGAGCGACGTCTGGAGCTGGCGGAACGAAACAACTCCGTTGTTAGTGAGCAGGAACTGGAACGCTTGCAAACAGCGGTGTCCGGCGCGGAAAGTCAGCGTGCTGCCGCTACGGCCACGCTGGATGGTGCCAAATTGCGCCAAACCACTCTTCTACCTGCCCAGCTTGAAACTGCACGTGCGGTTTTGAGCGAGTCGGAGAACGAGATATCAAAATCCACTGTGTTTGCCGAGGTGGATGGGACCGTAACTCAGTTCCTCCTTAAGCCGGGCGATATCGTTAACCCAATTCTACGCCCTGCCGGGATTTTAGTGCCTGAGGTCACGGGGCAGGGGCGTTTTATCGCGGCTTTTGGTCAGATTTCTGCCAGTGTACTAAAGCCGGGTATGCTGGTGGAAATTACCTGCGCGTCTAAACCGTTGACCATCGTCCCGATGGTTGTGGATGACGTGCAAGGGGCGATTGCTGCGGGGCAGTTCCGACCGGGTGATGCGCTGCTGGATCAGCAGGATCGAGCGCGACCCGGTACAGTTACAGCGTTCCTAGCACCTATTTTTCCAGAGCATCTTGATAGCATCCCGCCCGGTAGTGCGTGCGTTGGCGTTGCTTATACGAGCCGAGCAAAGGAAATCGACGCTGGTGAGATCACAGGCCTGTCCGCCTTCATTGCAAGAATTGTGGATGGCATGGGTATAGCAAATGCAATTGTCTTGCGTGCGCAAGCCATCCTGCTTCCGGTGAAGACATTGGTATTCAACTAGGCCCCAACCGGCAGAGAGGTAGAGTTTCGCTATGGGTTGCGACGCCAGCTACATTTGCACGTTTCTATCGGTTTTCTTTTACGACCTAATCTACCTGTCACCCATAATTGTGTTTTTATTGGTTCTGGTTAGCACACTGGGGATATCGATTGGCAAGATCGAAGGCTGGTCAACTGGATCGAGCCTCTACCACGCGTTAATAAACGCTACCACGGTAGGTTACGGCGACATTAAACCTGAGAAACCTGCGAGCCGGGCTTTGGCCGTTATCAACGCATTTGTTGGGCTGATCTTTGTCGGAATTATTGTCGGTATAGGCGTCCATGCCGTCGAGACCGCGATGACAGCTGAGTTCTAATTTTGCAGGCTGAACTAGTGGGTTGAGATTGCGCATCCGCACATTGCCGCTGGCGCAAGGTAGCGAGTGTACTGTCGGTAAACTGGGCCTACAGTCTTCTACTGGTGCGGAAGGTTGCGGCTGGCCTGAATTTGCTGAACATCGTCGGGCCAAGTGGAGCGTATGTAGGCCAGCACGTCCCATATGTCTTCGTCAGTCATGGTGCTTTCAAAGCCGGGCATGCCACTGTTAAAGTCTTTGATACCGCGTGCTGCCAATGCGTCTGCCCCACCTAGTTTAGTATACTCGAACAGTAGCTGGTTATCATGGTGCCATGTGTGCCCTGTCACGTCATGTGGTGGACCAGGTAACACTCCGTCATCGTCGGGTGTCTGCCAGTTGGGTTGGCCTTCCAGATTAGCTCCATGGCATGAGGCACAGTGCTCCGCGTAGAGTTCCTGCCCACTAGCTTGGTCTCTATCTAACAACTCATGATCTGCAGCGACGCTAGTTCCAATACTGCATATTGCGAGTGCGCAAAGGTGTTTGTTCATCTCTACCTACCTTAACTCGGAAGCGTTAGTACGCTCGTGAGTGTTGCCGTTGTCGCCAGAACCGCTAATACGACTATTGTCTCAACCTCGATAGATCGGGCGAGGTGACGCGCTGCCTTTGCTTCTCCACTTTGCATGGCGGGAACAAATCGAAGCTTGTTGGCAGCGGCGAGGATCAACAACAGCCCTGCAAGGAACACTTTGAACAACAGTGCCTGCCCGTAGCCAGTGAACAAGAGCCCTTGGAGATTGCCCACAAGTAGCCAAGCCATCCATAGGCCAACACCGATCAAGGCCGGTACAACCAATGCGGCAGTTTGCCCAAACCTATGACCTAGTTCAGCAGCATCCGTGAGGTGTTCAGGCATGAGTGCCATACTCCGTAGCGGGCTAAAGATGCCCGCCCAGAAGGCTACACAAAGCAGGTGCAACAGGAGTAAGATTTGGACGCCAACACTCTCGAGTTCGGGTACGTGCCCGATCTGTGCAAAGGACCACAAAGCCGCTGTGCCACCCAACAGTGCGATCCATTGACCAAAGCGAGGAACAGACAGCCCCACAAGGATCATCACTGCGCCGATAAGGCGGTAGACAAGGGCGTCGCCCACGGATGTCTGCCAAAGCAGACCAAGCATCTCTGGATCGACCATGCCGTCAACTCCGCCTGTTAAGGAGGCTCCACGAAGCATGAAACCAACAACCGTTGCGGTGAGAGCGAGCCACCCTAAGGCCCTAGCTTGGCGCTTTATCCCGAGGTTTATCGGTGCGACAACGCCGGAATAGAGGCAACTAACAATTACAAGCCCGGTGGACCCCGCAAAGCCGATGTAGAGCCCCAGCTTTGCGAGGATCGTGGCAATACCCCAAATATCTGGCATGCTCATTCCACGGTAAAGGAAAACTCGCCCTGCATCGCATGGCCGTCTTCACCTAAACCACGCCATTCGATGACATAGGTGCCCGTTCCATTGCTCGGCAGTGGGATCGTGAACTCTTGACCAAAACTTGTCTGGTCGCCCAAATCTAGGCTTACGGTCGAGTGTTCTTCATGGGCCAGCTCTATCCGTGTCAGCCGGATGTCCTTAGAGAAGTTGAGGCCAATTTCAGCGGGCACAGTGGTTATTGTGGCTCCGTCGGCAGGGGTTGTTTCTTCGACCTTGGAATGCGCCAGCACGCCGCTGGGAAGAGCAACCATGAGTGCGAGCGTTATGATCTTTTTCACGGTCCAGTCCTCAATTTATCCCGTTGGCACGTTGAATTTCACGAATGTACGCGATCACCGGATAGGTTCGCAGTTTCCGCAGCAAACTGAGACTGGTTCGAATTGGTCTGACAGCACCCGCAATACGTCCGTCAGACAATGGCCCGGAGATCATCACTCTGCTCCTCTAAGTATTGTACAGTCTTACCTCGAAGAACGTCATAGGAAATGACGATGCTGCAAAGCGCAGCGAAGAAACACCACACCGAAGGTAGAACAAACAATTCATAACCGAAGAGCGTGACCAAAAACGACGCTGTAAGCGCTAGGCCAAACTTGAAAGCGGTGGGGTTCGATGAGGCTGCTAGCGCAGTACATGCAGTAAAGAAGTAAATGTATTGGATGTTTGGGATAAGGGTCATACCTTGTAGGTACAAAATATGCCCTCCCCATTCATCGCTAGAGGTGGGAAGTACGGGGTGATTGATTGCGTTCAACATAAGGTAAGTTCCCACAGCCAAACCACCAATGATAAGTCCACCGAATAAGTGTTTACGCCACTTTCGCTTTTCGATCAGAAAACCTGCAGTTGGGCCAGCAACAGGCCAATAGAAAAACGCGAAAAAAATGAAGCCATAGTTTACTATCGTTAAAAGTCTCAAAGACAATTGGTCGGATATCCCGAGCCAGACCAAACCCTCAAGACTTTGTTGTAAACCGAAAACTAACGGAAAAGATGACAGGAATATTAGGCCACGCCCCAACTTCTGTCTGCATGCAGAAATCATGGTAGCTGCACCAGCAACGGACAATATTCCCCCCGCGACAAAACTTGCCGTAGCTGAAAAGCACATCTTTAACTCCATTCAGTACATATATCTTTAGCCAGCATCATATGTCGGTGATTGTAGCAGCCAAGCTTTTCATCTCACTATAGGCACACAAGGTCGGCTTTTAGCGGCCTTTTGACTTTGCAGATTACGAATTTGGTATTCCGGAAACAGCGGCAGCATTGGGAATGTCGGTTCAAACCCTGCAATCCGGGTTGCGAAATGCGGGCACAAACCTGTCGGATACTCGGCAGGAAAGGGATTGCACTCTCCAGTTCCTGAACTATCAGGGTCATGCCCGAACGTTCCATATGCTTTGCTATTGTGTCGCCGCACACTGCAAGACGCCGTGCCAGAGTACCAGCCTCTTTAGGGTATCTAGTACGCAACGACACCCGAAGGGTCCTACGTGTGGTGCTTGGTCTAGTGCGGGGTTTTGGAGTTGTGTCGGGCAGTGGCCAACGAAAGTAGTAGATGCCGTGTCGGGACAGTGAGAGATACGCATGCAGCTTCATTTTGTGTCACACCTGTGTGTCACACCACTCTAATGCTTGCTATCTAGTTGTTCTGTTAGGTTTTGGTGGAGCCTAGGGGATGCGATCCTGAGGTGATAGGTTTCAATAAAATCAGTGACTTAAATGTAAGGGAGTTCCTGCGCTGTAACAACCCACTGTAACACTTTTTCAGTTGTTGGCAGAGACGCAAGGTGCGATTTGCATCCTAAGGAAATCCGCAGTTGGTTACTCTACCACGCAGGTAGATGGCCGCAGAGCGGACGTTGCATTTTGTCCGCACAAGCACTGCAAGCGTAAGTCTATCACTTTTAAAACTCAGCGCATTCAAACGTGTTTTTGATAATCTTGCGATACAATCGGATTTGACGAGGCAGGACCGCAGTCAGAACTTACCAAACCTGCCAATGGCGGGCAACAATCTCCTTCACCGGAAGAAACTATTGCCGTGCTCACTGACGCGAAAACGCAGGGGCTTTTGGGCTGTGGCGGCGCGGTGCTTGACCGATTGGCGGCGCAGTACGCGATTGGGAGCCTCGCGTTCAATGTTGCGCTTACAGCTACACGTGACGCGCTGGTCGAAAGCGGCATTGCCCAGCGCGTACTTGATGCAGTTGGCGCGTTGTTCTTGCCCGGCGACGTGATTGAACTCTGCGCCATTGGCGCAGATGGCAGTGTTGTGGTGCTCTGTGAAAAGCTGGGCTCTGCCGACGGCGAAACGGCTATTCTCGATTTCATCACGGCGCAATTCGGGTATCGCAACCTCTATCTTGGCGTCTGTCCGCGTAAAGAACACATGGTCGGTGAACGCCGCCGGGCCAAGGCGCAGGACGTCGCTTGCCGCCGTCACTTGGTGGCGGACTTTGATTTTAAAGACGCCCCGGACGTGGACCCGAACTGGACGCAGACCGTGGCTGCGCTGAGCGCGCTGCACCCGGACCTTACCGTCCACAGTGGCAACGGCTTCCAAATTTGGTTTCGAGTGCAGGAGCAACGGAACAGCGCGCTGCAATCGTCGTCAATCGGTCCACTGGCTGATGCGCTTGCCGTGCTTGGGTCGGACCCGGTAGCGGACCCAGCCCGCATCATGCGGCTGCCCTACACCCTTAACATTCCCAACGAGCGCAAACGGCAGCGGGGGGCGGTGTTGCGCCTTGCACTGCCCGTAGAACAATCCGCCAAGCAACAGGAACTTGCTGCATGATGTATGCACCGGCACCCACCCCCGAAGAACTCCGAAACACTCTTGTCGGAGTTGCCGCCCAGCTTGGATTGCCCGGACGCAAAGGCACGCCCACGTCCGCAGGGGCAACGCCCAGCGCGGACACAGTGCCGGACAAGGTGGCTTTTCTTGAGCCGTTCAAGATGCTGATGGAAGGGTTGCCGAACACTGACCGCATTGGCCGGGACGAACAAGTGGCAGTCGCCCACGCCGTGCGCGGCGCAGTGGAAGGAACCGGCTTTGAAGCAGAAGGGCGCGACCTGTTTCTTGAATGGTCTGCTCGCTGGGCTTGGGGCGGCGACGCGGCGCACGACGCGCTGCTTTACGCTACGATCCGTGATACACGCACTGGCTGGACATGGCTGCGCGGCTTTGCCGGACGATTGGACCAAGCGCTGGGCGAACGTGTGGCCCATGCTGACGCTATGGCCGTTTTTGGTGCAACCCCAGTCAATTCGGCAGATGTGGACGCGCTTGCCGCTCAGGTATCGACCGGAAGTGCAATTGCACGCGCTTTGGCGGGGTTCACGCTTGCTCCAGTGCTGGCACCTGCACCTGGCCAAATCCCACCCCGTCGCTGGCTGTACGGCAAAAGCGTAATCGCTGGGTTTGTATCGGTATTGGTTGCCCCCGGCGGCACCGGGAAAAGCGCCCTTACGACAGCTGAAACGTTGGCTATGGCGACGGAAAAAACACTGTTCAATGATGACAATCCAACCCGTCCGTTGAAGGTGTGGAGCCACAACGCAGAGGACCCGCAGGACGAACAGTTGCGCCGACTGGCTGCGGCTCAAGCGCACTACGGGATTACAGACACAGACATTGGCGAGCGGCTGTTCATGACGTCTGGACGTGATCTGAACCTGTGTCTGGCGCGAATGGGCCGTGATGGGCCGGAAGTCGTGTCGGGTGTGGTGGACGCGTTGGTAAGCATGATGCTGGACGCGAAAGTAGACCTACTGGTTTTGGACCCTCTGGGTGCAATCCACAGCCTGCCAGAGAACGACAACACGGCGGTCAACACGCTGATGGGCGCTCTGCGCCAAGTCGCGGACCGCACCGGCGCGGCAATCGTTCTGGTTCACCACGTCGGCAAAGCAGCGGGCGCAGATATGAGCGCATCGGGCGCAAGTGCCGCACGCGGTGCGTCTGCTATCGTAGACGGCGCACGCGTTGTCCGTCAGTTGGTCCGCATGTCAGAAAAAGAGGCCCGCCAGTTTGGCGTTGCTGACGATGAACGCCACCAATTCGTGCGCGTGGAAAACGGCAAAGCCAACCTCGCGCCTGCCGCGAAAGCGCGCTGGCGGCGTTTGGTCTCGGTCAAGCTGCACAACGGAACACCTGAGTATCCGGCAGGGGACACTGTTGCGGTAGTAGAAGATTGGACACCGCCCGGTCCGACGGTCGGGACACCCAGCGACCTTCACCGCGTCCAAGCGGCCATTGACAGCAGCCCGGCCGCACCCCGCGCGAATTCCCAAGCGCGTAATTGGGTTGGGTGGCTGGTTGCCGAAGTCCTAGGGATTGACGCAGGGGGCTACGGGACGAAAGCCGCCGACCGAACCCCGGAACAGGCACGGGGCTACCAAGTCGTTTCGGACATGATCGAAGGTTGGCTGGCTGACGGCGGTTTGCGTCGTGAAACTGAACGCGACCGGGAAAAGGGGCGGAACATGGAAGTGATCTGCTCAGGCACCCCAGCCGTTTTGAACGAAACGCAATGTGCCGGGGGCGACGACAAATGACACAGCCCGTCCCCTGCCAGTCTCATTTCCTACGCGCGCACAGACCTGTCGCCGTGCATCTGGCAGGGGGCTTCCCCCACCTCCCCCACCTTGGGTGGGGTTCCGTGGGGAAGCTGGGAAAAACCGTAGCTGGGCAGGGGGTGTGCCCTCTAAAAAGGGGCACCCCCCACCCCACTTGGTTTCCTAAGGGGGCGGTGGTGGTGGGGAAAGTAAAACGCCTTGTTTTCTTGGGTTTCGTCCCCCTGCCGGAAGTGGGGGAAATTGGGGTTTCCGTGCCCGGAGCGGGCCGTGTCGAAGCGAGGAAAATTACATGATCTGACCATCATCCTAGCTGAACGAAAAGGTCGTTCGGGCAGGGGAATGCAGCGATAAGCGTGCGGGTAACGCTGCCCCGCAGGAGCGATAAATCAGAAAGTGCGCGCGTAGCGCACCCTCAGACGACGTTCCGGTCTGTGGAAGTGGAAACGAGATACGAAAAGGGACAAGATATGTCTCAGACCCCCGCAGCGTCTAGCGCACGAAATAAGCAGGCCCGTTCCTGCGAACTCCTAACTTACTGCGGCGAGTTGCCGTGTGAAATTCCCGCCAAAACAAAAGCACCGGCCAACTATGCTTGGTTGTCCCCCCAACTTGCTCAAAAAATCGACTTTGGCGCCGAACGAAACTGGTTGGAGAAAAACACAAAATTTGCCGCCCACTTGCTTCGCCTGCCCGTGCGATGGCGCGGCTTCATCGCAGATTGCCATGTGGCTGTCTTTCGCGTCGCTGACCCCAAGAAAAAGGGTAAGTGGCGTGTAGGAGTTGTGGAGTTTGACAAAGGCGAACCCGCGTCTTTTCACCCCACTGCTATCGGCTGGCCAGATAAAAAAGGTATGAAAAGCGCCCGCTGGGTGAACGCCTGCGCTTTGGACTTGCTTTGGTGCGAAGCTGAAATCCATCCGCAAGTCGGCGTTCTCTTGAAAAAGATGGTGATCCCCGAACGCTGCACACTGACCGAAGAACTCAGCGTTGACTTCGCCTAGTTGAGTTTCACCCAGCCGACGCACAGCGGCGCAGTCAGCGCCGCTGGCACTCTTGCTAAATCTGCGCCCCCGCAGCAACCAACGCCAGCCAGCGTTTGCACACCTCTGCGTCCGTAGGTCGGGCCAGATAGTCCCGTAGCGTCCGAAGCACCGCCAATTGTTTCGCTTGATCTGTGATCCCCGCCATTATGGGTTCCAACAGACCAGCGTTTTCCCGATAGACCTGAGCCAGCACGGCAAGTTCATCCTCACTGGCGGGTTGCGTCCGGGGACGGCCAGCACGTCCGAAGCCTTTCCCGCGCCGGGCCTTCGGGGCCTTGGGTTTGTCCGGCGCGGTGCGCTTTGAAGGTGGACAATCTCGCCCATGATCCACTTTCCACGTCCGGGGCGTAGCATCGGGTTTTGAGTCACGTCCGCGAACCTCTGCCGGACGTGGGCCAGCCGCAGAAACGCGACGGGGCAAGGCTTGGGTCAGCGCGTTGCGCCAAGCCGTCCCGTTCTGCCGGTCGATTTGTGTCCGCCGGTACCGCCACCGAAGCCAGTCAACCGCCGCTGGCGGCAACGTCGCTGCGTCCAGATCGCCCAGCGCGTCGCGAAATGCGTATTCGTGTTCGCCCAGGTCAATCGTGCTACCTGGCAACCACGGGTTTTTCTTCCACTGATCACCTAGCCGATTGGCAGCGCGGCGGGCTTCGGCGCGGTTCCATTCCTCGGCAGACACGCTGCCCGTTTCAAACCGGCGTTTCTGGCGCACACGGTAGGCCCTCGCGGCGTGAGGTCCGCAATGGCTAAGGCACCGGCCCTGCTTGCTTTCCTTGATTGCGGGGTTGGGGCAAGCGGCCCCTGTTTTCAGTCGCGCGCCGCAAGTTCGCGCTCCGGGGCTACCCATTCGGTAGGGCTCGCCTCGTTCGTGAAACAGGCTTTCGTGTTCTTGCGATGCAAATTTCATGGCTGATGACGATTACTGCTATGCCGCTCATGGGATGTGTTGTTTTATTACAAAACTGACGCCATGGCACTAAAATACTTGTAATATTTGGCGGTGCAGTTGATCCAAACGAACTCTTGAAGATGGAAGCTTCATCGTTGTCCGCTTTGTGCTGTATTGCGGTCGCTAGCAAAACTTAGGCGAACTTCTGCATCGAGCCGATTGTGTTGAAAAACTCTGCTTGAACTGGGCTTTCACCGCTGATTCACTTCTCCCGAGGCGAGGGAGAGCT
>NZ_JBXWSR010000009.1:0-1534 GCF_059613525.1 Ruegeria sp. SATB045 | reverse complement strand
GATTGTGTTGAAAAACTCTGCTTGAACTGGGCTTTCACCGCTGATTCACTTCTCCCGAGGCGAGGGAGAGCTGGCGATGATGGGTCCGAGGCAAGTAGCGCAGAGCGCGCTGTTCTACGAGTTCTCGATCGAGGATCACGTGCCGCCGGATCATCTGCTGCGAGCCATGGACCGGTTCGTCGATCTCGGTGATATGCGCCGACATCTTGCGCCGTTCTACAGTTCGACGGGCAGGCCTTCTGTCGATCCCGAGCTGATGATGCGAATGCTGATTGTGGGCTACGCCTTTGGCATCCGGTCGGAGCGGCGGCTGTGTGAAGAGGTGCACCTGAACCTTGCGTATCGCTGGTTCTGTCGCCTGGACCTGAGCGATCCGGTGCCCGACCATTCGACCTTCTCGAAGAACCGCCACGGCAGGTTCCGGGACAGCAACCTCTTCCGGCACCTGTTCGAGAGCGTTGTCGCCCGCTGTATTGCCGAGGGCCTGGTTGGCGGTCAGACCTTCGCCTCCGACGCCAGCCTGATCCGGGCGGATGCCAACAAGCAGTACGCAGCGGCTAAGGCGGACTGGGACCCAGAGCGGATCGATGTTCAGGAGGCGCCCCGTGCTGTGCGCGAGTATCTGGAGGTGCTTGACGATGCCGCCTTCGGGGCGGCGAGCGAGGTTGATCCGAAGTTCACGTCCTTTGCCGATCCGGCCAGTCAGTGGACCGGGGCACGGAAAGGCCCTGCGTTCTTCGCCTACTCGGACAACTATCTGATCGACACGGAGCACGGCGTGATCCTCGACGTAGAGGCTACCAGGTCAATCCGGACGGCGGAGGTAGGTGCCACGCGAAAGATGATCGAGCGAACCGGGGATCGCTTCGGCCTGACGCCAGAACGGCTTGCGGCGGACACGGCCTATGGGTCCGGTGAGATGCTCGGCTGGTTGGTTGGGAAAGGGATTGAGCCACACATTCCTGTCATTGATAAATCCGAACGCCGGGATGGTACTTTCTCCAACGCCGAGTTCCGCTATGACCCGGACAAGGACGAGTATACATGCCCTGCAGGCAATGCCTTGAAGAAGTACTGGCGTCAGATGAAGACGCCCCGCGACGGGGTCGGCAAGGACGGCTTCCGCAAGTACTTCGCTCGCAAGCAGGACTGTTCAGCCTGTGCGCTCAAGGAGCAATGCACCCCGAACCAGCCCGCCAGGAAGATCGCACGCCATGTTCACGAAGCCGCACGCGACGCCGCACGCCGCATCGCCACCACGGACGCCTATGTCGATGCCAGCCGACGACGAAAGAAGGTCGAAATGCTCTTCGCCCACCTGAAACGCATTCTCCGCCTCGACCGACTGCGCCTCCGCGGACCAAACGGCGCTAAAGATGAGTTCCTCCTCGCAGCAACCGCACAGAACCTACGGAAACTCGCAAAACTCATTCCGGCCACGCATGCGATGGCGTGAGTTCGCAGATCAAGCGAACGCGACCGCAATATCAACGCGTCTCAAAAGCCGACTTCTTCAACACAATCAGCCCAAAGC
>NZ_JBXWSR010000008.1:0-146396 GCF_059613525.1 Ruegeria sp. SATB045 | reverse complement strand
TTCGGCTTCGGCTTCGGCTTCGGCTTCGGCTTCGGCTTCGGCTTCGGCTTCGGCTTCGGCTTCGGCTTCGGCTTCGGCTTCGGAAAGGGTCTCTTCTAACGCTGTTGCATCGTCAATAGTCGGTTCCTCAGATGCGGAAACATCTTCAACCGACTCATCTGTCTTGGGATCATCCACCGGTTTTTGATCGGAGTTCTTCTTATCAGCCACCGCAATATTCCCCTTATCGAATCCGAAATGCTTGGAACAACAGACCCGGCTAAGTTAGTCGGTGGCCACGTCGCCCTCAACCCGCAACGCATGTTTCACAAGTTTTTTAACGGCCTTACGCATTTTCTTGGGTGTCGGCGCTTTCGCGACCTTCAACCGCGCATAGGGCAAAGAATAAAGGGGGTCGGCCGTGGCCTGGCTGATGGCAGCTACCCAAAGCGGGGCAGAACCGCGCCAGATGTCGGCAAAATGTCGCGCCGTTCTGGGTGAAAATATTGGAACCAAAACAGCGGATTTGCCGCTTGCGGCGGCAGTCGCTTCGGGTGTCAGCGGTAACAGGTTTTGCTGGTAAACGGGCTGTTCGCGCACGGTCAGGCCGGATTCGGTCAGCCGCTCGGCAATATTGCCCCGGCTGTGCTCGCCGCGCAGGTGCAGTAGCGGACTGAGCGGTCGGGTTTGCAAAAGGGCTGCGATTAACTCCTCGGCGGTCTGGCCCATCATTTGCGCGTCCCACCCAGCACCTTTTGCCGTACCTGTTGTTGCAGGACCCACGCAGAAGGCAGGTAAAGACCGCTCAACCCCAGCCGAGGCCGCCGCGTTCACCGCATTGGCTGAAGTGAAAATCAGCCCACGCGTATCAATCGTATCCACATGAACCGGCAGGGGTTTGATTTCCAGAATCGGGGAATAGATGACCTGCACCCGAGACCTGACGCGGGTCGGAAGCTGCGCAACGAACCTTTCAGAGGCCGCGCGCGGGCGGGTCATCAACAAATACAACGGTCGGCGCCTTGGGCCTTGGGATTGTTTGCATCCGCACAGGGTGATACCCCGCTTGGCAACCAAGGTGTAACGGATCAGGCCAATGGTGCAAACACTTACTGTCCTCGGGTTGGAAAGCAGCTGTGACGACACAGCCGCAGCCGTTGTGCGCCATGGCGAAAACGGGGTCGAGGTTTTGTCCTCGATCGTTCATGGCCAAAACGAACTGCACAGTGCCTTTGGCGGCGTTGTCCCCGAGATTGCTGCCCGCGCTCATGCCGAGAAACTGGACACTTGCGTGGTGCAGGCGCTTGAGGAGGCTGGTTTGGCTCTGTCCGACATGGACGCCATAGCCGTGACTGCGGGGCCGGGTTTGATCGGCGGCGTCATGTCCGGCGTGATGTGCGCCAAAGGGATCAGTGCCGCGACCGGGTTGCCCTTGATCGGGGTGAACCACTTGGCAGGCCACGCGCTGACGCCACGCCTGACCGACGGGATCGCGTTTCCGTATCTGATGCTGCTGGTTTCGGGCGGACATTGCCAATACCTGATCGCCCACGGGCCGGACCACTTTACCCGTCTGGGCGGCACCATCGACGACGCGCCGGGTGAGGCGTTCGACAAAACCGCCCGTCTACTGGGCTTGCCGCAACCCGGCGGCCCTTCGGTCGAGGCCGAGGCCCGCGCAGGTGATCCCACACGGTTCCGCTTTCCGCGGCCTTTGTTGGACCGCCCCGGATGTGATCTGTCTTTTTCAGGCCTGAAGACTGCACTGATGCGGATGCGCGATCAGGTCGTGGCCGAGAAAGGCGGGCTGACCCGTCAGGACCGCTCCGATCTGTGCGCCGGGTTCCAACAGGCCGTTGTCGATACACTGGCCGAGAAAACCCGCCGAGCGATGGATCTTTATCTAAACGAAAACCCCTCGGAGCCGTTGATTGCTGTGGCAGGAGGCGTCGCGGCGAATTCGGCCATTCGTTCAGCATTGGAGACTGTATGCGATGAGAAAGGCGGGCGTTTCACCGCACCACCTCTCGCCCTTTGCACCGACAACGCGGCCATGATCGCCTATGCCGGGATCGAGCGATTCCGCACCGGCGCGCGCGACGGGCTGGACTTGACCGCCCGCCCCCGCTGGCCTTTGGACCAGACCAGCCCCGCAATGCTTGGCAGTGGCAAAAAAGGGGCCAAGGCATGAGCGTTTCGGTTCTGGGCTCGGGTGCATTCGGGACCGCGCTGGCAATTTCGCTGGCCGGAAACGGACCGGTAACGCTTTGGGCGCGAGACGCGGAACAGGCGCGGGTGATGCACATCACGCGTGAAAACGCGGCGCGGCTGCCGGGTGTGGCCTTGCCGGATGCGATCACCGTAACGGCGGACATTACGCAGGCAACGCGCAGTCAAACGTTACTGGTCTCAGTGCCGATGCAAAAACTGCGCGGTGTGCTGACGGATCACGGCGTGGTTCTGGCTGGGAAAACGCTGGTGGCCTGCTGCAAAGGTATCGAGCTATCCACCGGGCTGGGTCCGATCTCGGTCATCCGCCAGTCCATTCCCGACGCGCGCCCTGCCCTGCTGACCGGCCCGAGCTTTGCCGATGATATCGCACGCGGATTGCCCACCGCGCTGACGCTGGCCTGCGCTGAGGATGCGCATGAGCTACAGCATGACCTGACCACGGCGAACCTGCGCCTGTACCGCACCACCGATCTGATCGGGGCGGAACTGGGCGGCGCGTTGAAGAACGTCATGGCCATCGCTTGCGGAGCAGCGATCGGAGCCGGTTTGGGCGACAGCGCCCGCGCCGCGCTGATGACGCGCGGATTTGCTGAGATGCAGCGCTTTGCCCTAATGCGCGGCGCGCGGCCCGAAACCCTTATGGGCCTGTCGGGATTGGGCGATCTGGTGCTGACCTGCTCGTCCGAGTTATCCAGAAACTATCGTTTTGGCTTGTGTTTGGGTCGAAATCAGCCCTTTGACACCACCACCACGGTCGAGGGCGTCGCAACCGCGCGCGCCATGTCCGACATTGCCCGAGCCGAAGGGCTGGACATGCCCATCAGCGCCACTGTCGCCGACCTGAGCCAAGGCACATATAGTGTGGCGCAGGCCATTGATACTCTGCTCAACAGACCCCTGAAGGAGGAATAATATGCTCATCGCTCTGATCGCCCGTGACAAGGACGGCGCATTGCAAACCCGGCTGGACAATCGCGCCGACCACCTGGCTTACATCGAAGAAACCGGTGTCGTTGCGCAAGCTGGACCCCTGTTGGATGGCGACGCAATGATCGGGTCGCTGATCATCCTTGAGGTGGAAGACATGGCCGCCGCCCAAAGCTGGGCTGACAATGATCCCTATGCCAAGGCAGGGTTGTTCCAGTCCGTCGACCTGATCGCGTGGAAAAAGGTCATCGGCTGATGGCATATTGGCTGTTCAAATCCGAACCCTCGACCTGGAGCTGGGACCAACAGGTTGCCAAAGGGGACGCAGGCGAGGAATGGGACGGCGTGCGCAACTATCAGGCGCGCAATTTCATGCGTCAGATGGCGGTGGGCGACCGGGGGTTCTTTTACCACTCGCAAAAGGACAAGGCGGTGGTTGGCATCGTCGAGGTCTGCGCCGCCGCCCATCCTGACAGCACCACCGATGATGACCGCTGGGAATGTGTGGATATCAAGGCCGTACGGCCCTTCACAACACCGGTCACGCTGGACCAGATCAAGGCCGATGGACGGCTGGACGAGATGGTGCTGGTGAAAAACTCGCGCCTGTCGGTGCAGCCGGTAACGGATGCCGAATGGCAGGTGATCTGCGATCTGGGGCAGACTCAGGCGGAATAAAAAAGGGAAGGTTCCAACGGATGCAGAACCTTCCCTACCCCGCGTGCTCCCGACTCACCACACGCGTATAGAAATTCTTCGGTTCTGACCGTCCTGGTCACAAGATGACACTAGCCGAAACAGCGGCGCCGATACAAACACCAAGTACTTAAAATTGGAATCGCCCGCCGCTGCGACGGGCGCTACTGGATCAGCCGTAGACCGATTCCTTGCCGAAGTGTTTGGTCAGCATGTAATAGACCACAGCGCGGTATTTGTTGCGTTCTGACATGCCATAAGTGCCAAGCACCGATTGTATCGCCTCATCTAACGCAGGACTATCGGACAGGCCCAGTTTCTTGATCAGGAAGTTGTTTTTGACAGTCTCAATCTCGCCCTCTTGCGAAGCCGCCACGGTCGATGCGTCGGCATCGTAGATCGCCGGACCGCAACCGATCGTGACCTTGGTCAGCAAGTCCATATCGGGATCCATCCCGCATTTGTTCTTCAGATCTTCCGCGTATTTTGCAATCAAGTCGTCGCGTTTTCCCATGACTGGCTCTCCCGTAAAGCAGCGTCTTGCTGCGAAGTCACAAAAGGTTGAAACAAGTGCGGGAAATCTATTCAGCTGAGGGTAGGTCACAACGGGAAAAACTGGTTTGTTTCCCCCCAAGGAAACACGGAAAACTCACTGAAAGGCGCGATTGGCCAAATCCGAGAAAGCGCGCACCTTTCGCCCAGGTGTTGCGTTCCCTGCATGCACGAATGAGATCGGAGCGTCAGGTGACCGCAAAACACCAGGCATGACCTCAACCAGTGCCCCGCTTTCCAACTCGCGCTGAACAGCTAAGCGGGATTTGACCGCAAGCCCCAACCCCTGTACCGCCGCTTCGGTCAACATATCCGAGTTCGATACTGCAATCCCGCGCGGGATCGAAAACTGCGCAGCACCGTGACCATCCGTGATGTCGAGCCGAGTTTGCCACGGCAGACAGGCCCAGCGCATTAGGCGTAAGTCTTCAGCCGTGGCCGGCAGTCCATATGTCTCGCAAAACACCGGTGAAGCACAGATGATCCTGTCATTATCGCTTAGTTTACGGGCCTTTAGTGTGCTGTCGGCCATCTGTCCCACCCGGATCGCGCAGTCGATACCCTCATCCACCAACGCGACATAGCGATCAACGGCCAGAAACTCGACCGTCAGGTCCGGATGCTCGGCCTGAAACGCGCTCATAACCGGCATGATGAAGCGCGACAAAATCCAGGGTGACAGCGTCACGCGCAAATGTCCGCGCAATGCGCCAGTGCCACTGCCGGCCTCAAGCTCGGCGTCGCGCAAATCGGCCAACAAAGGTTCGATCCGGTCCAGAAAGATCAGACCTTCTTCGGTCAGTTGCACCTTGCGGCTGTTGCGGTGGAAGAGTTTGAGGTTCAGAACCTCCTCAAGCTTCGTGATGCGATGGCTGACCGTCGCCGCCGAGATCCCCTGCGCCTTGGCCGCGGACCCGACGCCGCCGGTTTTCGCGACCGAGACAAAGGTCAGCAGGTCATTCACATGGTACATTCGAAAATTCCTAACGCTGGTTTCAATATTGAGCCAGTTATCGCGGAAAATTTCAAATGGTATCTGCTGAATCACGACCAGAGGAGGACCTGATGAAATCACTTTACGCAGCCACATGCGCGCTTGCGCTGGCCATGCCCGCAGCGGCAGCCGAGTTGGAAACCTATCTTGAGTTTGAAAAGGCCATGCCTCCGGGCAATCTGGCAATTGGCCCGGATGGGCGCATGTTTATGTCGGTGCATGAATTCTACGGTCCTGAATTGCGCGTGGTTGAAGTGATGCCGGACGGCTCCACCCAACCCTACCCGACCGAAGACTGGGCCCGCGCCCCGAACGATGATGCGGACGGGTTGAACGGCGTGTTGGGCCTGCGGGCGGATCGCGATGGAATCCTGTGGATGCTGGATTGTCAGGGCGAGAACCAGACCGGACGCGTCGTTGGTTGGGACACCAAAACCGAAACGCTGCACGCGATCCACTATATCGGCGCGCCTGTGGCGCGGCCCACATCGTTCCTGAACGATCTGGCTGTGGATCGCGATCATGGGGCTATCTACATCTCGGATACCGGCGACGGGCAGAACTCGGCCATTATCGTGGTTGATCTGGATACCGGGCGCGCGCGGCGGGTTCTGGAAGGCTCAAAATATACCATTCCCGAGGATACGCCGATGGTGATCGACGGGCGTGAGATCACGTTGGGCGGCAACCCGGCCAAGATCGGCATCAACCCGATCACCGTCGATCCGACCAACACATGGGTCTATTTCGCCCCAATGACGGCAAGTGCGATGTACCGCATTCCTACCGCTGCGCTGCTGGATGAAAGCCTGTCAGATGCCGATCTTGAGGCCAAGGTTGAACGCTATGGCGACAAGCCGATCTCAGATGGGTCAACCGTGGATACCGGCGGCAATGTCTACATCACCGCGATGACGGACAATGCGCTGGGCGTCACCAAGCCGGATGGCAGCTATGAAGTGCTGTTCCAGTCGGACGATGAATTGCCGTGGCCAGACGGGTTTTCGATCGGTGCGGATGGGTATGTCTATGCCACGATTAACGAGTTGCACCGCTCTCCCGTACTGAACAATGGCGAAGATGCCTCGAAGGGTATCTACAAGATCGTCCGGTTCAAATCTCTGGCTGATGCGGTCAGCGGACGCTAAGCCAATCTCCGGCCCCGGTTCTCGGGGCCGGATTATCTGCAATAGCCCCAGCCCGGCCCCTGCAAATGGAAGTGGTCCGCGTGCAGCTTGTTGAAATTGGGGCTCAGCACCACCCGGAACCAATCACAAGCGCCCTGCCCGATCTGGCGTAGGAATTCGGATTCGGACCCTTCAGTTGGCCAGTCGCGCAACAAGTTTAGTGTGCGTCCATCAGCCAGATCGACCCCCACGATATCAATGGAATCCGCGGTTGCATGACTGCTCCATCGGCTGACCTGCCCCTGCGCGGTCCGCATCCGGCGGCAGTTATAGCTGCCCAGATGCCGCAGAGCGCGCGCCTCAGTGCCCAAAATGTCCCGCGCAGCAGGCTGAACCACGTGATGTTCCCACATGGCAAGACGCAGAGCTGTGGTACAGCGCGTTTCGACCCCTCGGACATCTGCGGTAACAAGGCGCGACAGAAGGCCCCGTCCGCTGATCCCGCAATTCTGATCGACGACCAAATCCTCCATCTCAGCAAACGCCACTTCGTCCGCAGACAGTACCGCCTTGCATTGCGCCCCATCCGCCAGAGCACGGTTCAACTGAAACCGCGTAACCAGAGTAACCGGGGCCGTAATCGACAGATCGCGCAGGGGGTTCCAATGGTCAGGCAAGGGTGACTTCGGGTGTGTCACCAGAAGGAATCCGGCAGAGCCAACTAGAAATAGAAATACGATGATGGAAAAGAAAGACGCCGCCAGTCGCATGAACCGGCGGCGTCCCGTGCGTTTCGTCATACCCGATCCGCGATCAGTAGCGGTAATGCTCGGGCTTATAGGGACCTTCGGGTTTCACGCCGATATAGGCCGCTTGTTCCGAGTCCATCTGAGTCAGCTTCACGCCGATACGGTCCAGATGCAGGCGGGCGACTTTCTCATCCAGATGCTTGGGCAGGATATAGACTTCGTTTTTGTACTCATCGCCTTTAGTGAAGAGCTCGATCTGCGCCAGAACCTGGTTGGTGAACGAGGCCGACATCACGAACGACGGATGCCCGGTGGCGTTGCCGAGGTTCAGCAGACGGCCTTCGGACAGCAAGATGATGCGGTTGCCCGAGGGCATCTCGATCATGTCCACCTGTTCCTTGATGTTGGTCCATTTGTGGTTTTTCAGGCTGGCCACCTGAATTTCGTTGTCGAAGTGGCCGATGTTGCCGACGATGGCCATGTCCTTCATCTCGCGCATGTGCTCGATACGGATCACGTCCTTGTTGCCGGTGGTGGTGATGAACACATCAGCGCTGGCAACTTCGTCTTCCAGCAGAGTGACCTCGAACCCGTCCATTGCGGCCTGCAACGCGCAGATCGGGTCAACTTCGGTCACTTTCACACGGGCACCGGCACCGGCCAGCGACGCGGCCGAGCCTTTGCCCACATCGCCATAGCCGCAGACCACGGCAACCTTACCGGCCAGCATGGTGTCGGTGGCGCGGCGGATGCCGTCGACCAGCGATTCTTTGCAGCCATACTTGTTGTCGAATTTCGACTTGGTGACGCTGTCATTCACGTTGATCGCAGGGAAAGGAAGGTGGCCTTCTTTCACCAGCTGATACAGACGGTTCACGCCGGTCGTGGTTTCCTCGGACACACCTTTGATCTGGTCGCGCATCTTGGTGAACCAGCCTGGGCTTGCAGCCATACGCTTGGCGATCTGCTTCTTGATCACCTCTTCCTCTTCCGAGCCCGGAACGGGAATGATGTCTTCACCCGCTTCGGCACGTGCGCCCAGCAGGATATACAGCGTCGCGTCGCCGCCGTCGTCCAGGATCATGTTCGGGCCATCTTCGAACATAAAGGACTTGTCCAGATAGTCCCAATGCTCTTCCAGGGTCTGGCCTTTGATGGCGAAGACGGGAATGCCAGCCTCGGCAATTGCCGCTGCCGCGTGGTCCTGGGTCGAGAAGATGTTGCACGACGCCCAGCGCACATCTGCACCAAGCGCCACCAACGTTTCGATTAGAACGGCTGTTTGGATGGTCATGTGCAGCGAGCCAACGATGCGCGCGCCGCTCAGCGGTTTGCTTTCGCTATATTCTGCACGCAGGGACATCAAGCCCGGCATCTCAGTTTCGGCGATATCCAGTTCTTTGCGGCCGAACCCGGCCAGCGAAATGTCTTTGACGATATAGTCCCCGGCCATCAGGTACTCCATTCCGGTAAATACTGTTCCGGGTTGCCCCTAACATCCCTTTATGAGCGTGGCAACGCAGATGGCCGGAAACGGGATTTTTGTCGCTAAAATCAGCTTGGCGTGCCGTCTACCTTGATCTTGGGGATCGCCTCAAAAAAATCGGTGCCAACGGCGACGATACAACTCAGGCCGTTCGCATGGGTCACCAAAACGGTATAGCTTCCCGTTTCCTCAGAGGTCCAAACCTCCATCACCGATTGCCCGTCGCGCGATTTCTGCAATCCGCCAAAGGCTAGCTGTTCCGAATAGCTGTCCTGTAGCTTGGCGATTACGTGATCACGCTGCGCACAAGTGTTCTGCTGTGCAAAAGCCGGAGGCGCAGTCGCGGCCATTCCAAAAGCCAGGGCAACTCCAAATAAACGCTTGAACATAACAAGCTCCTTTCGATTCTGGTTTCAATCGAGAGGGGCACACCGGGAGAAGCATGCGCCCCCCTCGGTACTTGATGTCGGTATCACCGCGCACTTGTTCAAAGCACGAATGCTCAAGAAAAAGTTGGCAGCTGGTGATCTTGACAGGTAAACCATACCATAAAATTGAGGCGCAATCGCGGCTGTACGGACGAGGCATGGCATAATGGCAACACAACCCCGCGCGTGGCAGAGGATGCTGTCGGGCCGTAGGCTGGACCTGCTGGACCCCACCCCTGTGGATATCGAGATCGAAGATATCGCGCATGGACTGGCCTTTGTGGCGCGCTGGAACGGCCAGACGGCAGGGGATTTCGCCTATTCCGTGGCCGAACATTCGCTGCTGGTCGAAGAGCTTTATGGCCGCATGGCCCCCAATGCGCCGGTCAAATGGCGGCTGGCCGCCTTGTTACATGACGCCCCCGAATATGTGATCGGAGACATGATCTCGCCGGTCAAATCCGCCGTCGGTCCCGACTATGGTGCGTTGGATGATCGGTTGGCGGCGGCGATCCACATTCGCTTTGGCCTGCCCGCTGCGGTGCCGAAGACAGTGAAACGTCAGATCAAAAAGGCCGACAAGATCAGCGCCTGGATGGAGGCCACCCAGATCGCGGGCTTTTCCGAGGCCGAGGCGACCAAGTTTTTTGGTCGCCCCGACAAGTCGGTGACAGAGGGGCTGAACATCGTCCTGCGCCCTCCGGTCGAGGTGCGACGCGCCTATACTGACCGGCACGCCGCCCTGTTGGCACAGCTTTAGCCGAAGACGTAGAAACAGATCTTGTTGTTGTCCGCATCACGGACATAGGCCCCGTAGAACACATCCGGCACGCGCTGGCCGGGCTCGCCTTCGTCGGTGGCACCAAGGCTGATCGCCTTGTCGTACATCGCCTGCGCGTGCTCTTTCGAATCCGCTGCAAAAGCCACCATAGTGCCGTTTCCCGGCGCACAATCACCACCGTCATAAGGTTCGCACACAGCCAGCATCGGCGCACCGGGCTGGTTGCCGATAAAGGCGATGCGCCCCACATCCAGCGTCACCTTGGCATCGCGATCCGAAAGCAGCTCGGTATAGAATTTCTTTGCGCGCTCCATGTCTGACACGCCGATGGTCACGTAACCGATCATTTGAGAGGTTCCTGTCTTGTTAAGTGTTTTCCCGAGGCGAACACTTGGCCTCAGGTCGCAGAGGTGCAAGTCACGAAGGCGTGACACATGACGACACACCGCAACTTATCTGCCGGCTAGAACACATAGAAAGACTGAATCTCAGCGCCGAGGACTCAAACAAGCTTATCGCGGGCTGCGCTTTGCCAAAATCCGCTGCAACGTCCGACGGTGCATGTTCAGTCGACGGGCAGTCTCGGACACATTCCGGTCGCACAGCTCATAAACCCGTTGAATATGTTCCCAGCGCACGCGGTCCGCGCTCATGGGGTTTTCCGGGGGCGGTGGTAGTTCGTCGCCCTTGGCCAGCAGCGCGTTGGTGATGTCAGTGGCGTCGGCGGGTTTCGAAAGATAATCGGTCGCACCGATCTTAACGGCGGCCACGGCGGTCGCGATCGCGCCGTATCCGGTCAGAACCACAACCCGGCTATCCGGGCGCTTTTCACGCAGCACTTCGACCACGTCTAAACCATTGCCGTCCTCAAGCCGCAAATCCACGACCGCATATGCTGGTGGGCGGGCTGTTGAAATGGCACGGCCTGCGGCGACCGAACCTGCGGTCTCGACCTCGAAGCCGCGCTTTTCCATGGCTTTGGCCAGACGTCTCAGAAAAGGCTCATCATCATCTACCAGAAGCAGGGATTTGTCCGGGCCGATATCCAGGTCAGAGCTGTCTGCCATATTCTATTCTTTCCGCTATTTCACGCCGTTGGCCTAGCTATGAGTAATAGCAGCGCCATTGCAAAGGTCAAACGGATCACAGTTTGTCCAGAAAACACCCGACCTTGTCGGCCATCTGTTCAGCTGTGTCATTGCGGTTGAAGAATTCAAGAAATCCGGCCTCGGGCGTCATCAGGTAGGTAAAGGTGGAATGGTCGACCAGATAGTATTCGTCGCTTTTGTCATGGGCCTTGTAATAGGTCTTGTAAGCCTGGCTGGCGGCTTTGACCTGCTCGGCCGAACCGGTCAGCGCGATGGTTTTACCGCCCATGTTAAAGGCATAGTCGGCCACCACTTCTGGCGTGTCCCGGTCTGGGTCGATTGAGATGAAAAGAGGCGTCACCGACTGGCCACGACCCGCCAGTATATCCACGGCCTCGGCGTTGCGCGACATGTCGAACGGGCAGACATCAGGACAGAACGTATAGCCGAAATAGACCAGTGTCGGCTCGGTGATAACGTCAGCGTCGGTGACAGTCTGACCCTCTCCGTTGATCAATTCGAATGGGCCGCCGATTGCTGCGGTGCCACCGGCGATTTGGCTGGACCGGCATTGTGCGAACTGATCATCTGATCCGGCACCTCGGGTCAGCAGCCACATGGCCCCCAGTCCAATGGCAAGAACAACGGTGGCAAGAACGGCATAAAGACGGACCATGACTTCAATCCTAATGATCAGAGGGGTTGTTGATCGTTTCGGCCCGGACACCTATCAAGATGATCAGCCGATGCAACAGGACATAGTGAACCCATGGCCAATTCCAACATCACATTATGGCGTGGACAGGAACGCAGCAGCTGGATCAGGCTGCGCACGCTGATCCTGCTGCGCTGGGTTGCCATCATCGGCCAGATCACAGCCATCACCGTCGCCCAACAGACCTATCACGTCGAGCTGGATGTGATGCTGTGCTACCTGGCCATCGGGGTATCGATCCTGGGCAACTTGACTGCGATCTTGATCTTCCCAAGAAACAAGCGCTTGTCAGAGTTCGAGAACTTCCTGATGGTTCTGTTCGACCTGCTGCAATTGACCGTTCTGCTGTACCTGACCGGGGGGCTGAACAATCCGTTTGCCTTGCTGCTTGTGGGGCCAGTAACGATCTCGGCCAATGTCATGAGCACCCGGTCGACGTTGATCGTTGGCGTGGTTGCAATTGTTCTGACCACTCTGCTGGCCGAATTCCATGTGCCCTTGCGCACGGATGTCGGAATGGATCTTGAAATCCCGGATATCCTGTTGTTCGGAAACTGGGCCGCGATCGTCATCGCGATCGTCTTTTTGGGTGCCTATTCACATCGTGTCAGTTCCGAAGTTCAATCCATGTCCGAGGCTCTGGCCGCCACGCATATGGCCCTGGCGAGAGAACAGAAGCTGACCGACCTAGGTGGGGTTGTTGCTGCGGCCGCGCACGAACTGGGCACGCCGCTGGCCACAATCAAATTGACCAGCTCGGAGTTGATCGAAGAACTGGATGACCGGCCCGAACTGAAAGAGGATGCCGCGCTGATCCGAGAACAGGCCAACCGGTGCCGGGACATATTGCGCGACATGGGCAGGGCCGGAAAGGATGATCTGCATCTGCGGCAGGCCCCTCTTTCAACCGTGGTGAACGAGGCTGCAGAACCACACATTCACCGGGGCAAAACCGTCCATTTTACCGAAGGTCCTGCGGATGACGGGGATGTTCAGCAACCCTCGATCCTGCGCAAGCCCGAAATCATTCACGGGTTGCGGAACCTAATCCAGAATGCGGTGGATTTTGCCCGCGCGAACGTTTGGGTCGAGGCGGAATGGAGCTCTGATCAGATCATTGTCAGCATCATGGATGACGGGCGCGGATATCCGTCTCAGATGATCGGGCGAATTGGCGACCCATTCATGCGCCGCCGGCGCGCCGAAACCGATCAGCGCGCACGCCCAGAATACGAAGGCATGGGGTTGGGCTTGTTCATCGCCAAAACCCTGCTGGAGCGCAGCGGAGCGGAACTGGAATTTGCCAACGGTTCAGACCCCTATCAGACCTTATCCGAAAACCCCGAACGTCGGGGGGCTATCGTCAAGGTCACTTGGCCGAGAAATCTGGTTGATGCGCAACAAGGAGACACCCCGGTCCCGTCTGGCGCGAACCAACGGATTCAGGTCTGAGTTAAGACCCCGTTAACCATTGGTAACCATAATCCGGTTTCGTAACTTCTGTTGCGGGGCGTTCATGGTCGACTGGTTCACTCTGGCTGTCATAGGCTTGGTCTCTGCCGGCCTTGCGGTGCAATGGCTGCTGCCGCGCCGTCGGCACAGGGGGGACAATTTCGGCCTATCCTCGCCCACGTCCTTGTTTGACGCGGTGTTTTTGTTCGACGATCAACGTCTGATCAGCCACTCGGATATCGCGCTAGAAGGGTTCGAAGAAGTCCGGTCCTGGCACGACCTGCGCCGTTTACTGCAGCGAGACTTTCCCACTTTTCCCGAAACTCCGGACTGCATCCGACAGGAGGGTAATCTGATCATCCCCGCCATAGACTGTACGGTCGAGCGTGACGTCATGTGCGAATGGATCGACGGCATAGTCAGGGTTCAATTGCGTGAAAACAGCATCTGCCCTGCCACCATCAACCGTGAGGCGAACGATCCAATCCGCCTGGCAATGGAACGCGCGCCTTATCCCGTCTGGTTACTGGATGAACAAGACACAGTTCGTTGGTGCAACGCAGCCTATATTTCGTTGGTTCGCAAGGTGCGGGGTCAGGATACCGATCTGACCGCGCCGTTGTTTCCCGGATCCGAAGAAGATGCCCGACTGGGTGGAAAGACGCGGATTTCAATTTCGTCGGACGGCAGCGAAATCAAGCTTTGGTTCGATCTGACACGAGTCCACCATCCAGAGGGGCACTTGTGTTACGCCGTCGACATCAACGCGATTGTCGACGCCGAAACCGCCCAGCGCAAATTCGTTCAGACGATGACCAAGACCTTTGCCCAACTGTCCATTGGGTTGGCGATTTTCGACCGCAACCGACAATTGGCCCTGTTCAACCCGGCCCTAATTGACCTGACCGCCCTGCCCCCGGACTTCCTCAGCTGCCGGCCAAGCCTGTCCAGTTTTTTCGACCGGCTAAGGGATCAACACATGATGCCCGAACCCAAGAACTACCGAAGCTGGCGCAGTCAGATGAATGACCTGCTTGAGGCTGCCGAGGACGGGAATTATCAGGAAACGTGGTCGCTGCCCTCAGGGTCGGTTTATTCGGTTAGCGGCCGCCCCCATCCCGACGGTGCCGTCGCCTTTTTGTTCGAAGACATCACGGCCGAGATCACCCTGACCCGGCGGTTCCGTTCAGAAATGGACCTGATGCAATCGGTTCTGGACAAACTGGTGGATGCGGTCGCCGTTTTTGGCGATGACGGAACCCTGGCCTTTACCAATTATGCCTATCAAAATCTGTGGGGCGACAACGGAGACTCGGGGTTTGACGCCGATTCAGTTCTGGATGTCACACGCAAATGGCAGGAACTTTGTACTGCATCCCCTGTTTTCGGTGAGATTCGAGAGTTTGTAGGGATGCGCGACAACCGGGCAGAATGGTCGGCAGAGTTGCGTATGCGCAATGGTGCTTCGCTTGAATGCACAATCTGCCCGATGCAAAACGGAGCGACAATTATCCGGTTTGCAACAGAAGATAAAACAGTTCTTCAACCTAAGTTACACCAGATCAGCGCCTGAACCGGGTTGCAGGCAAACCGGTGCGACGTCATTGTGGCGCCATGACGACCGCGCCCTTTGCAATCACCTTCAACTCGCCTTGTGAGACGGCAGATTTTGCCGCTCGGTTGGGCCGGATTCTACGTCCGGGCGATACTCTCTTGCTCGAAGGCGAAATTGGCAGCGGAAAAACCCACTTCTCCCGCAGTCTTATTCAATCGGTGATGAGCATCCCCGAAGACGTTCCTTCGCCAACATTTACGTTGGTTCAGGTTTATGACACCGAAATCGGAGAAATCTGGCACTGTGATCTTTACCGCCTTGGCGCAGTGGATGAGGTCGATGAGCTTGGCCTGACCGAGGCATTTGAAACAGCGATTTGCCTTGTGGAATGGCCTGACAAACTCGGGTCGATGCAACCTGAAAATGCCTTGACACTTTCGTTTGAAACAGACCCTAACACTGTGGAAAAACGCCTTATAACCCTTTCGTGGGTAAATACCGAATGGGCCAGCAGACTGGAGGCCGCGCAATGACAAACCGAGCTGTGCTGGCCGAAGCGCTGATCGCTCAAACCCCGTGGGCCAATGCGCAGCGTGCGCCTTTGGCCGGGGACGCCTCGAACCGCCGTTATGAGCGTCTGACCGATCCGGATACCGGCAAGACAGCGGTTTTGATGGACTCGCCACCGGGTCAGGCTGAACCCGTCGAAGAGTTTGTCCGAATGGCAAACCATTTGCGATCCATCGGCCTTAGCGCGCCCGAAATTTATGCCGAAGATACCGAATATGGCTTTTTGTTGCTTGAGGATTTGGGCGACGATCTGTTTGCGCGTGTGCTGCGGCGGTCTCCGACGATGGAACGTGAATTCTACGAGGCAGCCACAGACGTTTTGATCACGCTGCACAAGGCACCGACGCTTTCATTGCCATCCTATGGCCCATCCTTGATGACAGAACTGTCCGCACTGTCGTTCACCAAATACGCCCAGTCGATCCAAGGATCGCATGACGAGGACGCACGGGATCGGTTCGAACACCGGTTTGCAGATATCCTGCACCGGGAAACTGCGGGAACAAAAGTTGTTGTCCAAAGGGATTATCACGCCGAAAACCTGATTTGGTTGCCTGAACGCGACGGCGTTGCCCGCGTTGGGTTGCTGGACTTTCAGACAGCCATGCTGGGCCATCCCGCTTATGATCTGGTCTCGCTTCTGCAAGATGTGCGCCGGGATGTAGCACCTGGAACCGAAATGCGGATGGTTAACAGGTATATTCAGACAACCGGAGTGAACGACCACGATTTCCGCACCGCATATGCCGTTCTGGGAGCGCAACGAAACCTGCGTATTCTCGGTGTATTTGCCCGATTGGCGACGGAATATGGAAAACCGCAATATGTCGACCTGATCCCCGCGACATGGACGCATTTGATGCGCGATCTGGAACATCCCGCGTTGGTCACCGTGTCCGATCTGTTACGTGATGGGCTACCTGCACCGACGCCTGAAAACCTTGCTAAGCTCAGAGAGTCATGACCGAAACGCCTGATGCCATCATGCTGTTTGCTGCCGGGTTTGGAACTCGTATGGGTGCGCTGACCAAGAATCGGCCGAAACCTCTGGTGGAATGCGCAAGCCGCCCGCTGATTGACCACGCGCTTGATCTGGTCAACGACCTTGATCCAATTCGTAAGGTCGCCAACCTGCATTACCTGCCAGATCAGCTTGAGGCTCATCTTGCCCCCAAGGGTGTTTTGCTGTCCCATGAACAACCCGAAATCCTTGAAACAGGAGGTGGATTGCGCGCAGCATTACCTTTGTTAGGGTCTAGTACTGTTTTCACCCTGAATTCAGATGCGATCTGGTCGGGGCCAAATCCACTTGGGATGCTGCGGGATGCTTGGGATCCCGAAAAGATGGATGCGCTATTGATGTGCATACCAACAGACCAAGCCGTTGGACATGCGGGTCAGGGTGATTTCACTGCAGATCGCGACGGCCGCATCACGCGCGGCCCGGGGTTGGTTTATGGTGGCGCGCAGATCATGAAAACCGATGGATTGGCCGATATCCCGGACAAGGCGTTTTCGTTGAATGTTTTGTGGGACCGAATGCATCAGAACGGTCGGTTGTTTGGCCTGACATATCCCGGGCGCTGGTGCGATGTGGGCCGTCCCGAAGGGATCGCTCTGGCTGAAAGGATGTTGGCGGATGTTTGACCCCAGCGGTCTACCCCGTGTATTTGCCGTTCCCCCCGGCACAGATTTTCCGGCCGCTTTGGTGAAAGGGTTGCGCGACCGCAGCAAGGACTATCCGCCCGAAGCATTGGCCAAGGTGCAGCTGGTGGTAAACACAAGGCGAATGGCCCGACGTGTGCGAGAGTTGTTTGACCAAGGGCCAGCCTGCCTTCTGCCGCGTTTATCCTTGGTCACAGACTTGGGCGAAAGCGTTGACCTGGCTAGCGTTCCGCCAGCTATTCCGGCACTACGCAGGCGGTTGGAGTTGACACAGCTAGTCTCAAAACTACTGGACCAACAACCTGATCTGGCGGCGCGATCTTCGCTGTTCGATTTGTCCGACAGTCTGGCCGCATTGATCGACGAAATGCAGGGCGAGGGCGTGTCGCCCGAGGCAATCGGGCAGCTGGATGTCAGCGACTTGTCTGGCCATTGGGCACGCGCGCAGGCCTTTATTGGGATCGCAGATCAATTCATCGACGCAGGACCCGATGCGCTGGACGCGCAGGCCCGACAGCGCATCGTCGTCGAAAACCTTATTGCGCGGTGGCGGGACGCACCTCCGCAACATCCGGTCATTCTGGCGGGATCTACCGGATCACGCGGCACCACACTGATGCTGATGGAGGCGGTGGCGCGCCTTCCACAGGGTGCTTTGATCCTGCCGGGGTACGACTTCGATCAGCCTGATCACGTCTGGCGGGGGTTGGACGATGCCCTGACCTCGGAAGATCACCCGCAATACCGATTTCACAAATTGATAACTCAGCTTGATCTGAGGCCCGATCAAGTCACGCCCTGGACACCTGATACACCTCCGTCACCCGCGCGTAACCGTTTGGTTTCCCTAGCATTACGCCCAGCACCAATCACGGATGCCTGGATGTCCGAAGGGCCCAAGCTGACAGATTTGGACGGCGCGACGAAAGACCTGACCCTGGTCGAGGCACAATCGCCGCGGGACGAGGCGCTGGCCATTGCCCTGCGCTTGCGGCAAGCGGCCGAGACAGGTCAGACCACTGCTCTGATCACCCCGGACCGGATGCTGACGCGGCAAGTCAGTGCTGCTTTGGATCGATGGAACATTCTGCCAGATGACAGCGCAGGTCTGCCGCTGCAGCTTTCACCACCGGGGCGATTCCTGCGCCATGTGGCCGGATTGTTTGCGCGACGGCTGGATGGCGAGGCCCTGCTGACACTACTAAAACATCCCCTTTGCCACGATGGTGGCGATCGCGGTACACATCTGCTGCACACGCGCGATCTGGAGCTTGACCTGCGGCGGCATGGGCCTCCGTTCCCGGACAGCCGCAGCCTGACCGCGTTTGCGATCCGCAAAGAGGTGCCGGACGATTGGGTGCGTTGGGTGTCGCATCACTTCTGCGACCAACAAGTGACTACAGATCTGCCACTATCGGACTGGGTCATCCGGTTGCGCGATCTGGCCGAAGCGATTTCAGCCGGAAATACCGGGGGGCCCGGTACGCTTTGGGACAAGAACGCAGGACAAAAGGCTTTGTCGGTTCTGACCGCACTTACGGAAGAAGCTGGTCATGGTGGTCCGATGACGGCGCATGACTTTGCGGATTTGCTGGGTGCATTGCTGTCAGGTGAAGAGGTCCGGGACCGCGACGCACCGCATCCCCATATCATGATCTGGGGAACACTCGAGGCACGAGTACAGGGTGCAGATCTACTTATCCTTGGTGGCTTGAACGAAGGCAGTTGGCCCGAGGCCCCAAGCCCTGATCCCTGGCTGAACCGCCAGATGCGCGCCAAGGCAGGATTGTTGTTGCCCGAACGGCGGATTGGTCTATCGGCGCATGATTTCCAACAGGCCATCGGCGCGCCCGAGGTCTGGCTGACCCGGGCCACCCGATCCGATGATGCCGAAACCGTGCCGTCGCGCTGGTTGAACCGTTTGACGAACCTGTTGCAGGGCCTGCCGGAACAGGGCGGTCGAGCCGCCCTTTCGGCCATGCGCGGGCGCGGGCAGAAATGGCTGAGCTGGTCGGAACAACTTGAAATCGCGCCCGAAATTCCGGCGGCATCGCGCCCGTCTCCTCGCCCTCCGGTCACGTCGCGCCCGCGTCGTCTGAGCGTGACCGAGATCAAGCGCCTGATACGGGACCCTTATGCGATTTATGCCAAACATGTGCTGCGGCTGCGGCCTCTGGACCCGTTGGTGCAGGCCCCCGATGCGTTATTGCGTGGCATCGTGATCCACGAGATTCTGGAACATTTCGTCAAGGACAGCGTACTGGACACCGCACTGCTGACCCGCGAAACATTTCTGAAACGCGCAGAAACCCTTCTGGATCAACATGTTGCGTGGCCCACCGCCCGCAAATTGTGGTTGGCACGGCTGGAGCGGATCGCCGATGATTTCTTACGCGCCGAAACCGCCCGACGCAGCGATGGCGGGCCCGTGGCGTTTGAGGCCGCTATGAAGCTGGTGCTAGAGCCGCTGAATTTTACCATCGCAGGCCGCGCCGACCGTATCGACCTGAACAGCCGGGGCGCGCTGCGGCTGGTGGATTACAAAACCGGTGCGCCTCCGACCGAAAGCCAGCAGTCCAAATTTGACAAGCAACTGCTGATCGAAGCCGCCATGGCCGAGCAGGGCGGGATCGAGGGTTTTGACCCTCTGCCCGTGGCTGAGGCGGTGTTTATCGGCATGGGCGGCAGCTACAAAGAAGTCCCCGCACCGTTGGCGAAAGAACCGACGGACAAGGTGTTGGCCGAGTTAAAAGAGCTGATTTCGGCTTATTTAGAGCCTAACCAAGGCTTTTCCTCGCGTCGGATGCTGCACAAGGACACCGACTCTGGCGATTACGACCATCTGGCCCGGTTCGGCGAATGGGACCGCACCGCAGACACCAAGCCCGAGGATCTGACATGAGCGCCCGCAACGACGCGACCGAACGGCAGGTGCAGGCAGCGCGGCCCGATGCCTCGACCTGGCTGGCGGCAAATGCGGGCTCGGGCAAAACGCGGGTTCTGACCGACAGGGTGGCGCGGTTACTGCTGGACGGGGTGCAGCCGCAGCACATCTTGTGCCTGACCTACACCAAAGCCGCCGCCAGTGAGATGCAGAACCGTCTGTTCAAACGGCTGGGCGAATGGGCGATGCTGGGTGACAAGGCGCTGCTGGCGCAACTGACCGATCTGGGCGTCCCCGGCCGGATTGATCCCGACCGTCTGGCACAAGCCCGCACGCTATTTGCCCGCGCGATTGAAACGCCGGGCGGGCTGAAAATCCAGACGATCCACTCTTTCTGCGCCTCGCTTCTGCGGCGATTCCCGCTAGAGGCCGGTGTCAGCCCCCAGTTTTCCGAGATGGAAGACCGCGCCGCCGCCTTGCTGCGCGAAGAAATCGTCGAGGATTTCGCCGAAGGCCCTCATGCCGCTCTGATCGAGGATGTGGCCCGTTTCGTTACCGATACCGGGTTCGACAATCTGACCGCCGCGATCACCCACAAGCGCAACCTGTTTGCGCAGCCCTTGGGCTGGGCTGACCTGCTGGACCGGTTCGACCTGCCCAATGGATTCGACGAAGACGCGCTGAAAGCCCGCGTGTTTCTGGGCGGTGAGGTCGACCTGATCCGCGCGATCCTGCCTGCGCTAACGGAAAGCGGCGGCAATAACGCCAAGGCAGCGGCAAAACTGTCGGCGTTCACCGATCCCCGGATCAGCAGTCTGCCCGTCTTGGAAAGCGTGTTTCTGACCGGAAAGGCCGCCAAAGAACCCTTTACCGCCAAGATCAACGCGTTCCCGACCAAAGCCCTGCGCGAAGGCGCATTGGCCGGGCAGATGCCACAGCTTGAGGCGTTGATGCTGCGCATCGAGGCTGCGCGGGAACAGCGGCTGGCGCTGGTGGCGGCGCGCAAGACCCATGTGCTGCACCGGTTCGCCTCTGCCTTTCTGCCGGAATATGAGCGCCGCAAGCAGCTGCGCGGCTGGCTGGATTTCGACGACCTGATCCTGCGCGCACGGCAAGTGCTGAACGACCCGGCGGTTGCCGAATGGGTGCTGTACCGGCTGGATGGCGGCATCGACCACATTCTGGTGGACGAGGCGCAAGACACCAGCCCCGACCAATGGGATGTGGTCGAGAAGCTGGCGCAGGAATTCACCAGCGGCGAGGGGGCAAGGTCTGGGGTCGAGCGCACGATCTTTGTGGTCGGCGACAAGAAACAGTCGATCTATTCCTTCCAGGGCGCGGACCCTGCGGCCTTTGACCAGATGCAGCAGGAATTCGGGCGGCGGCTGAGCAATTCAGGCTCTAAACTGGAGAGTTTGGAGCTGGAATATTCCTTTCGCTCGTCCAGCGCGATCCTGTCCTTGGTCAATATCCTGTTCGAAGGCCATGCCGAGGCCGGGTTTCAGGACAAAGCCCTGCACCGCGCTTTCAAAACCAGCCTGCCGGGGCGAGTCGACCTGTGGCCCGTGGTTGAAAAGGTCGAGGATGAAGAGGATGGCGACTGGACCGATCCCGTCGATCGCCCCGGCGCACGGCATCACACGGTTATTCTGGCGGAAAAGGTGGCACACTCGATCAAAGAGATGATCGACCGGGGTGAAACGATCCCCGAGGATGGCAACACCCCCGGCGCATTCGTGCGGCGCAAGGTGCAGCCGGGCGATTTCCTGATCCTAGTGCAGCGCCGGTCCGATCTGTTTGCCGAGATCATCCGCGCCTGCAAGGCCGCCAATCTGCCCATCGCCGGGGCCGACCGGCTGAAAGTCGGGGCGGAACTGGCGGTGAAAGATCTGGCCGCTCTGCTCAGCTTTCTGGCCACGCCCGAAGACAGTCTGTCTCTGGCCACTGTGCTGAAATCACCGTTATTCGGGTGGACCGAGCAGCAGCTATTCGATCTGGCACACCGGCGGTCCGAGCAGTTCCTATGGGCCGCCCTGCGCCACCGGGCCGAGGATTTCCCCGAAACGCTTGAGATTCTGAATGACCTGCGCGGCCAGATCGACTTTCTGCGCCCCTATGACCTGATCGAACGCATCCTGACCCGCCATGACGGACGGCGCAAATTGCTGGGTCGTCTGGGGGCCGAGGCCGAAGACGGGATCAACGCGCTGCTGTCGCAGGCTCTGGCTTATGAGCGCACGGATATTCCCAGCCTGACCGGCTTTCTGGTCTGGATGCAGACCGACGATCTGGAAATCAAACGTCAGATGAGCGGTGTCGGCAACATGATCCGGGTGATGACAGTGCATGGCTCAAAGGGGCTGGAGGCTCCGATCGTGATCCTGCCCGATACCGGAAAACGTCAAGCCCCCCGCGATGCCGAGATCATGGTGGGCGAGGGGGTGCCTTTGTGGAAAGTGCCCGCCGATGCCTCACCGGCGTTGATTGCTCAAGCCCGGTCTGAGGCCCGCGCGCGGGAAGAGAATGAGCGCCTGAGATTACTCTATGTGGCTCTGACACGGGCGGAAAAGTGGCTGATCGTCGGGGCCGCGGGCGATGTCGGCAAGGATGGCACCAGCTGGTATCAGATGGTCGAAGCGGCAATGGCGCGGGCAGGGGCCACGCAACTGCCGGGCTCGGAAACTCTGCGCCTGTCGCATGGGAATTGGGACGGGCTGTCACTTGTCGAACAGGAACAGGCCGAAACCACGCAGACTGATCTGCCCGCAATGTTTGAATCCCCCGCCGCGCCGCCTTTGCCGCAGTCCGAGACGCTCAGCCCTTCGAATCTGGGTGGAGCCAAGGCGCTGCCGGGTGATGCGGGGCAGGATGAAGAGGCCGCCAAACTCAGGGGCACTCGCCTGCATCTATTGCTGGAACACCTGCCCGGCGCACCACATCAGGACTGGCCGCAGCTTTGCGCCAGAGTACTTCCCGATATGCAAGACATCGAACGCAACGATCTGCTGGCAGAGGCAAAGGCCGTTCTGACCTCGGACCACTTGCAGCCTGTCTTTACGGAAAACACGCTGGCCGAAGTTCCCGTTAGCGCAGATCTGGGCGGTCAACGAATGCATGGGGTGATTGACCGGCTGATCGTAACCGAAACTGAGGTACAGGTGATTGATTTTAAATCAAACGCCACCGTTCCAGAGGCCCCGACTGCGTGCCCCGAGGGTCTTTTGCGGCAGATGGGAGCTTATGCGCAAGCGATGGCCCAAATCTATCCCGACCGAAAAGTGAAAACCGCCATCCTATGGACCCGCACCGCGCAGTTGATGTGGTTGCCACACGAACTTGTGACCCAAGCACTGACCCGCGCCCAGATACCTTGACCTCGGGATACCCCGTGCCTAGGTTCTGAAGCCAAGCATTCCCCATTCAGGAGACAGAATATGTCGACCGTAGCCGTAACCGACGATACCTTTGACGCCGAAGTCAAGAATTCCGACATCCCTGTTGTTGTCGATTTCTGGGCAGAATGGTGTGGCCCCTGTAAGCAAATCGGCCCCGCTCTGGAAGAGCTGGCGACCGAGTATGGCGGCAAAGTGAAAATTGCCAAGGTAGACGTGGACAGCAACCCGAACGCCGCTGCAGCGATGGGTGTACGCGGTATTCCCGCGCTGTTCATCTTCAAGGACGGTCAGGTTGTTTCGAACCGCGCAGGCGCGGCACCCAAAGCCGCGCTGCAAAGCTGGATCGAAGAGTCCATCTGATCCATTGGATCAACCGAAATAAAAGGCGTCCCACTAGGGGCGCCTTTTTTGTGACCGAGGATCAAATGGCTAAAACACGTATTCTTGTTGAATTTGGCATGGGAACGTCCTTGCGCCGCCAAGACTATACCGAGGCAGCGCTGCGCGCGATCAAGGACGCGTTGTGGCACAACTCGGTCAATATGGCAGAGCTGTTCGGCTTTCCGAAAGAGGCCATGATCATTGATGCCGAAATCGGCGTAGTCCAACCGGATAAGGTGGATGTCGAGGCGTTAAAGGCCGTTTTTCCCTATGGGCGACCTTCGATCCAGGTCAATCAAGGGGGATTGGATATAGAAAAGCCTGATGCGCAAGGTCACACCGTTATCGCCAATGCCGCAATCATAGTCTCGTTTGATATGGAGGCCGTTTGATGAGCGAAAAGCGAATTATCCTTGAGATGGGCACTGGAAATGACCTGTACGGGCAGGATTACACAAAGGCCGCAAGACGCGCGGTGCAGGATGCGCTGCACCATTCCTCGATCACGCTTTTTTCCAAGCTTGGTGTGGATCACACAGCGATGAGGGTTCAGGTGACGATCGGGGTACAACAGCCGTCAGCTGTGGACTGTGATCAGGTGGCTGCTGATTTGCCACGCGGTCGGGCGCAGGTTCGTGCGGTTCAAGGTGGGCTTGATGTCGTTGACCCGGACGGGGGGCGTCATGTTGTGGCCACCGCCGCGATCGAGGCATTCCTGCCTGACATGGACGGCCAATACAAACTGTCCTGACAAAGAAAAAGCCGCTCGGCTTCGAGCGGCTTGTCTAAGCGGGTATCCTGATTGCGGATCAGAATTTTTCGATATCCGCACGGCACAGACCGACATCGTCCAGCTGGGTGTCGGAGAGTTCCCACAACAGCTTGCGTGTCTTGCGGGATTCATTCCACGCCAGTGCCTTTTCATAGGTTCCGAAGAACGCGTCCACTACATGCAGGATGGTAGCTGCTCCGAGCGGCGCATGGATATTTGCGGTGGTTGCCATTTGCGCATTCCTTGTAACTGAAACAGCCGACCCTTCGTCGGTTGTGAGGCTCATGTAGGATCAAAGCCCGAGTCTCACAATTGCTAGTCTGGTAACCCCGAATTGCACTCAATGCATATCTTTTGAGCAGTTTGAGAACTGTTGCGCTGAACGCACGCCCGGCCCATATAGGATGCCAGTTGAAAACGGAGGCCCCTATGGCAGACAGCGATTTTCCCGGTTGGCATGGCACGACAATTATTGGCGTCAAGAAAGGCGGCCAAGTGGTGATTGCCGGGGATGGGCAGGTCAGTCTGGGCCAGACGGTGATCAAAGGCACTGCCCGCAAGGTGCGCCGCCTGTCCCCCGGTGGGTTCGAGGTCGTCGCAGGTTTCGCCGGATCAACAGCCGACGCCTTCACTTTGCTGGAACGGTTGGAAGCCAAGCTTGAGGCAACGCCGGGCCAACTGGCCCGGGCCTCGGTCGAGCTGGCGAAAGACTGGCGCACCGACAAGTACCTTCAAAAGCTTGAGGCGATGCTGATCGTCACCGACGGCAAAGACCTTTTGGTGATCACCGGGGCAGGGGACGTGCTAGAGCCCGAACACAACGTCGCCGCCATCGGGTCGGGTGGCAATTTCGCATTGGCCGCCGCCCGCGCGATGATGGACAGTGACAAAAACGCCGAAACCGTGGCGCGCGAGGCAATGGCTATTGCCGCCGATATCTGCGTCTACACCAACGGCAATCTGACGGTCGAGGAAATCTCAGGCCAATAGCGCTTTGATCTCTTTCCCTTTCCAGCGGCGGTGCATGCCGATCAGGCCCAGTATCGCCGCGACGATGACGATATAGTAGGGCACGCGGATATCGATGCTCATCAATCCGCCGCCAATCAGGGACATGATCCCTCCAGCCAGGCAGAAGACGGCTGTCGTCACGCCCATGACCCAGCCCTGATCGGTTTCGCTGACACTTGCTGAAAACAAACCCAGTAAAGTCGGATAAGATACCCCGAAGAAGAAATAGAAAAAGAACACCGGCACGTAACTGAGAACACCGCTGGGGCTAAAGGCGAAACCAAAGCCACAGATCACCATTGTGATCAGCGAGACATAAATGATCTGATGCTTGCTGAACCTTTGTTGTGCTGGTTTCACCAGAAAGGTGCTGGAAAAGGCCAGGGCAAAGCCGATGACGACCATGGCCATGCTCCCTCCGATGACGCCATAGCCAAAGCGACTGGTCAGATAATTGTCGACGAACACGTAGAAGGTGACGTTGGCGATCATGAAGAAGGAATAGACTGGCAGGATCTTCAAGACCATCGGATGCCCGCGCACCGCAATCAGGCTGTCGGTAATATCGCGGGGGCGAAACACGAAAGCAGTCCACTCGGTCCTTGTGTCTTTGAAAAAGGTCATCACCATAAAGATGGCGATCAGCACCAGAACAAACGCGCCGTAGAACGGCATCTTGAGCGTGGCATAGCTGCCCAGCAAAGTGGCGTCGGACAGAACGGCACCGATGATGGGCCCTCCGACCAGGCCAAAGCTGACGCCGGTGACGATGTACCCCATGTTACGATCCCGGTCGGCGGCATCCGTGCTGCCATCAATCATCGCCGCCTGTGCGATGGGTTGGTTTCCGGCTGTGAACCCAGTGATTGACCGCCCAATGATCAACAGCAGCAGGCTGTTGAGGTAAAGTGAGGCGATCGTCAGCGCATAGCCCACAAGCGCCCCACCCAGACAAACCAGTAGCGCGTTCTTGCGTCCGATCGAGTCCGAGACCTTGGACACATAAACCACCCCAAGAAACCACGACAGAAAGAAGCACCCGATCACCAAACCGTAGTAGAAATGCCGCCGTCCCATCGGTGTACTTTCGGGCAGAAAGCTGGACGACGTCTCCATGATCAGCGAGTTGATGATCGGAAAGACCAGACCCTGACCCAGCAAGTCCACAAACACCACAAACAGCAGGGTGATCTTGGCAATTTTCGTCATTTTCAAGCTCCTGACCTTCAGGCCACCGTAACAGAATGGGCGCGTTTCACCTATGGAAAGCAATTGCAAACACGATAGGGCGTTGCTAACCAACGCTGCCGCTGTTGTTTTCACCTGTGCGGTGACTACGTAAGCCAAACCGCTGATCGAAAGGACTGCACCCGTGACCGACCTGACCCCGCGCGAGATTGTCTCGGAACTGGACCGTTTCATTATCGGTCAGAAGGATGCCAAACGCGCGGTCGCTGTGGCGCTGCGCAACCGCTGGCGGCGCAAACAACTGGCCGACGACATCCGGGACGAGGTTTATCCCAAGAACATCCTGATGATCGGACCCACCGGCGTCGGCAAGACCGAGATCAGCCGCCGTCTGGCGAAGCTGGCTCGCGCCCCCTTTATCAAGGTTGAGGCCACAAAGTTCACCGAAGTGGGTTACGTCGGCCGCGACGTCGAACAGATCATCCGCGATCTGGCCGATGCGGCGATCATTCAGACACGCGAGTATATGCGCGAGGATGTGAAAGCGCGCGCCTATCAAGCCGCCGAAGACCGAGTGATCGAAGCCATTGCCGGGGAAGACGCCCGCGAAGGCACGCGCGAGATGTTCCGCAAAAAACTAAAGGCCGGAGAGCTGGATGACACGGTGATCGAGCTGGAGCTGGCCGACAGTTCAAACCCGATGCCGATGTTTGACCTGCCCGGTCAGCCCGGCAGCCAGATGGGGATGATGAACCTGGGCGATATCTTCGGCAAGGCGTTCGGCGGGCGCACCGTCAAAAAACGCATGACCGTGGCCGAAAGCTATGACGCGCTGATCGGGGAAGAGGCCGACAAGCTGCTAGATGACGAAACCGTCAACCGTGTGGCCTTGGAGTCAGTCGAACAGAACGGCATCGTCTTTCTGGATGAGATCGACAAGGTCTGCGCCCGCTCGGATGCGCGCGGTGGCGATGTCAGCCGCGAGGGGGTGCAGCGCGACCTGCTGCCGCTGATCGAGGGCACCACCGTATCCACCAAACATGGCCCGGTGAAAACCGACCATATCCTGTTCATCGCCTCAGGCGCGTTCCACATCGCCAAGCCCTCGGACCTGCTTCCGGAATTGCAGGGGCGTCTGCCGATCCGGGTTGAACTGCGCGCGCTCACCGAAGAGGATTTCGTGCGTATCCTGACCGAGACCGACAATGCCCTGACCCGCCAGTACACCGCGCTGATGGGCACCGAAGAGGTGACTGTCAGTTTCACCGATGACGGCATCGCGGCGCTCGCCAAGATCGCGGCGGATGTGAACCAAAGCGTCGAAAACATCGGCGCGCGACGGCTTTATACGGTGATGGAACGCGTGTTCGAGGAACTCTCGTTCACAGCACCCGATCAGGCCGGAGTGGAAATCACTGTGAATGCACAGTTCGTGGATGACAATCTGGGCGAATTGACCAAATCCACCGATCTCAGCCGTTACGTTTTGTAACGCACCCGGCTGATTTTTGCTGCCTGTGCCAACCTGCCTCGCTGGACGTGGGGCGGGAATGCGTTAGCCTAGGGCCAAACCTCTAAAGGGCCGTTCCCCGTGCTGCGTTACCTTCTGATTATACTGACCGCGACGTCTCTGACCGCCTGCGTGGATCGCACCGTGTCCAAAACTGTGCCATCTGCGCTGAGCGTCGGCACGGCCGAGACCATTTTTGCCACCACCACCCGCGCGCGTGAAGTGGATGGATCATATGGGTTCAAACGCGGTGAGACACTGCAATTTCTGGAAATGACGGTCTCTATCCCGCCCAACCACACGCCGGGAACGCTGGATTTTTCTTACGCCAATCCAAACCCTGAAAAACAGTTTGTCATGGCCGGGGTCGAGGAATTGCAAGGGCCCAAAGACATGAAATCACGCCTCAAAGGCGCAGATGAGGTGTCGATATTTATTCATGGGTACAACACCACCCAGGCAGAAACCGCCTTTCGTGCCGCTCAGCTTAGTCACGATCTGAACATCCCCGGCGCGACAATGGTCTATTCCTGGCCCAGTCAGGCCACGGGATATGGCTATGCCTATGATCTGGACAGTATGCTGTTTGCCCGCGACGGGCTGGAAAAAACCGTCCGCCACCTGAAATCCATGGGTGTCAAACGCGTTGTTCTGGTGGCGCATTCCATGGGCACTGCCCTGACGATGGAGATGATGCGACAGGCCGAGCTGCGCGAACCCGGATGGTCCAAGCGCAACATCGAGGGGGTTGTTCTGATCGCACCGGATCTGGATGTGGATCTGTTCCGGTCCCAGATGGACGTCATCAAGACCCCGCCTGACCCCTTCATCGTCATCGTTTCACAAAAGGACAAGCTGCTGAGCATCTCGGCCCGGCTGCGCGGCACCACCAAGGGCGAACGGCTGGGTAATATCAGCTCGACCGACGCGCTGGCCGAGTACAAGATCAGCATTCTGGACACGACGGCCTTTAATGACGACGCAGAATCCTCGCATTTCGTGGCTGCAACCTCGCCTGCATTGCTTGCGATCATCGGGTCGGCCCGCCGGGTCAGCAATACATTTGGCACCGAACAGCGGGGCATCGACGTGATTGCCCCAGCAAGCGTCCGCAACCCGACCGGCGCGACCGAGATCGTTCTGACCGAAACAGGACAAGCGCAGGTCAGCTCTCCGTGACGCAGTTTCAGGCTGCCCGGTTTCTACGTGACAACGGGGCGTGGTTGGGTGCGGGAGTGGTGCTGACATTCCTGTCCAGTTTCGGTCAGACCTTTTTCATTTCGGTTTTTTCGGGCGAGATTCGTACCGCCTATGGGCTGAGCCATGGAGCGTGGGGTGGGTTGTATTCGCTGGGCACCACAGTTTCCGCTGTCGTCATGATCTGGGCCGGAGGTTTGACGGATATCTTCCGTGTGCGTGTGCTGGGGCCTGCAGTTCTGGGCGGTTTGGCGCTGGCGGCGTTGGCCATGGCGCTCAATAGCCTGTTGTTCCTGTTGCCGGTCATAATTTTTTTGCTGCGCTTGTTTGGTCAAGGCTTGAGCATCCATCTGGCCATGGTCGCAATGGCGCGCTGGTTCACCGCGACGCGGGGCAAGGCGTTGTCAATCGCCTCGGTCGGGTTCGCAGTGGGCGAAGCATTGCTGCCAGTGATCTTTGTGGCCGCGATGGTGTTTTTAGACTGGCGAGTGCTTTGGGTGATGTCCGCCGGAGTAGTGGTTTTGGGAATCCCGGTCCTACTGCTTCTGCTGCGGAAAGAACGAACCCCGCAAAGCCTTGCCACCGAATATTCCTCTGTCGGTATGCAAGGGCGCCACTGGACCCGGAGGCAAGCACTCCTGAACCCGCTTTTCTGGTTCATGACCCCTGCAATACTGGGACCATCCGCCTTCATCACTGCGTTCTTCTTTCATCAAGTGCACCTGGCTGAAATCAAAGACTGGCAACATATTGAACTGGTGGCCCTGTTTCCGGTCTATACCGGGGTTTCGCTGCTTTCGATGTTTGCAGCGGGTTGGGCTTTGGACAAATGGGGCACTGCGCGGATTATGCCGTTTTACCAATTACCTATGGCAATTGGTTTCATGATCGTCTCGGCCACAGATACACTGAGAGGAGCGGCACTGGCATTGATCTTTCTGGCCCTGACCGTCGGGGCAAACAGTACCCTGCCCAGCGCTTTTTGGGCCGAGTTTTATGGAACCCGCCATATTGGTGCGATCAAGGCGATGGCCACGGCGGTCATGGTATTGGGTTCAGCAATCGGTCCCGGTTTGACAGGAGTTCTGATTGACCAAGGTATGGCACTGGACAATCAGTTCTTATGGATCGGTGTCTTCTTTATTGCCGTTAGCGCGTTGGTCTGGATCGGAATTACACGCGCTGTTCGCTAGTTTTAGCGCGTGCGTCGCAGATAGACGTAATACGCGCCATCACCGCCATGACTGATATGCGCAGGAGTAACCTGCAAAACCGCCTGCGCCAGCGGCGGGATCGACAGCCAATGCGGCACTTGATTGCGTAGAACGCCGCGCGGGGTGGGAATGGGACCGGGTTCATCCCGATCCTTGCCTTTACCGGTCACCACCAGAACCAGCCGTTTGCCCTGTGCCTGCGCGGTCAGCACAAATCGGACAAGGGCAGGATGGGCCGTGTCCATGCGCATTCCATGAAGGTCCAGCTTGCCCTCTGGCTTGATCTTGCCCCGCTTCATGCGACCAAATGCCTTGGCGTCCATCTGCACCGGGCTAGCCCGCAGCCGATCCGTGACAGAGGGCTGCAGCGAATTTCGCGATGGCTTGGCTGGCGCTGTTTGGCCAAGCTCGAACGGGTCGACCCGCGCTTTGGGCGTTTTGGTCGGCTTGGGCTTGGGCAGTTGGGTCGGATGTACGGATTGTGGCAACTCGGGATGCATCCGTTCAGCTTGTTTGGCAACTTTGCGCCATAGCTCGATCTCGTCCTCGGTCAGTTTGCGCCGGGTCATCAGAATGCATCCGGCAACAGCGCATAGGCGCGCTGGATTGGCAGCAAAACGACCATGCGCCCCGAATCCTTAAGACGACCAGCAGCGCGGCCAGCCTCGTCCCCGGTTCCAAAGAAGATATCTGCCCGCTGCGCGCCTTTGATTGCAGCCCCGGTGTCCTGTGCAATCATCAAGCGGCGCAAAGGATCTTTGCCGTCCTTTTCGACCCAGACCGGTGCGCCCAGGGGAGTATAGGCCGGATCAGCGGCAATACTGCGCATGGTCGTGACAGACCGATTCATTGCGCCCAACGGCCCAAACTCGGGTGCCACGCGCGTGACCTCTCGGAAAAACACGTAAGAGGGGTTGTGAAACAGCAGTTCGGCACCAGCCTCGGGGTTTTTGCGTACCCAGGATTTGATCATCTGCGCACTGACCTGATGCGCAGCCAATGCACCTTGTCGGATCAGCTCTTTCCCGATCGAACGATACGGATGGCCGTTCGCCCCGCCATAGCCCACGCGCAATCCACCGCCATCAGGCAGGCGAATACGCCCCGAGCCTTGAATCTGCAAAAAAAACAACTCGACCGGGTCATCGACCCATGCGATCTCAAGCCCGCGGCCGTTCATAGCCTCGCCTGTCAGAATATCGCGGCGGCTCAACCAAGGTCCGTCGGCCCGTGCCTCGGGGGGCATTTTGTAGATCGGGTATTTGTACCGTTCCGTCCGCGTGCGAGAGCCATCCAGCTCGGGTTCAAAATACCCCGTGAACAGGGCATCATCGCCGTCCTCGACCAGAACGGGGCGAAAGAACAGTTCAAAAAAGGAACGTGCAGCATCCGCCTGGTAGGTGCGGGCGACAGCACACAGGGCGCGCCAGTCCGGATCTTCCAGATCACCACATGTGTTCAAGAAAACTGAAAGGGCCGCACCGTGGTCATCAGCGGCCCAGCCATCAAGATCGTCAAATGACAGAATGGAACGCGTCGCCTCGGCGCTGGCAGAGGTTGCCATCACAGCCCCCAGCAAAAGCGACCGAAGCGCAGCAATCATGCGTCCGTGGCAACAAGCAGCCAGTTAGGATCGTCCGAGCCCATGACGCGGGCAAAGGTCCAGCTGTCCTTTTGGCGTTTGACGGTGTTGGGGTTGCCTTCGATGATATCCCCACCGCGATCCCGGACAACCGATGTCAGCTCACCCACAAATCGCATGGTGATTTCGGCTTCGTTGGTGTCCTTGTCGAACTTCACATCAGCTAGGGCGGTTTCCCGCACACCGATAAACTCGGCCTCGATGGTCAGACCCTGATCTTCGCGAGAGGCGACCACCGAAACAAATGTGTCAAACACTTCTTCGGACAAGAAGGGCTGGATTTCATCCAGGTTGCCCTTTTCGAACCCCATGACGATCATCTCATAAGCACCGCGGGCGCCTTGGACGAATTCGCTGACAGAAAAGCCGGGCTCAATCCGTTTCATCGCGGCCAGGGATTGGGCCTGCTCGCTGTCTTCGGCGACGTGGTCGGTAATGTCGTGATCCGGGCCACCTTCGATCACCTCGAAGTCTCGGCGCGATTTATGCGCTTCCGGCTGCTGTTGAACGGGGGGCTTTTCAAAACCCTCACGCGTCCCCAGCACGCTTTTGAGGCGTAGGATCAGGAAAACGGCAATTCCGGCCAGGACCAGCAACTGGATCATCGGTTCGTTCATTTCATCCTCTTTATCAGACCGCAGCTTTGTATACGCGGCCTCATGCCACTATGTAGGTGACAGTTCGGGACAAGTCTACTGCCCGACCTGTAGTAAAGGATAACGCTTATGTATCTGTTTCTGGCATTTTTGCTGGTTCCGATCATCGAAATCGCCCTGTTCATTCAGGTCGGAGGTCTGATCGGCCTGTGGCCCACGCTTGCAATTGTCGTTGTGACCGCTGTTATGGGTACTGCTTTGGTCAGGACACAAGGTCGCATGGCGCTGGCAAATCTGCAGCGTTCCTTTGCTGACCTTGACGATCCGACCGAGCCATTGGCCCACGGAGCGATGATCCTGCTGTCCGGTGTATTGTTACTGACGCCAGGCTTTTTCACCGACGCGGTCGGATTTGCCCTTCTTATTCCGGGGGTTCGCGTCGCTGTATTTCGATATCTGAAATCAAAAGTGCAGATAACTCAATTCCAGATGGGTACAGGCGCGCAGTTTCGCGGTGGCCCCAACCCATCGGGTGATGACGTGATTGATGGGGAATACACCGAAGTTCAACCCCGTCGTGACCCATCAAAACCATCGAAATGGGTGGATGGCCCGTGACCTGCATTGAGGTGCCGCGCCCAACTTGCTAAGCAATGGCGGATTTTAGTTTCGGAGTAGACCCATGGCCGAAGAAGACGCCAAAGAAAACACCGCAGCCGCACCGGCTGCACCTCAGATTCAAATGCGCGTTCTGGGACAATTCATTCGTGATCTGTCTTTTGAAAACGTGATGGCCCAAAAGGGTGTGTCAGGCGACGTGCAGCCCGAGATTTCTGTTCAGGTCAATCTTGACGCTAAAAAGCGTCAGGTCGAGCATCAGTATGAGGTCTCGGTCAAGCTGAACCTCAAGTCCAAAGCCAAGGGGATGGAAGACGTCCTGTTCCTGTGCGAGATCGACTATTGTGGTCTGTTCCATGTGGAAGGCGTGGCCGAGGATCAGCTGCACCCCTTCCTGATGATCGAATGTCCCCGGATGCTGTTCCCGTTCCTGCGCCGTATTGTCAGCGACGTAACACGCGACGGTGGATATCCGCCGGTCAATCTGGACAATATCGACTTTGTAGCTTTGTACCGGAATGAGCTGATGCGCCGTCAGGCCGAGGCGCAGAAAGCAGAAGCCTAAACAATCTGACCCGCGCCGGGGACACCTTCAGGCGCGGGTCCACAGGGCGTTTTCGCCCAGTTTTTCAACAAAACCTTCATGCGCCGCGCGCTCTTCTTCCGTGATCCTTGAGGCCAACGGCGTCGGACGGGCTGTAGGCCGCCATTCCTCACCCCCGGCTGCTGTTGCCGCCACCGAAGTCGACAGACCAAAATCCGGCTGTCGTCCGCCGATAAGCTCAAGATAAACCTCGGCCAGGATCTCCGAGTCCAAAAGCGCGCCGTGCAGCGTTCGGTTCGAATTGTCGATATTAAACCGCCGGCACAGCGCGTCCAGAGTCGCAGGCGAGCCGGGGAATTTCTTGCGCGCCATGGCCAGCGTATCCAGTGCCTGTGCCATAGGCAGGGTCGGCAAACCCATCCATTTGAGTTCGGCGTTCAGGAATCTCATGTCGAACGAGGCGTTGTGGATCACCAACCGCGAATCCCGCACGAAATCCAGAAACCCCTGACCGACCTTTGCGAAAACCGGCTTATCCTTCAGCGTGACCTCGCCCTTTTCCGGCGGGCGTGGGTTATCCAGCAGGTCGGGGCCGATACCATGCACGCCAAAGGCCTCTTCGGGCATCCCGCGTTCGGGGTTGATATAGACATGATAGGTCTCGCCCGTGGCCATGTGGTTCCACAGCTCAACCGCGCCGATCTCGACGATCCGGTCGCCGCTTTCTGGGTCAAAGCCCGTGGTTTCGGTATCCAGTACAATTTCACGCATCTGCCAGCCCCGCCCGTATCTGCCTGACCACATCCTGCACCTGCGCGCGGGCGTGGTCCAGACTGTCCGTCTCGATCACATAGTCCGACCGAGCACATTTTTCGTTATTGGGCATCTGTTTGGCGCGGATCTGTTCGAACTGCGCCTCGGTCATCGTGCCGCGCGCCATCACGCGACGCTTTTGTTCATCGGCTGGGATCGACACACAGGCGACGGCATCCATCGAAGCGTCTCCACCGGTTTCGAACAGCAAGGGAATGTCGAAAACCAGAATATCCGCCGTGGCGTTCGCCCGAAACGACGCACGGTCTGCAGCGACCAAAGGGTGCACTATGCCTTCGATCTTTTTCAGCACAGCCGGGTCATTTCCGATGATTTGTTTCAACGCCTCCCGGCTGACTGCGCCGTGAACGATTGCGGTCGGGAAAGCTGCGTGCATTGGGTCAACGGCAGCTCCACCCCTTGAATAGAGTCTATGTACGGCCGCATCCGCATCCCACAGCGCGCAGCCTTCATCGACAAACATCTGCGCCGTCGTGCTTTTGCCCATTCCGATCGAGCCTGTCAGGCCCAGCGCGAAACTCATGACAAAACAGCCGCGCGCAGGTCCAAATTGACCTCGGGGCGGACGCCGAACCAGCTTTCGAAACCCGGCACCGCCTGATGCAGCAACATGCCTAGGCCGTCGACAGTGGTGCAGCCGACCTCTTCGGCGGTTTTTAATAAATGCGTTTTCAGCGGTGCGTAGACCAGATCCGTCACAACCGCACCGGGCTGCAACCCGTCCAGCGGCACACGCAGTTCGGGCTGGCCTTGCATCCCCAAAGAACTGGTGTTGACCACCAATTCCGCATCCTCGATCACATTTCCAGCCTGAACCCAATCGACAACCTTGACGCTGGGTCCAAATTCATCGCGCAATATCTCGGCCCGTTCACGGGTACGGTTGGTCAGCAAAATCTCGGGCACCTCTGCGTCAACCAAAGCCTGAAGCACCGCCCGCGCAGCACCGCCTGCCCCGAACACAACCGCAGGTCCGCCCGACGGGGACCAATCCGGCGCACCGCTGCGCAGGTTCTCAAGAAACCCGTAGCCATCGGTATTGTCGGCGTGAATTCGGCCATCTTTCTGGAACACCAGCGTATTTGCCGCGCCGATCTTGCGTGCCCGGTCCGAAACCTCGTCGGCCAGTCGCAGCGCAGCCTCTTTATGTGGAACAGTGACATTTGTCCCCACGAACCCAGCCTTGGGCAATGCGCGCAACACATCCTGCAAATCTTCCAGGGCCACATCCATCGGCACGTAGTGACCCGGCAGCCCATATGTCTTTAGCCAATGTCCATGCAACTGAGGCGACTTCGAATGCGCGACCGGATGACCAATCACCCCAGCCAAAGGAATTTTTGTCTTGCTCATTGATCAATCACCCCTTTGACAGCCAGGTAGTTCAGCAGCTCTAATAGAGGCATACCCAAAACGTTAAAATAATCGCCGTCAATGGTTGCGAACAAGCGCGCGCCCTCTTCTTCAAGCTTATAGGCCCCGACCGCATGGCGGATACTCTCCCAGTTGCGGTCGATATAGTCGCGCAGATAGGCGTCAGAGCTCATCCGCATCCGCAGTCGAACCTGACCCACATGCCTCCAGATCGGCTCGCCGTCTTGATAGATTACAGCAGCAGATAACAACATGTGCCGCTTGCCCCGCATCGCCTTAAGCTGCGCAAAAGCATCTTCGGCCGTTTTGGGCTTGGACAAAAGCTGACCGTCGAAATCCAGCACTTGGTCACAGCCCAGCACCATCGCGCCGGGGCTCTTGTCACTGACCTTGCGCGCCTTCATCTCGGCCAGCGCATCGGCAATGTCGCGCGGGCTGGCACCCTCGGCCAGCAAGGCGCGTTTCATCGTCTCTTCGTCTACGCGCGCGACTTGGACGGTAAACGGCACGCCTGCGTTCTGCAGAAGCTGCGCGCGAATGGATGACCCCGAGGCCAGAATGATGGGGACAGACATGTGGAAAACCCCGTGTGCAAATCGTTGAGCGTTCTAGGATGGTTTGTATGGTTTTCAGGTTGACACGCAAGCCCGGTGTTTTCGACTGAAACTTCCCCGAGTCGCCCAAATCCTGTCCATCCGGGACAAGGATAAGTCTGTCGAATGGTATAACCCGAATTTCCTTAATTACCCAAAGAGTTATCCCCAGAAGTACACATTCAATTATTGTTTAAAACACTGTTTTTTATAAATAATTTTTTTCTTCAACAGAATCTTTTTGTTCAAGCTGGATTCTATCCACCTGGGGAAAACACGTGTGTAAAAAAATAATCCACGGAAATTGTTCATCCTACAAAACCATCTTCCTTTTTCTTTTCTTATTTTTTTATTAGGGAGGGTTTCGAGCAACCCTCGGAGCCAGCATGACCGACCTCCTTTTCGCAATCTACCCGTGGGTGAAGTCTGTCCATATTATGGCTGTGATCTCTTGGATGGCAGGCTTGTTCTACCTGCCCCGTTTGTTCGTCTATCACGTAGAAAAGGCGCAAGCCGTAGACGGAGCGCAGGAGATCTTCTTTGAAATGGAAGAGAAGCTGCTGCGCGTGATCATGCGTCCGGCGATGATCGTGGCGTGGGTCTGCGGGCTGATCATGGTCCTTACACCCGGCATTGTTGGCTGGGACTGGGCCTGGCCCTGGGCCAAGGGGGCTGCGGTGATCGGGATGACCTGGTTCCATCATTGGCTGATGGCGCGACGCAAGGACTTCATAGAGGGGCGAAATAAGCTTACTGGGCGGCAGTACCGCATGATGAACGAGGTTCCGACCGTTTTGATGGTGATCATCGTTCTGGCGGTCGTTCTGAAGTTCTGAGCGAGCATTTGACTCGGACCACCGGGATGCGTATGTAACGCACAACACGCCCGTCCGGGCGGCGTATCTTCCGTACTGAAATTCCACTTCGTGCCGCGCAGTCAGCGGTGAAGGTTTGTATCATGTCCAATGAATCTCTGAATCTGGCCGATCTGAAAGCCAAAAGCCCCAAAGACCTTCTGGCCATGGCCGAAGAGCTAGAGATCGAAAACGCCTCGACCATGCGTAAAGGCGAGATGATGTTCCAGATCCTGCGCGAACGCGCGGACGAGGGCTGGACTGTGGGCGGCGACGGCGTTCTGGAAGTGCTGCAAGACGGCTTTGGTTTCCTGCGTTCGCCCGAGGCGAACTATCTGCCGGGTCCGGATGACATCTATGTGTCGCCTGATATGATCCGCCAGCATTCGCTGCGCACTGGCGACACCGTCGAAGGTGAAATCAAAGCGCCGGATGACAATGAACGTTATTTCGCGCTGATCAAAGTGACCAAGATCAACTTTGAAGAGCCCGAAAAGGCCAAACATAAAATTCTGTTCGACAACCTGACGCCTCTGTACCCGGATGAGCGCCTGAAGATGGAGATCGAGGACCCCACCATCAAGGATAAATCGGCCCGTGTGATCGACCTCGTGTCGCCGATTGGGAAAGGCCAGCGGTCGCTGATCGTGGCGCCTCCGCGGACGGGTAAGACGGTGATCTTGCAAAATATCGCGCATTCGATCGAACAGAACCACCCGGAGTGCTATCTGATCGTCCTGCTGATCGACGAACGCCCCGAAGAGGTGACGGACATGCAGCGTTCGGTGAAGGGGGAGGTTGTATCCTCGACCTTTGATGAACCTGCAACGCGCCACGTGGCCGTTTCGGAGATGGTGATCGAAAAGGCTAAGCGTCTGGTTGAGCATAAACGAGATGTTGTGATTCTTTTGGACTCGATCACAAGACTTGGTAGGGCGTTTAACACTGTGGTCCCATCTTCGGGTAAGGTTCTGACCGGTGGTGTGGATGCGAATGCTCTGCAACGACCCAAGCGGTTCTTTGGTGCGGCCCGGAACATCGAAGAGGGCGGTTCGCTGACCATCATCGCCACAGCGCTGATCGACACCGGCAGCCGGATGGACGAGGTGATCTTTGAAGAATTCAAAGGCACCGGTAACTCGGAAATCGTGCTGGATCGCAAGATCGCCGACAAGCGCGTGTTCCCAGCCATCGACATCCTCAAATCCGGCACCCGGAAAGAGGACCTGCTGGTCGACAAGGGCGATCTGGCCAAGACATTTGTTCTACGCCGTATCCTCAACCCGATGGGCACGACCGACGCGATCGAATTCCTGCTGTCCAAGTTGAAACAGACGAAGACAAATGGCGAGTTCTTCGATTCAATGAATACCTAACACAGGTCTTAACCAACGCGAGGCCTTCGAATGGATACGATATTCGCCTTGGCCAGCGCGCAAGGCAAAGCCGGGGTGGCGGTGATCCGCCTCTCGGGGCCCATGGCGCATTCTGCAGCGGCAGATTTGACGGGTGGGGATTTACAGCCGCGCGGGATGAAGTTGCGGACCTTGCGGACACCAGATGGGTCACGTCTGGATGATGGGCTGATTTTGACATTTCAGGCACCAGCCAGTTTCACTGGCGAGGACGTGGCAGAGCTACAAATACATGGCAGTACAGCCGCGGTGAATGCCGTCATGCGTTGCCTGTCGGATACGAACGGTCTGCGCCTGGCAGAACCCGGAGAATTCACCCGCCGCGCGCTTGAGAATGGTAAGATGGATCTGACCCAGGTCGAGGGGTTGGCCGATCTCATTGATGCGGAAACAGAAGCGCAGCGCAAGCAGGCGCAGGTAATACTTGCAGGTGGACTAGGAACGCTTGCGGAAAGATGGCGTCGTGATTTGATCAGAGCGGCCTCATTGTTGGAGGCCGTGATCGATTTTGCCGACGAAGAGGTTCCAACAGATGTAACTCCTGAGGTCCGCTCTTTGATCTCGGGTGTTGTTACGGACTTGCGGCATCAAGCCGAAGGTGTCCGGATTGCTGAACGCATCAGATCTGGTTTTGAAGTGGCTATAGTAGGTCTTCCAAATGCAGGTAAGTCGACTTTGCTTAACGCATTGGCAGGGCGTGAAGCGGCAATCACTTCCGAATACGCCGGAACTACCCGAGACGTCATTGAAGTAAGGATGGACTTGGATGGGCTTCCGGTTACCTTGCTGGATACAGCGGGCCTTCGCGAGACTGAGGATCACGTTGAAAATCTGGGAATCGAGCTTGCCAGGAAACGGGCGGAAACAGCTGATCTTAGAGTTTTCCTTGCCGAAGATCCCGAATTATTGGGTATCTCCATGCAAAAGGGGGATATCCATGTGTTGCCGAAATCTGATCTTCGCAGTGTATCAGATGGTGGAGTATCGGGGATAACAGGTCAGGGCGTGGATAGACTAGTATCCGATATATCGGGTGTACTTGGTCAACGAACCACTAGTTCTGGTATTGCAACACGGGAACGGCATCGTGTTGCGCTGGTAAATGCTCAGACCTCCTTGATCGCTGCGATGTCGTTTCTTGAATCAGGCCCCGACATGTATGATATCGTGGCTGAGGAGTTGCGCAGTTCAATTCGGGCGCTCGAGGCGTTGGTTGGCAGAATAGGCGTGGAAGATTTGTTGGACGAGATCTTTTCAAGTTTTTGCCTGGGTAAGTAAGGAGTGTTTCACGTGAAACATTCAGATTTCGATGTTGTAGTTATTGGTGCAGGCCACTCAGGAACCGAGGCTGCTCATGCTGCGGCACGGATGGGTGCCAACACTGCACTGGTGACCCTTTCTGTGTCAGATATTGGCGTCATGTCCTGCAACCCAGCTATTGGAGGTCTAGGTAAAGGGCATCTTGTTCGAGAAATCGACGCGTTGGATGGCGTCATGGGCCGGGTCGCCGATGCGGCAGGAATTCAGTTTCGTTTGCTGAATCGCCGAAAAGGCCCAGCGGTGCAAGGGCCCAGAACACAAGCAGACCGAGCTTTGTACCGATCTGCAATGCAGAAAGAAACACAAGCACAACAGAACCTCACCGTAGTTATTGGTGAAGTCGTTGACTTTCTGATGTCTGGCAACAAGGTTGTCGGCATAAAGCTCTCGGATGAGTCCGAATTAAGCGCCGCTGCAGTGATCTTGACCTCGGGTACGTTCCTGCGGGGAATCATTCATATAGGTGATGTTTCTAGACCTGGTGGCCGAATGGGTGATAGACCATCGGTTAAACTGGCCGAGAGACTGGATAGCTTCGAACTTCCATTAGGTCGACTCAAGACAGGAACGCCCCCGCGGCTTGATGGCCGCACCATTGATTGGTCTGGTCTAGAGCGTCAGGACGGTGATGACGTTCCGACGTTATTCTCATTTTTATCTAAGACTGTCCAAGCGCCTCAGATTTCCTGCGGCATAACACATACCAACTCACGAACGCATGAGATTATCGAGCAAAACCTGTCGCGATCAGCGATGTATGGTGGCCACATTGACGGGATTGGTCCTCGGTATTGTCCATCTATAGAAGACAAGATTGTTAGGTTTGCAGACAAGGACTCTCATCAAATTTTCCTTGAGCCCGAGGGTGTGAATGACCACACAATCTATCCCAACGGAATCTCCACCTCTTTGCCCGAAGATGTTCAATTGGAATATGTTCGGTCGATTAGGGGCCTAGAAAACGCAGAGATTCTTCAACCTGGGTACGCAATTGAATATGACTACGTCGATCCGCGTGTACTGACGTCATCATTGGCACTTCCAGAGGTGCCTGGACTTTTCCTTGCCGGGCAAATCAATGGAACAACAGGTTACGAAGAAGCCGCGGCCCAAGGATTGGTTGCGGGTTTAAATGCTGCTTTGTTGGCATTTGATAGGGGTCCCGTCCATTTCACACGTTCAGACAGTTATATCGGCGTTATGATAGATGACCTGACAACTCGTGGCGTTGCTGAACCGTATCGAATGTTTACTTCTCGGGCCGAATTCCGCTTGTCTTTGCGTGCTGACAATGCCGATCAACGTTTAACACCGATTGGTTTGGATTTAGGCTGTGTGAAATCTGTTCGCAGAAACTCGTTTTATGAAAAGATGGAAAAGCTTAGCGCTGCAAAGGCTAAGTTGATTGAACGCAGTTTTACGCCAAAGGAAATCCGATCTGCTGGTATCAATGTAAACCAAGACGGTAACCGCAGGTATGGTATGGCCGTTCTAGCATTCCCAGATGTGTCGTTCGAAGATTTACTTCCATTAATTCCTGCTTTGGAGGCCGTCGACCAAGACATACGCCTTCAGGTAGAGCGCGACGCCTTGTATGCGAATTATATCGAACGTCAGAAAAAAGATGTTGAGGCGATGAAGCGGGATGAGTCTTACGAAATTCCGCAGGATTTTGACTTTTTTGCTTTGGAAGGGCTGTCTTCTGAGATGAAGCAGAAACTATCCATTGCCAGACCTGAAAATATCGCTCAGGCCGGACGCGTAGAAGGCGTAACGCCCGCAGCTTTGACTTTGGTCTTAGCGAAACTTCGGCGGGACCAAAAGGTGCGAAAAGCATGATCGGGGCGATTTTCGAAGGTCTGGATGTTTCACGTGAAACATTGGAACGGCTGACGACATACGTTGACTTGGTAAATCGCTGGAATCCCAAAATAAATCTTGTCTCTCGCAACAGTCTTAATGAAATTTGGGTTCGGCACATCAAGGACTCGGTTCAGGTTTATCGGTGTGCAGATACTTTCGACAATTGGGCTGACTTGGGTAGCGGAGGAGGTTTTCCAGGTATGGTATGCGCTTTGATGGCGGTACAAGAGAACCCAAATGCAGAGTTTACTTTTGTCGAAAGCGATCAAAGGAAATCGGCGTTTCTAAGGAATGTTGCGCGCGAATGTGGTGCCAATTGCAAGATCATATCTAAGCGAATTGAAACAGTCGGCCCATTGAATGCGCAAGTCTTGTCAGCCCGTGCACTAGCGGATCTGAAGACACTTTTATCCTATTGTGACAGGCATTTAAGCGAGTCCGGTGTGGCGTTGTTGCCGAAAGGCGCAAACTGGAAAAAAGAATTGGACGACGCTCGGGAAGAATGGAATTTCCAAGCCGACCCGATTACAAGTTTAACAGAACCCCAAGCCGTTATCCTTAAGATCAAAGGAGTTTCACGTGGTTGACTTGTCTCGCCCCACCGGCCCCAGAATTATTGCGGTTGCCAATCAAAAAGGTGGGGTAGGGAAGACAACAACTGCGATCAACCTCGCAGCGGGACTAGCCGAAGCTGGGTGTAATGTCCTGGTTGTCGATCTGGATCCCCAAGGCAACGCCTCAACCGGGCTTGGTGTTGAAGACCGGGATTGGACAACTTACGACCTTATTCTGGACGACGCTCCGCTAGAGGCAGTTATCCAAGAGACAGAAATTGGCGGACTCTACGTCATTCCGGCCACAGTGGATCTGAGTTCGGCGGATATTGAGCTTATTTCAAACGAGAAGCGCAGCTATCTGTTGCACGACGCGTTGCGACAAACGGCGATCGACAAGTTTGAATTTGATTTTGTGCTGATCGACTGCCCACCGTCACTGAACTTGCTGACTGTGAATGCTATGGTGGCTTCGCATTCTGTCCTTGTTCCTTTGCAAAGCGAGTTCTTCGCCTTGGAAGGTTTATCACAACTGATGTTGACGATCCGAGAGGTACGACAAACGGCGAATCCCGACCTCAGAATCGAAGGTGTTGTGTTGACCATGTATGACAACCGCAACAACTTGTCCCGGCAGGTCGAAAAGGACGCGCGTGACAATCTGGGTGAGATGGTATTTAAAACCAAGATACCTAGAAATGTTCGGGTGAGTGAGGCTCCGTCTTATGCGTTGCCTGTATTGCAATATGACTCCGGCTCTTTAGGGGCGATGGCATACCGTCATTTGGCACGGGAAGTCATTCATAAAAACAAAAAAGCCGCTGCATAAGCGGTAAAAGGAGGGTCACGTGGCCGCAAAGAAAGCAAAACCCCGAGGTTTGGGCCGCGGATTGTCCGCTTTGATGGCTGATGTGACGCAAGAACCCGAAGGTCGCTCTGTATCCGAACCGCGTCGTCCGGACATGACGGTACCAATCGAAAAACTGCACGCGAATCCTAATCAGCCACGCAGAACATTCTCGCGCGAGCAACTGGATGAACTTGCGGCTTCAGTCAAAGAAAAGGGCATCATTCAGCCGCTGATCGTACGCGAGATCTCTGAAGGGGACTATGAAATCGTCGCGGGCGAACGTCGATGGCGCGCTGCTCAGATGGCGCAATTACACAATATACCGGTGATCGTCCGGGATTTCGACGACACTGAGGTTCTGGAAGTCGCTATTATCGAAAACATCCAGCGCGCCGACTTGAACGCAGTAGAAGAGGCGGCGGGCTACAAACAGCTTATGGATCGCTTTGGTCATACGCAGGAGAAACTCGCCGAAGCACTGGGTAAAAGCCGCAGTCATATAGCGAATCTTTTGAGACTTTTGTCTTTGCCAATGGACGTTCAGCATTTCGTCGTTGAGGGGAAGCTTTCTGGCGGACATGCGCGGGCTTTGGTGACGGCTGAAAACCCGACCGATCTGGCCAAAACCGTCATTCGAGATGGTCTTTCGGTGCGTGCAACTGAGGCTTTGGTAAAAAAGCAGCACCAACCCGAGGCTGAAAAATCTGCACCTCGATCACGGAATTTGGATGCGGGCAAAGACGCCGATACGCGCGCGCTTGAAAAAGACCTGTCTGCAATTCTCGCAATGAAGGTTGTCATTAATCATAAAGCCGGAACCGAGACGGGACAGGTTGTTTTGACATATGAGAATCTGGATCAACTGGACGATCTGTGCGCCAAACTTAGCCGTTAGGCCGGGTCCAGATAAAAGTTAGCACACCGCCAAGAACGACGGCTTGAATTGCCAATACGTAGATGGGCACTGCGATCAGAACAGAAATTCCAAAGACGGCGGCGATCGACACGGTGGCCGCTCTTTTTGCGGCGGGTCGAATGGCGCCAGAGCTCTGCCAATCCTGGATTAATGGTCCAAACGTACGATGCGTGATTAGCCAGTGGTGCAGGCGTGAAGACGAGCGCGCGAAGAAGAACGCCGCCAACAGTAGGAACGGCACCGTGGGCAGAAGGGGCAGCACAATGCCGATCACGGCAAGCGCGACGCTAATCAAACCCAAAGCTGCCCAGAGATACTGCATGTTACCCCAACAATTCTCGAGTGACGGCGTTTAGAACTGCGCGTCCATCTTTGGTTGCGCGAAGCCGGTTATCATGCAGTTCGATCATCCCAAGTTCGCAGAGATGTTGCAGTCTCTCTTGTGGCAGAGGTTGCTTGGACAGAGCACCAAATCGATCAATATCTAGTCCTTCGTCAATCCTAATCGCCATCATAAGGTATTCAATTGCCTGATCTTGCAGAGTTAAGGCAGCTCGCTCCTTCTCACCTGATCCCGCAGATGCGGCTTTCAGCCACGCATTCGGCGATAGGTATGTTTCGGTGGCCCATTTTGTTCCGTTTGCGGTTACTCGTCCGTGTGCTCCGGGGCCGATGCCGACATAATCGCCATAACGCCAGTAAATCAGATTGTGTTGCGACTCTGACCCCGGTCGGGCGTGGTTCGAAACCTCATAGGCGGGCAGGCCGTGGGCCTCACAAATCTCTTGCGTGGCGAGGTACATGTCAGCGGCGTGGTCATCCTCGGGCAGGCCGCGCAGTTTGCCCACCGCGTAACGGTCGCCAAAGGCGGTGCCTTCCTCGATCGTCAGTTGGTACAGTGACAGATGATCAGCGGCCATCGACAGAGCTTCGGTTAGTTCCGCGCGCCAATCGTCCAACGTTTGATGCTGGCGGGCATAGATCAGATCGAAACTGACACGCTCAAAGCAATTCCGTGCGATATCAAAGGCGGCGCGTGCTTCGGCCACTGTGTGGATACGGCCCAGACGACGCAGATCTTCATCGTTCAGCGCTTGTACCCCCATTGAGATCCGGTTCACGCCGGCATCACGATAGGCAGCGAAGCGCCCAGCCTCGACCGAGCCGGGATTGGCCTCAAGCGTGATTTCCATGTCATTGGCGGGGCGCCACAGGGCGCGGGCCTCATCAATCACAGCAGCGACTGTGTCGGGGTCCATCAGAGATGGGGTGCCGCCACCGAAGAAGATCGTGTTCAGGACGCGATTGGACGTTTCTGTGGCCGAGCGACGCAACTCGGTCAGATACGCCTCAAGCCATTGTTTTTGATCAATATTACGGGAAACGTGGCTGTTGAAATCACAATATGGGCATTTGGCCTCGCAAAAGGGCCAATGCACATACAGGCCAAAGCCCCCGTTGCGCCAATCATCCGCCAAAGCAGCCCTTCACGAACATCTCCACCGCGTGGCCGCGATGGCTGATCTTGTTCTTTTCCCAGCGATCCATCTCGGCAAAGGTAATGTCATAGCCGTCGGGGACAAACATCGGGTCATAGCCAAAACCGCCTTCGCCACGAATGGGCCAGACCAGATGGCCGGGGGCGATGCCCTCGAACACTTCGTCATGACCGTCGGGCCAGGCCAGCACCAGCGTGCTGCGGAACTGCGCAGTACGCGGGTGGGGGGCGTTTTTGGCTTCCAACTCATTATGAGCGCGGGTCATCGCCATCAGGAAATCCCGGCCATTGCCGGTTTCGGCCCAATCGGCAGTGTAGACGCCGGGTGCGCCGTTCAGCGCGTCGATGGTGATCCCGGAATCGTCCGACAGGGCAGGCAGGCCGGTTGCCTTGGCGGCGGCATGCGCCTTGATCCGGGCATTGCCGACAAAGGTATCCTCGGTCTCTTCCGGTTCGGGCAGATTCATCTCGCCCGCGCCGATCACGGTCACGCCAAAGGGCTCAAGAAGATGCGCCATCTCCTCAAGCTTGCCTCTGTTGTGCGTGGCGACCAGCAGCCTGTCGCTGTCGAACTTGCGGGTCATGCGGTGGCGGCTTTCTGTGCGGCTGCCAGTTCGCCGACGCCTTTCTCGGCCAGATCCATCAGCTGGTCCATCTGCGCGCGGCTAAAGACCGAGCCTTCGGCGCTCATCTGCACTTCGATCAGCTTGCCCGAACCGGTCATGATGAAGTTGCCGTCCACGCCGGCCTCGCTGTCCTCGGGGTAGTCCAGATCCAGCACCGGCTGACCGGCATAGATGCCACAAGACACCGCAGCGACGGGATCGACCAGCGGATCGGAAATCACGTCACCCGCCATCATCAGCTTGTTCACCGCCAGACGCAGGGCGACCCAGCCGCCAGTGATCGAGGCACAGCGGGTGCCGCCATCGGCCTGAATGACGTCGCAGTCGACAGTGATTTGACGTTCCCCCAAGGCAACCCGGTCGACACCGGCGCGCAGGGCGCGGCCGATCAGGCGTTGGATTTCCACGGTGCGGCCCCCTTGCTTGCCCGAGGCCGCCTCGCGCCGCATCCGCGTGTTGGTTGCGCGGGGCAGCATCCCGTATTCCGCCGTTACCCAACCCAGGCCCGAGCCTTTGATGAAAGGCGGCACGCGATCCTCGATTGTGGCGGTACACAGCACATGGGTGTCGCCCATCTTGATCAGGCAAGACCCTTCGGCATGTTTGGTGAAACCTGTCTCGATGGAAACAGCGCGCATTTCGTCTAGATTACGTCCTGAGGGTCGCATGGAATTTCCTTTGTTTGCTGGCTTTGGGATACCGCCCCGTGGCGTTACGATGCAACCCCGATTGACCTTTCATTTACCTGCGATTTAATGACGATCCAGCAGGGGGCCGCCGATGAGCGAAGCAAGTAAAATTCTGAATGAGATGAACGACCGCTCGCGCGAGGTGTTTCGGTTGATCGTCGAAAGCTATTTGGAAAGTGGCGAGCCGGTGGGCAGCCGCACCCTGACCCGCACCCTGTCGGAAAAGGTCAGCGCCGCGACGGTGCGCAATGTGATGCAGGATCTGGAGTTTCTGGGCCTGTTGGACAGCCCTCATGTGTCTGCGGGGCGGATTCCAACGCAGCAGGGGCTGCGGATGTTTGTCGATGGGCTGCTTGAGGTCGGCGATTTGGGCGCTGATGACCGGCAGAAGCTGGACGAGACATTAGGCTCTAACGCAGGTGATGTAGGCGGAATGCTGGACCGGGTGGGATCGGCCCTGTCACACGTGACACAAGGCGCATCACTGGTGCTGACGCCCAAGCATGAGGCCGAGATCAAGCATATCGAGTTCGTCTCGCTGGGCCATGACCGGGCTTTGGTGGTGCTGGTGTTTTCGGACGGGCACGTGGAAAACCGTCTGTTCACCCCGCCTCCGGGGCAGACGCCCAGTTCCATGCGTGAGGCGGCGAATTTCCTTAATGCGTTGATCGAGGGGCGCACGATCAGCGAAGTACGCAAGCAGATGTTGTCTCAGATCGACGCGCGTAAACAGGAAATTGATGTGCTGGCGCGCGACATGGTCGAAAGTGGAATCGCGGCCTGGGACAATGATGGCAGCGACTCAGCCCGTTTGATTGTGCGCGGGCGGGCGAATCTGCTGCATGATCCGGCGCAGGAAGAGGAATTGGATCGCATTCGCACCCTGTTTGACGATCTGGAGCGTAAGCGTGACATCGCCGAATTTCTTGAATTGACTGAAGATGGCGAGGGTGTGCGCATTTTTATCGGCTCTGAGAACAAACTTTTCTCACTTTCGGGTTCCTCTTTGGTGGTGTCTCCATATATGAACGCTGATCGAAAGATAATCGGTGCGGTCGGGGTTATTGGACCTACGCGACTGAACTATGGACGGATCGTGCCGATCGTGGATTATACGGCGCAACTGGTCGGCAAGCTGATTTCCGACCGGAGCTAGAGGGTAAGAGATGGCAGAGCCCAAGAACGAAGATTTTCTGGACGATATAGCAGCCGCCGAGGCCGAAGAGCTGGCGGAAGAAATCGCAGAGTTCAGTGACGAGGCATTGGAACTGGACGAACTGCGCGCCGAGCGTGACGAGTACAAAGACCGGTTCATGCGCGCGCTGGCCGATGCCGAAAACGCGCGCAAGCGGGGCGACAAGGCGCGTCGCGATGCGGAACAATATGGTGGGTCCAAACTGGCCCGTGACATGCTGCCGGTTTACGACAACATGAAACGCGCGCTTGAGGCCGCGACCGATGAGCAGAAAGAGGTTGCTGCCGGTCTGATCGAAGGTGTTGAGCTGACCATGCGTGCGCTGACGAACGTGTTCCAGAAACACGGGATCGAGGTGATCACCCCCGAGGTTGGTGATCGATTTGATCCGAATGTGCATGAGGCGATGTTCGAAGCTCCGGTGCCGGGAACGCGCGCGGGCGACATCATTCAGGTCTCAGCCGAAGGGTTCATGCTGCATGACCGCCTGCTGCGCCCGGCGCAGGTTGGGGTGTCGTCGACACCTGCGAGCTAAGCGATCACATAGACTTGGAAACGGGCGGTCAGGATTTGGCCGCCTCTTTCAGTTTGTAGATAAGGTCCAGCGCCTCGCGCGGGGTCAACTCGTCCGGCAGGATGTCGTCCAGCATATCCGTGACGGGCGATGCTTTGGGCGCGGGCGGCGGAGGTGGCGGCGCGGCTGAGAACAGAGGCAGGTCGTCGATCAACGCCTTTTGCTTGCCGCCTTCGCGTTCGGTTTTTTCCAGCTGGTCCAGAACAACGCGGGCACGGTCGACCACGGATGCGGGCAGCCCGGCCAGCTGCGCGACCTGTACCCCGTAGGATCGGTCGGCGGCGCCTTTGTGAACCTCGTGCAGGAAGATGACCTCGCCTTCCCATTCCTTTACGGCGACGGTGGCATTGTCGACGCCTTCGAGCTTCCCGGCCAGCGCGGTCAGTTCGTGGTAATGGGTGGCAAACAGCGCGCGACATTGGTTGGCGGCGTGCAGATGTTCCAGCGTGGCCCAGGCGATGGAGAGGCCATCATAGGTGGCGGTGCCACGCCCGATTTCATCCAGAATAACCAGCGCGTGGTCATCGGCCTGATTGAGGATGGCGGCGGTTTCGACCATCTCGACCATGAAGGTTGAACGCCCACGGGCTAGATCGTCAGAGGCTCCGACCCGGCTGAATAGCTGGCTGACCACGCCGACATGGGCCCGTTCGGCCGGGACATAGCTGCCCATTTGCGCCAGTAGGGCGATCAAGGCGTTCTGGCGCAGGAAGGTCGATTTACCGGCCATGTTGGGGCCCGTCAGCAGCCAGATCGCGGCCCCCTGATCGGCGCTCAGATCGCAGTCATTGGCGATGAAAGCATCACCCGATTGCTGGCGCAGCGCGTGTTCGACGACCGGATGACGACCACCTTGCACGTTGAATGCGCGCGAGCTGTCGACCTGTGGACGGCACCAGTTTTCACCCCGCGCCAGATCGGCTAGCGCGGTGGTCAGGTCCAGCTCGGCCAGCCCGCGGGCCGCTTGGTTGAGGCGGGCGGCAATGGCCAGAATATCGCCAGAAAGCCTTTGGTAGAGCCGTTTTTCGATCTCAAGCGCCAGATTTCCGGCGTTCAGGATGTGGGTTTCGATCTCGGACAGTTCCACCGTTGTGAACCGCACCTGATTGGCGGTGGTTTGGCGATGGATATAGGTTTCACTGAACGGCGGATTCAGCATTTTCTCGGCGTGCGTAGCCGTGGTTTCGATGAAATAGCCCAGCACGTTGTTGTGCTTGATTTTCAGCGAGGTGATGCCGGTGTGCTCTGCGTATTTCTGCTGGAACCCGGCGATGACGGACCGGCCTTCGTCGCGCAGAGTGCGGGCCTCGTCGAGTTCGGGGTCGCAACCGGGGGCGATGAAACCGCCGTCGCGGGCCAGAAGGGGCGGCTCTGCGACCAAAGCCTCGTCTAGAAGGTTCAGCAGATCGTCGAACCCCACGAGGTTCTGCAACGCGGTCGAGAGCAGAACGGGCAGATCCTGCGCCTCGCAGATTTCGGCAATCGCGGCGGCCTGGGTCAGGCCGTTGCGGATGGCAGCCAGATCGCGCGGCCCGCCACGGTCCAGCGACAGGCGCGACAGGGCGCGGTCCAGATCGGGGGTTTTGCGCAGTGCCTCGCGCAGGTCCGAGGCGATCAGGCTGTCCTCAGCGGCGAAACTCACCGCATCAAGCCGGGCATGGATCACGTCCAGATTACGAGACGGACTGGACAGGCGCTGTTCCAGCAGACGTGCGCCGCCCGGCGTCACGGTGCGGTCAACCACCGACAGCAGTGATCCGGCGCGGCCGCCTGACAAAGACCGGGTCAGTTCCAGATTGCGGCGCGTGGCGGCGTCGATCTGGACCACGCGGTCCTCGGATTCCTTCAGCGGCGTTTGCAGCAGGGGCAGTTTGCCCTTTTGCGTGATCTCCAGATAGTCGATCAACGCGCCCATGGCCGACACTTCGGCTCGGCCAAAGGACCCGAACGCATCCAAAGCGCCCACGTGAAACAACCCGCAGATGCGTTTTTCCGCCGCCGTGCTGTCGAAACTGGCGCGTCCGATGGGCGTGAGCGAAATGCCCAGATCTCGCACCGTCTCGTTCAGCGCCTGTTCCATCCCGTCGCCCACGATTAACTCGGACGGGGCCAGCCGCGCCAGTTCGGGGCTGAGCCGCACAGATGTCAAAGGCATCACGTGAAACGCGCCGGTCGAGATATCGGCCCAGGCCAACGCGGCCTCATCCCGAACCTCTGCATAGGCGGCCAGAAAGTTGTGACGGCGGGCTTCCAGCAGGGCGTCCTCGGTCAGTGTGCCCGGGGTGACCAGACGCACAACATCGCGCCGAACCACCGATTTAGAGCCTCTTTTCTTAGCTTCAGCCGGGCTTTCCATCTGCTCGCACACGGCCACGCGAAAGCCTTTGCGGATCAGCGTCAGCAGATAGCCCTCGGCGGCATGAACCGGCACGCCGCACATAGGGATGTCCTCACCATTATGCTTGCCGCGTTTGGTCAGGGCGATGTCCAGTGCCTCGGCGGCATTGACGGCGTCCTGAAAGAACATCTCGTAGAAATCGCCCATGCGGTAGAACAGCAGGGCGTCTGAATGGGCCTCTTTGATCTCAAGATATTGCGCCATCATCGGCGTGACTGTGGACAAAAGCGGCCCCCTTTTGGCGTCTTCCGGGCGCGACCTTACAAATCCCCTAACCGTGACGAAAGGTGAAAACGTATTGTCGTTGAGGCGCAGCCCCGCCTGCGTTATGACGCATAAGCCCCGAAGTCATGGAAACGACCGATAAGATGCCTAAAACGAAGATTACAAAAGAAGAGGCGCTGGCCTTTCACCTGGACCCCACCCCCGGCAAGTGGGAGGTGCAAGCCACCGTTCCCATGACCACGCAGCGCGATCTGTCGCTGGCCTACAGCCCCGGCGTCGCTGTTCCATGTGAAGCCATCGCCGAAGCGCCCGAGACGGCCTATGACTATACAAACAAGGGCAATCTGGTGGCTGTGATCTCGAACGGGACGGCGGTTCTGGGTCTTGGCAATCTGGGCGCTCTGGGGTCGAAACCGGTGATGGAGGGCAAATCCGTCCTGTTCAAACGGTTCGCCGATGTGAACTCGATCGATATTGAGCTGGACACCGAAGACCCGGATGAATTCTGTCGCGCTGTGCGCCTGATGGGGCCTACTTTCGGCGGCATCAACCTTGAGGACATCAAGGCGCCCGAGTGTTTCATCATCGAACAGCGCCTGAAGGAAGAGATGGACATCCCCGTCTTCCACGACGATCAACACGGCACGGCAGTGATCTGCGCGGCGGGCCTGCTGAATGCTCTGCATATTTCAGGCAAGAAGATCGAAGACGTTAAGATCGTGCTGAACGGTGCGGGCGCGGCAGGCATCGCTTGTATCGAACTGCTCAAATCCATGGGTGCGCGGCACGAAAACTGCATCGTCTGCGACACCAAGGGCGTGATCTATCAGGGCCGGACCGAGGGGATGAACCAGTGGAAATCGGCCCACGCGATCACCACTGACCTGCGCACGCTGGACGAGGCGATGAACGGTGCCGACGTGTTCCTGGGCGTGTCGGTCAAAGGGGCGGTTACTCAGGATATGGTCGCCAGCATGGCCGATAATCCGGTCATTTTTGCCATGGCGAACCCTGACCCTGAGATCACGCCGGAAGAGGCGCATGAGGTCCGCGTGGATGCCATCGTCGCCACGGGCCGCAGCGATTATCCCAACCAGGTGAACAACGTTCTGGGCTTTCCCTACCTGTTTCGCGGCGCGCTGGATATCCACGCCCGCGCCATCAATGATGAGATGAAGATTGCCTGTGCCCACGCGCTGGCCAATCTTGCGCGCGAGGATGTGCCGGATGAGGTTGCGATGGCTTATGGCAAGTCGCTGACCTTCGGGCGTGACTATATTATCCCTACGCCGTTCGATCCGCGCCTGATCCATCGCATTCCGCCCGCCGTTGCCAAGGCCGGCATGGATACCGGGGCCGCGCGGCGTCCGATCATCGACATGGACGCCTATGAGCTCAGCCTGAAATCCCGCATGGATCCGACGGCCAGCATTCTGCGCGGTCTGAACGCACGGGCGCGTCAGGCGCAAAGCCGGATGATTTTTGCCGAGGGCGATGACCCCCGCGTGTTGCGCGCTGCGGTGACTTATCAGCGCTCGGGCTTTGGCAAGGCGCTGGTTGTGGGTCGCCAGGATGACGTCAAACAAAAGCTGGAAGAGGCTGGGTTGGGCGATGCTGTGCGCGAGCTTGAGGTGGTGAATGCCGCCAATACCATGCACCTCGATACCTATACCGATTTTCTGTATAAACGCCTGCAGCGTAAAGGTTTCGACAACAAAGATGTCTACCGTCTGGCGGCGCGTGACCGCCACGTGTTTTCCTCGCTGATGCTGGCCCACGGCCATGCTGATGGTCTGGTGACTGGCGCCACGCGTAAGTCAGCGCATGTACTGGACCGCATCAACCATGTGTTCGATGCTGACGCCGCGCATGGCGCGGCGGGGGTAACAGCGCTTTTGTATAAAGGGCGGATCGTGCTGATCGGCGATACTTTGGTGCATGAGTGGCCGGATGAGAATGATCTGGCCAATATCGCCGAACGCTCGGCTGCTGTTGCACGCCATATGGGGCTTGAACCACGCGTGGCCTTTGTCAGCTTCTCGACCTTCGGGTATCCGGTGTCGGAACGTGCTGAAAAGATGCATCGCGCCCCGGCCGTTCTTGACCAGCGCGGCGTGGATTTCGAGTATGAGGGCGAGATGACCGTCGATGTGGCGTTGAACGTGGATCAGCAAGCGGCTTATCCGTTCCAGCGTCTGACGGGTCCGGCCAATATCCTGATTGTGCCTGCGCGGCACTCGGCTTCGATCTCGACCAAGCTGATGCAAGAGATGGGCGGCGCGACCGTGATTGGCCCGATCCTGTCGGGTGTCGACAAGCCGATCCAGATCTGCTCAACCGTCTCGACCGCGAATGACATCCTGAACATGGCCATTCTGGCCTCGTGCGACATTTCGGGTGAACCATGACGATCTGGAACCTCGGCTCGATCAATGCGGATATGATCTATGACGTGCCGCATCTGCCCGGGCCGGGGGAAACGCTCTCGGCCAGCCGTCTGGACCGGTTTTTGGGTGGCAAGGGTGCGAATACGTCCGTGGCCGCGGCCCGAGCTGGCGCACGGATTGCGCATATCGGAGCCGTTGGTGTTAATGGGCGCTGGGCGCGGGATCGACTGACCGAGTATGGTGTTGATACGCGCTACATAGCTCAGGTCGATGTGCCAACGGGCCACGCAATCATTGCTGTCGATGCGCAGGGTGAGAACAATATCATCCTGTTTCAGGGCTCGAACCATGCGATTTCACAGGATCAACTGGGGCAAGCGCTGTCATCTGCGTCACAAGGCGATCTGTTGGTGATGCAGAACGAAACCAATCTGCAGGTTGAGGCGGCGAAGATGGGCCGTGAAATGGGTCTGACGGTCTGTTATGCTGCTGCTCCGTTTCAGGCAGAGTCCGTTCAGGCCGTGCTGCCATATCTGGATTTCCTGATCCTCAACGCGGTCGAGGCCGAGCAGTTGCACAAGGCCACCGGTCAACCTGTTACGGACCTCCAGATTGAGCATGTGATTGTCACACTGGGGGCCGAAGGCGCGCGGTATTATCATCGCGGAGAAGCCTTGGACTTCCCGGCCCATAAGGTGCAGGCCGTGGATACGACCGGAGCAGGCGACACCTTTACCGGCTATGTTCTGGCGGGGATGGATCGCGGAATGCCGATGGCGCAGGCGATTTCACAAGCAAATCGTGCCGCGGCCCTGATGGTCACGCGGCACGGTACGGCAGATGTGATCCCCGACCTCAAAGAAGTCAGGGAAGCGCGGTTCGATTAAGACCCGGCAAAAGGTGCGTCGCCACCCCAAAGCTGTTTTACGCGGGCGTCTCGGCCACAGGCGTTGCGATAAGCCTTATAGGCATTCTTCTGGCGCTTGGGTCCGAAGCGGGTGAAGACCAGCTTGTCGCCTTTGTAGTAATCCTGATGGTATTCCTCCGCCGGATAGAATGCGCTTTCTTGCAGGATGGGGGTTACAACAGTCTGTCCCAAAGCGCGCTGGGCGTCGGCCTTTGCAGCCTCAGCCACGGCCTTTTCGCCGGCGCCGGAGACGAAAATCGCCGTGCGATAGCTGTTTCCACGATCACAGAACTGACCGCCAGCATCCGTGGGGTCGACCGATCGGAAGAACATGTTCAGCAGGGTTTCACGGGAAACGCGAGCCGGGTCGAACGTAATCTGGACGGCCTCGTAGTGGCCGGTGCCGCCCTTGGACACCTGATCATATGTTGGGTTGGCAGCTTTGCCGCCGGTAAAGCCCGAAACCGCTTCGATCACACCGGGGACGGATTCGAAATCGGATTCGACGCACCAGAAACACCCTCCGGCAACGGTCAGGGTCTCGGTTCCTGCTGCGGGCGCGGGGGCGGCACGCAGCAAGGCCGCGATCGTAATCAAAGCAAAAAGAAGCGTCGGTTTGACGTAGTCGAGATAAGCGATGCGTGTCATGGCAGGTCTCCTTCTGATAGAAACTTGCCTTCTCTTTTTGATCCGTGCAATCGCCTGACATCGTTTGTCACGCGCTGGTGAGACGAGTTTATCCCAGCAATTGTCCCAGCTTCATCGCAACGCCCATGTTTCCCGAAATCTTGAGCTTACCCAGAGCAACACCCGTCATGGGGTTCAATTTGCCCGTTAGCAGTTTGGTCAGGTTGCTTTGCGAGATTTTGATGGTGCAGTCCGTATCCTGATCCTGTGTCGTGGCCTGATTGTCGGCCAGAACAATCACGCCATCGGAACCGCAATCGAATTTGAGAGAGCCCTCAAAGCTCTTGCCTGCGAGGTTCTTTTGAATTCCGTCCGCGATCTCTTGCAACATGATATCCTCTTTCCCTGTTCGCGAGACCGTAAAGAGCCAATGGGTTTATCCGCAAGCTTGACCAAAGGACAACTTACGTAACGGTGAAGAAGGCTCTGACCCTAGGCACAACAGCTAGTGGCGGTGGTTCAACTCTCTGAGGTTTTCCTGCCGTTCCTGGAACCCCGGATGGGTGCTGAACCAATCGGTACCGTGATCTCCGAACTCGGTCTCGAGAATATCGAAAAACTCGGACAACCCATTTGGGTCAAAGCCTGAACGGGCGGCCAGATCGACTCCGTATCGGTCAGCAGACAATTCATGCTGGCGCGAGTAGGACAGGGACAGGATCAGATTGCCCTCTAGCAGAACCTCTTCAAGGATGGGGCCAGCATCCCCGGCCATCATTCCGATCAGGACAAATGTCCCAAGCGACCGATACAACTGGGTCAAACCGTGCTGTTCAGCGACATGCCCGATTTCATGACCCAGCACACCTGCCATCGCGTCCACCGAGATCAGCTTTACCAGCTCATCGCTGACGACGATGGTTCCGTTGGGCAAGGCAAACGCGTTTGGGCCAATTCCAGGCAGGCGCCTGAATTGCAGATTGTAGGCAAAGTCTTGCGCCTCGGGTCCCATGTTGGTCAAAAGACGGTCGAAACTGTTCTGAACCTGTTCCTGTTGGTCCGGACTCAGGGCGCTGGGTTTCGCCAGCACTTTGTCTATTGCTTGCAAGGTGCTGGCATCGATGGCCGATACAAGCGGCGGTGGCGTCATCCAGACGGCCAGTGCGACCAGCACGGTCAGGCCATATTTCCATATACCCCAGGCGGCAAACAGACAGGCGATCGAGACCAGAATAAGCCGAGGGTGAAAGCGTTCGGTATGGTGCAGCCAGGATCCACTGCTATCGGAAATCAAGTGTTCCAGCGCGGCATGCCTGGTGGTCAGAAACAGCGTGCCATCTGGAAAATTCACCCTGCGTTCGGTCGACCCGACGCGGGGCTCGATATCCAGCTCATTCGGGGCGCAGCGTGTTTGTATCTGCCCGTCTCCGTCGATCAACCAGACGGTATTGGATCCAACAGCCAGACGCGCATGGATTTCGCGTGAGCTGAGTGGTGGATAGGCGCGCCCTTCAACGGGCGCGCTGATATTATCGGGCAGATCTTGCAACGGTCAGACCGCGATACCGATGTCAAAGCCTTCGATGTCACCATAGGCATCGCCAATGGCACTGACATTGGCCGTGACACCTCCGACGAATTCGTCCAGCGAACCCGAGGGGATAAAGGTGGTGTGATCGGCCAGATACCGCGCCCGGCGAACATGCGCCCATGGCAACATCAGACCAAGGGTCACAGAAATGACGATCGCATTTGAAACAGAAATCCACAGCAAGCGCAGCGCGTTCACATCCGAATGGAACCTGTGACCGTCGCCCAGAATGGCGTAGTTGTAAACCGTATTGCGCACCATGGCGCGATAGATGATCGATGCCGGAACAAAGACCGCAAAAAGAAGCAACAAGATCAGGAAAACGTCGATCGCGGCGGCGACGTCCTCGGGGTTTTCGTTGATCGAGGCCAGAGCTTCTACGAAATTCATGTTTACACCAACCACTGCAATCGCAACGACGATGGTTCCCAAACCCCAAGCCATCGCCGCCAGTGCGGCCTTGTAAAACGGCCCGATCGGGCTGTCGAAGGACATCGCAGTTGCACCAAATTTGTGACCGTTCACGTGAAACCTCTGGACGGATCGCGTGACAAATGGCCATGTCGTATAAAGCGTCAGCGCGGCGATGATCGGGTACAGGAAGTAATTGGCCGCGGCCGATCCCCATGTGCCTTGAAAGTCGAACCGAACATTCGACCAGCTGGAGACACGTGCCTGAAACCGCAGTGAGCGGACCAGCAGATATGGGATCACGAAGATCAGCCCCAATATCATCACAAGGTTCACAATCGGGATTGCACCGAGAACGGAGTAAATCACAATACCCGCAACGACGATAATCCGTCCGAACAGAATCTGAAGGCCGGTTGCGTGATAGTCAAAGCTGCGTTCTGCCACATAGGTGTTTTGATAAAAGTATTTCTTGGTCCGAACCTTTGCCCACGCGCTGTAAATTCCGAACGTGATAAGCGACAACAGCAAGTTGACGATCCAGATCCCGAAATACTCGCTGGCCGAGCCTCGGAACTCGAATTCGTTTGGGGTGCCTTGTGGGTGATTTGCCTGCATTTCAGCCTCAAAAGAATGGATAGAATAAAGGGCCGATCCCACAAGGGAACCGACCCGCTTTGTCTGAACATTCAAAAAGGCGATTGTACGGCAGAGTTGCGACCGCGAAGCCCTATTCAACCTTTTGGTGCAGCGTTGCCGCTATTTCAGGCGCTTGTCGCGTGCGGCCAGCAGTTTCAATCGCAGCGCGTTCAGCTGGATAAAGCCCGCCGCGTCTGTCTGATCATAGGCACCGGCATCTTCCTCAAACGTCACATGCGCTTCGGAATACAGCGAGTGATCCGACCAGCGGCCAACGGTCGAGGCCAGACCCTTGTACAGTTTCACGCGGACGGTGCCGGTGACATGTTCTTGCGATTTGTCGATGGCCGCTTGCAGCATCTCACGCTCGGGCGAGTACCAGAAGCCGTTATAGATCAGCTCGGCATATTGCGGCATCAGCTGGTCCTTCAGGTGCATCGCGCCGCGGTCCATGGTGATGGACTCAATGCCACGGTGGGCCTCCAGCAGGATGGTGCCGCCGGGAGTTTCGTAGATACCGCGCGACTTCATACCAACGAAGCGGCCTTCGACCAGGTCCAGACGGCCAATGCCGTGCTTGCCGCCATATTCGTTCAGCTTGGTCAGGATGGTTGCGGGGCTCATCGCCTCGCCATTGATGCTGACCGCGTCGCCTTTTTCAAAGCCAATTTCGATGAATTCGGGCTGATCAGGCGCATCCTCGGGGTGGACGGTGCGCTGGTACACATAGTCCGGCGCCATGTCGGCGGGGTCTTCCAGAACCTTGCCCTCGGACGAGGTGTGCAGCAGGTTCGCATCGACCGAGAACGGAGCCTCGCCGCGTTTGTCCTTGGCGATCGGAATCTGATGCGCTTCGGCCCATTCGATCAGACGGGTACGGCTGGTCAGATCCCATTCGCGCCAGGGCGCAATGACCTTGATATCGGGGTTCAGCGCATAGGCGGCCAGTTCGAACCGCACCTGATCGTTGCCTTTGCCGGTCGCGCCATGCGCCACGGCATCGGCCCCGGTCGCTGCCGCAATCTCAACCAGGCGCTTCGAGATCAGAGGCCGCGCAATCGACGTGCCCAGTAGATACAGCCCTTCGTATTGCGCATTGGCGCGGAACATGGGGAAGACGAAGTCGCGAACGAACTCTTCACGGATGTCTTCGATATAGATGTTCTCGGGCTTGATCCCCAGCAGCTCGGCCTTTTGGCGGGCGGGTTCAAGTTCCTCTCCCTGACCCAGATCGGCGGTGAAGGTCACGACCTCACAGCCATACTCGGTCTGCAACCATTTCAGAATGATCGAGGTATCAAGGCCACCGGAATAGGCCAGAACAACTTTCTTGGGCGCGGACATCTGACTTCCCTTTATGCGTAGAACGACTGGCCCCTAGCGGGTTTTGAAAGCGGGGGCAAGTTATCTGCGTTGACGGGCTGCCTGATTTCGGGTGAAACATTCGCATATAAAACACGAAATGGTTGAAAGGGCAGTTTTCGGATGTTGGGTTGGAAGATTTTTGTGCACTCGGTGCGGATGGTTTTTGGAAATTTTAAGCAAGCGCTTCAGATAACGCTGGGTCCGTCATTGATTGCAACGGCGCTGACGATTGCCCTGTTTTTTCTAATCGACATCCCGTGGGACCTGTTGGACGCCAGTACCGGGGCGTTTCCTTCGACCGCAGCCAATGGTTCGTTTGCGATTTTGGTGGTCTGTGTTGCAATCATCTTTGTGCTGACGATGTTCTGGATCGCCGTGTCCTGGCACCGTTTTATCCTGCTGACCGAATATCCCAGCGGGATATTCCCGGCATTCCGGTTCGATAGAATCCTCGCCTACCTTGGGCGCATTCTTTTGCTTGGACTTCTGATGGGGGTCGCGTTTCTGCCGATGAGTGTCCTTCTGTTGGCAACCGGCGGTGGCGCGTTTTCAGCCGCTGTAATGGTCGTATACGCCATCTTTCTGATAGTCGCTTTTTACCGCCTGTCCGTTATCCTGCCAGCCGCAGCGCTTGGTGAGCCGTTAAGCCTTTCGAACGCATGGGGCAGTACCTCAAGTGCAGGCGGAGCGATTATTGTGCTTTTGGTCGTGAACGCCCTGTTCCAATTTTTGGTACAGATGGTCTTTACGCTGCTGGCCATTATTCCGATCTTGGGGATTCTGCTAACGCTGCTATTCTCAATGCTGGTATTGCCGCTGATCAACGTCAGTATTCTTACTACCATGTATGGCGTCTTCATCGAAAAACGCGAACTCGATTGACGCCCGTACACATATGTATTCCTTGCTCTTTTAGTCAGGATCGGCCACTGAACGGGTCATGAGTGATTTCATGACCCGCGCCCGCGCCGCCGAACAGGCGATGCGCTCTGTTTTTCCGGCAACGCCGCTACAGCGCAATGCCCATCTGTCTGACCGATATGGCGCGGATATCTGGCTGAAACGCGAAGACCTCAGCCCGGTACGCTCATATAAAATTCGCGGCGCGTTCAATGCCATGCGCAAACAGCAGGGACAAGACCTGTTCGTCTGCGCCAGCGCGGGCAATCACGCACAGGGCGTGGCGTTCATGTGTAAACATCTGGACGTGCGCGGGGTGATCTTCATGCCAGTGACGACGCCGCAGCAAAAAATCCAGAAAACCCGCATCTTCGGTGGCGACAATGTCGAAATCCACCTGACCGGCGACTATTTCGACGACACTCTGGCCGCTGCGCAGGCCTGGTGCGCCGATCAGGGTGGGCATTTCCTGTCGCCGTTCGACGATGAGGACGTGATTGAGGGGCAGGCCTCACTGGCCGTTGAGATCGAGGAGCAGTTGGGCCATCTGCCTGATCACGTGATCCTGCCGGTTGGCGGGGGCGGTATGTCCTCGGGCGTGGCAACGTGGTTCGGGGATCGCACTCATTGCCTGTTTGTTGAACCTAAAGGCGGGGCCTGCCTGCACGCGGCGATGGCGGCGGGGCATCCGGTGGCACTGGACCATGTGGACAATTTCGTCGATGGGGCGGCGGTGGGCAAGATCGGCGCGAAACCCTTTGCGCTGCTCAAGGATCGTCACCTGTCCGACGTGCATGTCCTGTCCGAGGACCGCATCTGCACCACCATGATCGAGATGTTGAATGTCGAGGGCATCGTGCTGGAACCCGCCGGTGCGCTGGCGATCGAGGCGCTGGGCGATATCCAAAGTTTTATCCGCGGCAAGACTGTGGTCTGTGTGACATCCGGTGGGAATTTCGATTTCGAACGCCTGCCCGAGGTTAAGGAACGGGCGCAGCGCTATTCGGGTGTGAAAAAGTATTTCATCCTGCGCTTGCCGCAACGCCCCGGAGCTTTGAAAGAATTTCTGAGTATCCTCGGCCCCGAGGATGACATCGCCCGGTTTGAATACATGAAAAAATCGGCGCGCAATTTCGGTTCGGTCCTGATCGGGATCGAAACCCGCAAGCCCGAGAATTTCGCCCGCTTGTTTGCGCATCTGGACGAAGCCGGATTCACCTATACCGACATCACCGAAGACGAAACGCTTGCACAGTTCGTGATCTGACGGCGCATTTGTCGATCGACTTGTTTGCACTTGGAAATTCGCCTAGGCACGAGCGAGCGAACAAGACTGGAAAGTGCACAGATGAAGCCGCTTGCAGCAGTGACCATGGTATGGCGCGACTATTGGTATCTTGAGAAATGGGTCGCCTACTACTCGGCCCAGCTTGGGCCCGAGAACGTCTATATTCTGTCGCACGGAGCTGATCCTGAAATCGATCGGATCGGCGAGGGCTGCAATGTGATTGCGATTTTGCGCGATGGTTTGCACCAAACGTTTGAATATGCCCGCTGGCGAATGCTGTCGGATTTTTCAGCTATGCTGACTCAGTTCTACAGCCGAGTGATTGTTTCGGATTGTGATGAAGTGCTGCTAACCGCCGATGGATCGGGCTTGCTAGACTATGAATTCGCATTTGGTGAAAACACCGCTGGCGCTGTCGGATTCAATTTGGTCACTTTGCAGGACGATGATGAAGATTTGTTGTTCAAGGGCGAAAAGTTCAGCCTTTTCGAGGTTCCCTATTCGAAACCGTGTATCGTCCAGCGCCGGGCCGCTTTTGGAACGGGCGGGCATGGTGTGACAAACGACACGTTCCGTCTGCTGCCGGGTCTGCTCAACCTGCACTTTCACTATGGAAATCTACAAGAGTTGCATCGACGCCAAGAGGAAAGATCGCCGCTTGTGGACCAATCCATGGCGGATGGCGTCAAGATCGCCAGCACACCAGGGCAATCGGTCGGTATCGTGGGCTGGCGTCGGCGCTCACGCCGTTTCCGTCGTCTGGTAAAAGAGCTTGCACGCACACAGGAATTGCCGATGGAAGAATGTGTCGAACTGAGCCGACTGGAGGCAACCCGAACGCTAAAGACAATGGCCGACGGATATTTCACCCACGACCGGGCGCTTGAGGTAACTTTGCGGAAATTCCGTTTTCCCGAGGACTTTCCGATCAAACTGTAAGGCTACGAGATCTTCCCCAGATCGGACTTGAATTCCGCAGCTGATGCCTCAAACACCTGAACGATACTATCGAGGTCTACAGACTTGCTGTTCCCCTGTGCGGAATGCCTTTCACCGTCTTGGCACAGCTTTGCCAATGATTGGAATCCCAGGCTGAGTGCGCTGCCTTTCAGAAAATGCAGGTTTTGGTCAAAACTTACCCGATGGGTGTCGGTGCGAAGGCGGCCAATTACCTCTTGTACTTCATCAAGAAAAATATTCACCACTTCGTCAAACTCGCTTGCGCCGACCTCATCCCTAAGCTGTTTGACTCTGGCCCAGTCGATCATGCCGCAAGCTCCGCAATAACTGTTGTCTGATTGCTTAGCCCGCCCAAGGTAAAGGTTGGGTTAAGCGGGTTCAGTATTGCCTTTCACCGGTTGTTAAACCGCTGCGCTATAGGTTGAGCAGAATTAGGTAGGCGCCCCATCGCTGAGGACTCACGTGGCAGAGGTCAGTCGCAAAGACATCAGGTCAGAGCTGGATTTTGGAGCGATCCAAAAGGTGCTTGTCGTTGATGACAGCCGCCTGCAACGACGCATTCTTGTGGCGTCTCTGAAGAAATGGGGGTTCGAAGTTTTCGAGGCCGACAATGGTGAAGCGGCCATCGAGATCTGCGCAAACACACCGCCTGATCTGGTGCTCAGCGACTGGGTCATGCCGGGGATGAGTGGGTTGGAATTTTGTCGGGCCTTCCGCGCGTTGGACTGCGACCAGTACAGCTATTTCATTCTGCTGACATCAAAAAGCGAAAAGCAGGAAGTGGCGCGCGGTCTGGATGCGGGGGCCGACGACTTCCTGATCAAACCGCTTGAGGCGGATGAACTGCGCGCCCGTATTTCGGCGGGCGCCCGCATTCTGGATATGCAGCGTGAATTGTCCGAGAAAAACCGTATGATCGAAACCGCGCTGGAAGAGTTGCGCGTGGCGCATGACGCCATCGACAAGGATCTGATGCAGGCGCGCAAGATTCAGGAATCTCTGGTGCCGGAACTGATTAGGGAATTCGGCAAGTCGCGGGTCAGTTTGTTATTGAAACCTTGCGGGCATATTGGCGGCGACCTGGTCGGTATGTTTTCGCCCGGCGTGAACCGGCTGGGATTTTACAGCATTGATGTCTCGGGCCACGGTATAACCTCGGCCATGATGACGGCGCGGTTGGGGGGGTATCTGTCCAGCAACCACTTTGATCAGAACGTGGCGATGGAAAAGCGATTTGACAAATTCTATGCGTTGCTGCCGCCGGAACAGGTGGCCGAGATGTTGAATTCTCGACTAATGGCGGATGCGGGTGTCGAAGAATATTTCACGATGGTTTACGCGATTGTCGATTTGCGCAACGGGCATCTTAAGATGGTTCAGGCCGGTCATCCCCATCCGCTAATGCTGCGGGCCGACGGAACCACCGAATTTCTGGGCGAAGGCGGTTTGCCAATCGGCCTGCTGCCGGATGTCAAATTCCAGCGTACTGAGACCTATATGCAGCCGGGCGACAAACTGCTGCTGTATTCTGATGGCTTCACCGAATGCAGTATTGCTGATGGTGGCTTGCTTGAAGAGGAGGGGTTGCGAGACCTGGCGCTAAACTGCGTGCCCGAGCGATGTGGGACAGAGTTTCTGGATGATATGTTCTGGCGGCTGACACAGAAGATGGTGCCCAACACCGGAATGGACGACGATGTGTCCGCAGTTTTTTTTGAATACAGCGGAACCTAAAGGCTCTGTAAATGTAGCTTGGCGAAGTGGCGGTCGCCCGCATTGCCCAACATCTGCGCAGCGTCCGCGCAGTCCATCCATAGCGCCTCGTGAAACGGCTCGGTCGGGGGGCCGATGCGGCGCAGGGGTCGGGCGCGGTAGATCAGGCAGATTTTCTCGGCCCACAGGTCGTATTCGGGCATGAAGGTAAAGCGCCGAAACGCGCCCATGCGACGCGGCGCGGCGATCAGCCAACCGGTTTCCTCGTACACTTCGCGATGCAGGGCGGTGATCGGTGATTCGCCCGGATCAATACCGCCTCCGGGCAGTTGCAGATCGGGGCCGGGCTGCAACTGGCAGGTCAGCAACAGGCTGCCGCCGCGCGGTAACAGAGCATAAACTCCGACACGTCTGATGTATTTCTGCCCCGATTGCGGGGTTTCACCGAACCGTCTGATCATGTATGGCCCCTTACAACCCGAAAACTTCGACCTATATGCTGGCGGTATGCCAATCTGTGGCGTGTAAGGAAACCCCATGTCTCTTGGAACCAAAATCGCGTGGGACGACACCGTCCTGCCCTTTCAACTTGATCTGTCGGATATGCGCGGCCGCGTCGCGCGGCTGGACGGGGTGCTGGACGGCATCCTGAAACAGCATGATTACCCCGAAAAGGTCGAGGCTCTGGTGGCCGAGATGGCCCTGCTGACCGCGCTGATCGGCCAGACCGTTGCTCTGCGCTGGAAACTGTCGCTTCAGGTGCAGTCCAAGGGCGCGGTGCGCATGATCGCCACCGACTACTATGCCCCCACGCAAGAGGGCGAGCCGGCCCGCATCCGTGCCTATGCCAGTTTCGACCGAGATAAGCTGACCGACGCCGCCCCCTTTGATCAAGTGGGTGAGGGGTATTTTGCCATCCTCATCGACCAGGGCGAGGGCACGCAGCCGTATCAGGGCATCACCCCGCTGGCGGGTGGTTCGCTTAGTGCTTGTGCCGAGGCGTATTTCGCACAATCTGAACAGTTGCCGACGAGGTTCTCGCTCAGCTTTGGCAAATCGACTGAGCCGGGCGTCGGTGAACACTGGCGCGCGGGCGGGATCATGTTGCAGCATATGCCCAAAGCCTCGCCCTTTGCCGCATCGGGTGAAGGCAGCGGTGAGATTCTGACGGCCAATGATCTAGTCGACGGGGATGAAGGTGAAAACTGGGGCCGCGTGAACATCCTGCTGGATACGGTCGAGGATCTTGAGCTGATCGGCCCCTCGATCGCGCCCACCGACCTGCTGATCCGCCTGTTTCACGAGGAACAGCCGCGTGTCTATGACGCGCAGCCGGTGCAATTCGGTTGCACCTGTTCCGAGGATCGTGTGCGTCAAAGCCTGTCGATCTACTCGGCGCGCGACATTGAAAAGATGACGACGCCCGAGGGCGACGTGACCGCAGATTGCCAGTTCTGCGGTGCGCATTACGTGCTGGATCCGGCCTCTGTCGGTTTTGATGCGGATGAGGCCTGATCCCACCGAACAGCTGCGGGCGGCGCTGCGCCGCCCCGGCCCGGGGTCCAGCGATTTCGACCTAAACCCCGACACGGTGCTGCCCGAGGGGCGCAAACTGCGTCCGGCCGGTGTGCTAGTGCCGATCTCAATCGCAAGCGATGAGCCTTGCCTGATCCTGACGAAACGGTCCTCGGCGCTGAAACATCATCCGGGCCAGATCGCCTTTCCCGGCGGCAAACAAGACGAAGGCGACGCGGATGTGACCGCCGCCGCCTTGCGCGAGGCGCAGGAGGAAATCGGCCTGCCCAGCGACGTGCCGCAGGTTTTGGGCCATCTGCCGCCGCACGAAACCGTCACCGCGTTCACTGTGACGCCGGTTGTGGCAATCCTGCGAGACCCGTTCCCGATCACCCCCGAGCCGGGCGAGGTTGACGAGGTATTCTCGGTTCCTCTGACACATGTGCTTGATCCGGCGAATTATGTTGTCGAATCGCGCCGCTGGGGTGGCCACAAACGGTATTATTATGCAGTGCCGTTCGGTCCTTATTATATCTGGGGCGCGACGGCCCGGATGTTGCGGGGATTGGCCGCGCGGATGAACGAATGACACAAATCTCGGACGGTTGGGTCGCGGACCCAGCAACCCAAAAATTGTGCGCAGCCCTGACGGATGCCGGGGCACAGGCGCTTTTTGTTGGTGGTTGCGTGCGCAATGCGCTGTTGAAGGCACCGGTTTCGGATATCGACATCGCAACGGATGCGCGCCCCGAACGGGTGATGGAACTGACGCAGGCCGCGGGCCTCAAGGCCATTCCCACCGGGATCGAACATGGCACTGTCACCGTGGTCAGCCACGGCGTCCCACATGAGATCACCACCTTTCGCCGTGATGTAGAGACGGACGGCCGCCGCGCCGTTGTGGCCTTTGCCGACGCAATCGAAGAAGACGCCGCGCGGCGTGACTTCACCATGAACGCGCTATACGCCCGACCCGATGGCTCTGTATTGGACCCGCTTAACGGTTTGCCGGACCTGCAGGCGCGGCGGGTGCGCTTCATCGGCACCGCCGAAAACCGCATTCGCGAGGACTACCTGCGCTCGCTGCGCTTTTTCCGGTTTCATGCGTGGTACGGCGATATGGATGCGGGTTTCGACGCGGATGCACTGGCCGCGATTGCTGCCAATCTGGACGGATTGACCGGTCTGTCCCGCGAACGGGTCGGGGCCGAGATGTTGAAGCTGCTTGGCGCGACTGATCCTGCGCCCTCGGTCGCAGCGATGCGGCAGGCAGGAGTGTTGGCGCAGGTGCTGCCGGGGGCCGAGGATCGCGCGCTTGCCCCGTTGGTTGCGTTGGAAGAACAGGCCGGGGCCACGCCTGACCCGATCCGCCGCCTGGCTTCCATAGCAACGCCCGAGATCGCCAAAACCCTGCGCCTAAGCAAGGCGCAGCTGCAACGCCTGACCCGGATGCGTGATGAAGCAATGGCCACCACCAGCATTGCCGAGCTGGGCTTTCGCTATGGCGAAGAGGGCGGGATGCACGAAACCCTGCTGCGTTGCGCCTTGCTGGAACAGCCTTGGTCCGAGGCGATGCGCCAAGACCTGCGCGCCGGGGCGGCCGCCGATTTCCCCGTTCAGGCTACTGATCTGATCCCTGAATTTACCGGTCCCGCGCTGGGTAAGAAGCTGGCCGAGCTTGAGGCCCGCTGGATCGCATCCGGCTTTGCCTTGACCCGAAGTGATCTGCTGGGCGGGTAGGCGAGGTCTCAAAAAGGGATGACAAGCCGAAAGCTTTGTGCTTACGTGCGGCTGTCACATGATTGGAGGGATGCGAATGTATTACGGGATCTGGTTCGGCTAAAGCCGGAACACTTTGACCCGTAGGGGTGGTGTTCTGGCGCCATCTGTCTTCGCATGACCTGTTATCTGCTCAATCTGGAGCATCCTCCATGTTTCGCTATTTCGAAAACCTTGTTGACCCTTTTGTCGCCTATCAGGAAACCAACACACCACCCACGCGGCTGTGGCCGTTCATGTTGGAATACACGCGACCGTTTTATCGGCTGTTCTTTTGGGCTGCGCTGATCTCGATTATCGTAGCCGGTGTCGAAGTCGGGCTGATCTACTATATGGGCCGCGTTGTTGACCTGCTGTCCGGGTCTCCGGCCGAGGTTTGGCAGGCCCACGGCACCGAGTTGATCCTGATGGCCGTCTTCGTGTTGCTGCTGCGTCCGCTGCTGCACGTGGTGGACGTACTTTTGCTAAACAATGCGATTTTGCCCAATATAGGCACTATTTTTCGTTGGCGCGCGCATAAGCATGTACTGCGTCAGTCCGTGGGCTGGTTCGAGAATGATTTCGCGGGCCGGATCGCCAACCGCATAATGCAGACCCCCCCTGCGGCGGGTGAGGCGGTGTTTCAGGTCTTTGACGCAATCTCGTTCTCGCTGGCCTATCTGGTGGGTGCTGCGATCCTGTTGATGGCAGCTGATCCGCGTTTGCTTTTGCCGTTGCTGATTTGGTTTGCATTGTACGGTTTTCTGGTACGCTGGACAGTGGCGCGTGTTGGCCCTGCGTCGCAGGCGGCCTCTGATGCGCGCTCGGCTGTCACAGGGCGAGTTGTGGACAGCTATACCAATATCCATTCGGTCAAGATGTTTGCCCATGACGCGCAGGAACTCGACTATGCCCGCGAAGCCATCGAGGAAACCCGCCGTACCTTCCAGATCGAGATGCGGATTTTCACCATCATGGATGCGGTTTTGGTCACGTTGAACGGGCTGCTGATCGTGGGCGTTGTCGGTTGGGCGATTGCGCTGTGGATGCAGGGCAGTGCCTCGGTTGGGGTGGTAGCGGCGGCCACCGCTTTGACCCTGCGGTTGAATGCGATGACCGGCTGGATCATGTGGGCGCTGACCAGTTTCTTTCGCCAGCTTGGCGTTGTGGCCGAAGGGATGGAGACCATTGCTCAACCCATCGATCTGCTGGATGCGCCGGGTGCCGAACCCTTGCAGCTGGGCAACGGCCAGATCGACATTCGCGATCTGTCGCACCACTACGGGCGCAAAACCGGGGGGCTGGACCACATCAACCTGACGATCCAGCCGGGCGAAAAGATCGGCCTCATCGGGCGATCCGGCGCTGGAAAATCGACCCTAGTAAAACTACTTTTGCGGTTTTACGACGTCGAACAAGGGGCGATCCTGATCGACGCTCAAAACATCGCGCAGGTCACGCAGGACAGTTTGCGCAGCCATATCGGCATGGTGCAACAGGACAGCGCGCTGCTGCATCGCTCGGTCCGGGACAATATCCTTTATGGCCGTCCCGACGCGACCGAAGAGCAGATGATCGCCGCCGCCAAACAGGCCGAAGCGCATGAGTTCATCCTGGATCTGCAAGACCCTCAGGGGCGCATCGGCTATGACGCGCATGTGGGTGAACGCGGTGTAAAGCTGTCGGGTGGGCAACGGCAGCGGGTGACGCTGGCACGGGTCATTCTGAAAAACGCGCCGATTTTGTTGTTGGATGAGGCGACCTCTGCCCTAGATTCCGAGGTCGAAGCCTCAATCCAGGAAACGCTTTACGGCATGATGCAAGGAAAAACCGTGATCGCCATCGCCCACCGTCTGAGCACCATTGCTCAGATGGACCGCATTCTGGTCATGGATGGCGGCAGGATCGTCGAACAGGGTGGTCATGCTGAACTGCTGGCCAATGGCGGGCTGTACGCGCAGTTCTGGGCGCGGCAATCTGGTGGCTTTCTGAACCCCGAGGCTGCGGAATGAAGCTTGCCGACCTGATCAACCCGTTCAAAAACACCGAAACGCCCCCGCCGCAAACGCTGGGGGCGTTCATTCGCTGGTGCCTGTCGGGCGCCTGGCCGATGATCTTTGTAGCCGCGGCCTTCTCAGCCACCGCCGGCGCGATGGAAGCGGGCACGGCGTGGATGCTGGGTCTTGTGATCGACCTGACTGCGGAAACCGGGCCCGAGGGCATTCTGAGCGGCCCCGCGCTGTGGACGATCTTAGGGGTGGCGGCGTTTTTCATGCTGCTGCGTCCGGTGTTTTTCGGGCTGTCGGCCTTTTCGAACAACTACATCGTCATGCCCAACATTCCGCCGCTGGTTCTGGCCAAGCTGAACCGCTGGACTCTGGGTCAGTCTGTGACCTATTTCGACGACGATTTCGCAGGCCGGATCGCGCAGAAGCAGATGCAGACCTCGAACGCGTTGGCCTCTGTCGTGTCGGAAACGATTAGTGCGATTGTGTTTGCACTGGCCTCGCTTGTGGGCTCTTTGCTTTTGTTAGGGTCTATTCATCCGCTGGTGATCCTTCCTTTTGCCGCTTGGCTGGTGGTCTATTTCCTGCTGATCCGCTGGTATCTGCCGCGCATCCGCGTGCGGTCGGCGGCACGGGCCGGGGCGCGGGCGATGGTGTCGGGGCAGGTGGTCGACACGATAACCAATATCAAAACTGTGAAGCTCTTCGCCCATTCCGCTTTCGAGGATCAGGCCGCACGAAACGCGATGGTCGATCTGCGGGAAAAGATGCTGGCCTTCGGCAAGCTGTCGGCCAGTTTCCGGCTGATCCTTATGGTACTGGCCGGGGTTCTGCCGGTTCTGCTCTTGGGCGTCACGCTGATGCTGTGGCGCAATGGGATCGCGACAGCAGGGGATATTGTGGCGGCGGGTGCGGTCTCGATCCGCATTTCGCAGATGACCGGCTGGGTCAGTTTCACGCTGATGGGCCTTTATGCCAATGTGGGTGAGGTCGAGAACGGCATGAACACTCTGGCCAAGCGCGACCGGGTCGAGGATGCGCCAGACGCGACCGTCCTTCGCGTGCCCGAGGGCTGGATCGCCTTTGACCATGTCAGCTTTGCCTATGGCCGCGATGTGGGCGGTGTGTCCGATGTGAATATGACCGTTCACGCGGGCGAGAAACTGGGCATTGTCGGCGCATCCGGCGCGGGTAAATCAACCTTGGTTTCGCTGCTACTCAGGCTCTATGATGGGGAAAAAGGCGCGATTTCGATTGATGGGCAGGATATCAGCCAGGTCACTCAGGACAGCCTGCGCAGTCAAATCGGCATGGTCACGCAGGAAACTGCGATGTTCAACCGATCCGCGCGCGAGAATATTCTGTACGGCCGCCCGGACGCGTCCGAGGAGGATATGATCGCAGCCGCTCAAAAAGCCGAAGCGCATGAGTTCATCCTGTCGCTACAGGACGCCCATGGCCGCACAGGATATGACGCGCATCTGGGTGAGCGGGGGGTGAAATTGTCGGGCGGGCAACGGCAGAGGATCGCTCTGGCCCGCGCCATTCTGAAGGACGCGCCGATTCTGGTGTTGGATGAGGCGACGTCGGCATTGGATTCCGAGGTTGAGGCGTCGATTCAAACCGCGTTGCACCGGGTGATGCAGGGCAAGACCGTGCTGGCAATCGCGCACCGCCTGTCAACGCTCAGCGAGATGGACCGGATCGTGGTTTTGGATCAGGGCCGGATCGTGGAAACCGGCACCCATGAGGCCCTGTTAGAGCAAGGCGGCCTGTATGCCCGGTTCTGGCATCGCCAGTCCGGTGGGTTCATTCAGGCAGAGGCGGCAGAATAAGGGCCCAAAGGGCTTTTGTTGCGCGCAAACCCCCGGTATCAGGCCCCCATGACGCAGCAATTCACCATAATCCGCCTTGGTCATCAGGGCGATGGCATCGCCGAAGGCCCTGTCTATGCCCCGCGTACCCTTCCGGGTGAGGTGGTTAGCGGCACGGTGGACGGTCAGTTTTTGCAAGATATCCGGGTCGAAACCCCCTCGGACCAGCGTGTCAAGGCGCCGTGCCGCCACTACAAGGCGTGCGGCGGGTGTCAGCTGCAGCACGCGTCAGACGATTTTGTCGCTGGGTGGAAAGTGGATGTGGTGCGCAACGCGCTGGCCGCGCAGGGGCTCGATGCGCCGACGCGGCCCATTCACACCTCGCCGGAACGTTCGCGCAGGCGGGCCACCGTCGCCGTGCGGCGGACGAAAAAGGGCACGCTTGCGGGATTCCATGGACGCGCGTCTGATACCATCACCGAGATACCTGATTGTCACCTGCTGGATCCGGACCTGATCGCTGCGATCCCCGTGGCCGAGGCGTTGGCCCTGTTGGGTGGCAGCCGAAAGGGAGTTTTGGCCGTTACCCTGACCCTGTCCGAGGGCGGGCTGGATGTGGCCGTGAAAGGTGGTAAACCGCTGGACGGCCCGCTGGAGCTGGCCCTGGCGCAAGCAACCGAGAAACATGGCCTCGCCCGTCTTAGTTGGGACGGTGAAGTCATCGCCATGCGCCAACCCCCCGTTCAACGGTTCGGCAAAGCGGCGGTCGTCCCGCCCCCCGGCGCGTTTCTGCAGGCCACGAAATACGGAGAACAGGCTCTGTTACAGGCGGTTTCGCAGGCCACGCAAGGGGCAAAGCGGATCGTTGACCTGTTTGCGGGCAGCGGAACCTTCTCTCTGCCGCTGGCGGAAGCCGCCGAAGTGCATGCCGTCGAAGGCGAATCCGCCATGACCGAGGCACTGGATCAGGGCTGGCGGCGGGCGCAGGGCCTCAAGAAAGTCACGACCGAGGCGCGCGACCTATTCCGCCGCCCTTTGATGCCCGATGAGCTGAAATCCTATGACGCCGTGGTCATCGACCCGCCCCGCGCCGGGGCCGAGGCGCAAACTGCTGAGCTGGCGCAGGCCAAACGTCCGGTGATTGCCTATGTTTCGTGCAACCCGGTGACTTTTGCCCGCGACGCAAAGACGCTGGTTAACGCGGGATACACCCTTGAATGGGTACAGGTGGTTGACCAATTTCGATGGTCGTCCCACACCGAACTTGCCGCCCGGTTCACCCTGAACCCCTAACCGCACAGGAGACCATCCCAATGGGGATCACTCAGCGCCTGCTGACCATCATCGAAGCCCCATGGTTTGGGAAATTCATCACCGGGGTCATCCTGTTCAATGCGGTGCTTTTGGGGATGGAGACCTCACCCACGCTGATGGAGGCTGCGGGCCCCCTGATCGTAACTCTGGATAAGTTGTGTCTTGCGATCTTTGTGGCTGAGATCGCGATGAAGCTGGTCGCAACGGGCCGCAGGTTTTTTACAAGCGGCTGGAATATCTTCGATTTCATCATCGTGGGCATCGCTCTTGTCCCGAGTGCGGGTGCCCTGTCGGTGCTGCGGGCACTGCGAATTCTGCGGGTGTTGCGGGTAATATCCGTTGCGCCGCGCCTGCGCCGAGTGGTGGAAGGCTTCATCTCGGCGTTGCCGGGCATGGCCAGTGTGTTCCTACTGATGGCGATCCTGTTTTATATCGGGGCCGTGATCTCGACCAAACTGTTTTCCTACAGCTTTCCCGAGTGGTTCGGTGATCTGGGTCTGTCGGCCTACACGTTGTTCCAGATCATGACGCTGGAAAGCTGGTCGATGGGTATCGTCCGCCCGGTGATGGAGGTGTACCCCTATGCCTGGTTGTTCTTTGTGCCCTTCATCATGGTCACGACATTCGCCGTGGTGAACCTGCTGGTCGGTCTGATCGTGAATTCGATGCAGGATGCCCACCATGCCGAGGATGAGGTTAAAACCGACGCCTACCGCGATGAGGTTCTGGAGCGGCTGGAAAGCATCGAGCGCCGTTTAATTGAGCACTCGGACATCAAAAAGTGATTTCAGTTTTTGCCGATTCTGGCATAATCCTTGAAAAAAACAGAGCAGCAGGCAGTGAAACATGGATCGTCGAGCATTTGGAATGGGTGCTGTAGCAACGCTGGGCCTTTCGGCCTGCGCGTCGGCCAGCCCAAGGTTTCTGACCTATGACGGGCCCGAGGTCACCTCATTAGTGATCAACAAGGGTGCACGTAAACTTTATCTTCTTCATAACGAACATGTCCTGAAGGAATACAAGGTCGACCTTGGCTTTGCTCCGCGGGGCACCAAGACCAAGCGCGGTGACGGACGCACGCCGGAAGGCACGTATCTGATTGATCGCCGCAATCCCAACAGCCGTTATCACCTGTCGTTGGGTATTTCCTATCCCAACTCGCAGGATGTGGCTCAGGCCAAGGCGGCCGGTGTTGATCCGGGCGGAGACATCTTTATCCACGGCCAACCCAACAAGCGGGCCGAGCGTAAACGGGCAAAGAAAACAGAAGACTGGACGGCGGGTTGCATCGCGGTCACTAACGAAGAGATCGAAGAGATCTATGCGATGGTGAATCGCGGCACGACTATCACGTTGCGCCCGTAGCCGGTTTCCATCCTCCGAACCCGAATTGCATATAGTCGCGCTGGTAGGCATCCTCTGCCAGCGTTTCGAGTGTTTCGTCGTAAATTTCGGCCAATGTGAATGGCGCGTCATCGGGGGCTGTATCCGGCATGGGTGGGGCATCATGACCCATCTCTCGCACCAGATCAGGAAGCGCTTTGGTCATTTCATCTTCGCGTAAGATCAGATCGGGCAGAGCGAACGACGCCATCCCCTCAAGGACTTGTGCCTGACTGCACCAGACGCCATCCACTCGAACAGGGGTTTGCCCGGCGAGGTTTTGGCGCAGAAACACCAGAAACGCGCTGAACGCTTCATGGTGTTGATCCAGTGAATAGGTTTCAGCGCGCACATGTCCCGGGATCGGGATTTTGAACCGGTTGCGCAGTATGTTGCGTATCTTCAGATAGGCGCCAGGTTCGGTACTGAGGATGTACCTGCAAAACACCGAATGTGCGCGGGCCAAAGGATGGCGCACAACGGTGAACTTACGATGCCCTTTGTTGGACTGAAGCCAGTGCCGGGTTTGCTTGCGGTTCTGGTTCGTCAACAGATCCTCGGGCGACACCCCGTCGAGTTTGGCCAACCACGCCTTAACCCGATCCTCGACACCTCCGCGAACTGGCAAATACATCACTCGCGTGTTCGGTGCTGCAACGTAATTGGCGACCGCCGGACCTCTTCGAGGTTCAAAATTGGGTGTGCGATGCAGATTGAAATAGTCCAGCCCGTGCAGGGATTGCTCGGTCTCGTCAGGGTTGGTGACTTTGGCCAGAGGCGGCTCGGGGTTTTGCGGCTTGAGCGTGTCGTCGATCCGGGACAAGCGACTTTCCACACCTAACCACTTGGCCAGACCGTTCAGAGTTTCAAGACGATGCAGGTCATCATACGAGATGTAGAAGGCCGTTTGGCCGCTTGCCTGCAAATGGTGCAGCAAAAACAGCTGAAAATCCTGCTGCTGGTCCAGATAGTCCCTAAAGCTGTGAGGATCGAATTCAACCTGAGCTTCGCGCCGGCGTTTTATGTTCTTTAACTGCCATTGCTTGGTTTCCCGCGCTATCTGCAGGGAAATGAAACTGTCCAACGGATTACGCGTCAGGATGATCTTGGCGCAACGGGGATCGCTCAAAACAGGCTCTAACACGCGGGAATCATGCCCTTGGAAAAAACGAAACCCATTCATTTCGCCGGGTGCAATCCTGATTGCTTCCAGCAGGCGTGACGGGTCGGCGTCCCGTTCGTCCAACGAAATGTCCAAAAGCGTGTCCGATTTAACGCGTCCGATGAAATGGGGATTGAACGCCTCGCCATGGCTTGTGACACCATCCAGTGCGTTCAGGTTCGCCTCGAGCAGGTTGGAGCCGGTGCGCATGGCGGCAAGGATGACAAAATAGTCGAAACGGGGCTGCATAAGTGGTCACTGCACCAGATAGGGTTTGTGATAGGGTCTTGTCCGTTTGCCGAACACATCATCAGCAGGAAAATCGCCCATCAGGTAAGGGTGCATTCCTTGGTTTTTTAGGTTCTGCAGAAACTGTCCAAAGCCGCTCAGGTCAACCATCGTCGGCGCGGTCGTCAGGTGGGCTTGGGTCTGCATTCCAATTTCGTCTGCCTCAGTTTGCAGGGGTTCCATGGGGGATTCGACGAATTCAGCCAGTGACCACGTTCGTACCCGCGCTTTGGTCCAGACCGAGTTCAGAACCTCGAGCTGCTTGGTTTCGATCTGCTGAAGGCGCGCGGCCTCGGCCCGGATATCCGAAAAATTCATATTTGACCGAAACAGAGATATGGCCCACGCCCCGGTCACGACCGAAATCTGAGCATTCTTGTCGCGCGCCAGAAACCAATTAAGCGACTGCGTGTCGCGAGGTCCGTATTGAAAACACTGGCGCTCGCCGCGCGTGTTCCAGATCAGATTAGACAGGAAGGCGGTTGGGTTATAATCCCGCAAAGTCGCGCAGTCGCTGAGTGCGCCATTCGAGATCGTCTCACCCCCCGAAAACTGGGCACGTTCCGGGGCAAAGAGATGGCCATGGACGCGTGCACCAGTCGTATCCGTCAGCCAGCTTTCAAAATCGTCGAACAGTTCCGTAAAGCCCTGAAACACTGAGTAGGGAAAACACGTCAGACCGTTCTCGCTGCCATGCCGGGGAAAGCGGCTTTGCATGTACAAGCCATCCCGCCCGCGCGTGCGACGCTCGACCGCTTTGGAAAACACTCGGTCGATCTTGCCGGGGCTTGGCTCAGCCGGAGTGACTGCGCTGCTCTGTTTGGTCAGAAAGGTCTGATACAAGCGGTCGGCATTGCACCAAATCTTGCGGGCCACAAAACAATCGGACCGCCGTAAAAGCTGTAAATGGTCGTCGTAGAATATATGCGGACGACCTTGGAAATCGAACTTGGACAAGGTCAATGACCGGCTTTCGATATGTGTGGAATACAATCGGGCGAGTGTTTGGAAATAGCTTTCGTCCGGGATCCACACCCGCCGGAAATAGCGATCATAGACCTTGCGTTTGGGGTCTTGCAGAATTGCGGACAGGGTCTGGCGTGTCAGACACCACCATTGGCTACCCATATGCGGAACCAGCCCCTCGGGAATGCTGCGACGCATTCCCAGTGCGCGTTGCAATTTGACATAGGCATCAAAAAGTTTGCGATGCCTGCGCCATGAAAACGGAAATCGCAGCGTAAAGCGTTCCTGATCCAGGCCGCCAATTGTCCAGCTTACGTCTGCCGTGGTTGCACTTTCGATGAAATCCACTCTGGGGCGTTGCGCGAGGTACTCGATCAGTTCAGGTACTGGTCGCAAAGGTAGGCAAGCGCCCGAGGACAGGTAAACATGGTGAACATCTGGGAACGCGTCCAGCATCAGTTCGGCCCCTGCCTGCGACGCCTCGACAAGACCCCAACTGCCCCACGGACATTTGTGACGTCTGGAGAACCGGATAAGTGGATTGTCGTCACAAGAAGCCACAAAATCGGAAAAGACCTGATCTGACACGTTCTGATCCACGTGGATCACGACGGGGCATCCCGACGCCGTCCAATGCCGCGCAACCTGCTCGGCCCGGTGCAGAGCCGTGTGTACCAGCATAACGACGCCCAGATTGCTCATGCCCAGTTTCCCTTGGACATAAGACCCAGAATCTCAAGCTGTCGCCAGTTGATGTACTTCTCGGACCACGTGCACCAAAAGACGGGCTGCTCGTCCAGGCCCTGCGCATAAGCCTGATATTCGCCGGATTTGCGATAATGCTGGCGACGGCCCATTTCTTCGCGGGCTTTTTCGCTCAGCGTATTGATCAGTTTTGCGTGCAGCAGCGCGCCGCTGGCCTTTTCGCCGCCCCATTCGTCATAGACCTGGTTCAACCCTCGTGGCAGCAGCGAATGAGTCGAGCTGACATAAGCATAGCGACGATCCCATTTCACCAGCGGGATTTTGTTAAGCGCTGGTGCCTTTGACGGGGTATCGCGAAAGAATACCCGTGCCCGCGGCCCACCTTGTATCCAAAGGTTTCCGTATTCCGGGTTCCGGGTGATCATGTAATTGCCGGAATCGAACCAATGGGCGATTTCGAACGGATCCTGCCCTTCGGTATAGACCTGTGCATCGACCGGGCCACGCGGGTACATATCCAGCAGCATCGTGCCAAAGCTGCGAACGGCGCATCCGTCCAGCCAATCTGTCAGTGCCCGCAGCGGCCGCGTGTCGCAAAACGGGTAGATAAAAAACTCATCCGGGTCCACGGTCAGAACCCAGTGCCCATGGGCATATTTGCGCAATAGGTAGTTCGACCAATCTATCCCGAAGGTCGCGCGCCGATAGCTGGCGTTTGTATGCCAGACCGAAACATCCGGCTGCGCGGCCAGAAACTCGGCCGTGCCATCGTCACTGTCATTGTCCACGAAAAGAAAATGGTTCACACCCAGCTTACGATAATATTCCAGAAAATAAGGAAGGCGGATTTTTTCATTCCGCACCACGCTCATCAGCAAGGTGTCGCGGCGTTTGATCTTGCCAGTGTTGTTCGAGACGGTCGAAAGCTCGCGTCGTTTTCGAACGCAGCGCAAAATACGGCGCTTGCGCCGCAGTCTCATTCGGTAAGAATCCAACAGGCTCACGTGACCGCCCAACCTTTTGATTTACGCGAGCATCCCCGGGGCCTGGATGTGCCAGAGTGGTGCCGGGTGATTGTCGAGTTATGCCATTTTTTCATGTATCAAAGCAATGCATTTACAAGTCGTTAGCCCCAGTGGCGGTTTCCCACTCAATTAGACCCATTAGTTTGGCTCGCTGCAGCGTTTTCCAACCCGTGTAGCGTGCGGATTGAGAGGTCCAGAGAGTCGGCCGATCGGCTATCCCGTCATAGTAGTCACCAAATTGATCTGGATCGTGGAAATGCTGTCGGCGGGTTTTTTCGGACTGCGATTTTTCGACGATCTCGGGCAGGAATTTCGTATGCAGCAATACCCCGGATGGGGTTTGGTTATTCGGCCCGTTGTAGGTGGCATTCAAGTCTCGGGGTAATGCGGAATGGCACGAGTTTACAAAGGCATACCGCCGCGACCAACGTATTAGTGGAATCTTGTTCAGGGTTGGGGATCGGTCCTGCTTATTTGAAAAGAACATGCGCTCCCGCACACCGCCCTGCACCCAGAGATTACCTAAAGGCGACTGCCTTCGTGATCTGTAAGGCGCCGGATCGAACCAGCTCAGCAGGTCGGTTGGGTCGGTTTCAGAGTTATAAGGTTCGGCACCCAGCGGGCCTTTGGGGTACAGGTCCAGCATCAAAGCACCAAAAGAGCGCTGTCCCCTTGCGTCCAGCCATGGGGTCAGGTCGTGCAAGGTCCGGGTGTCGTAGTCAGGATAGACAAGCAGTTCATCGGCATCCACCATCAAGGTCCAGTGCCCGTGACCATAGCGCATTTGCAACCATGTCAGCCAATCCAAGCCGAAGCGCGACGCACGATAGCTGGCCTGCGTTTGCCATAGCGAAACATCCGGTTGGTCGCGCAGCAGCTCGACCGAGCCATCATCGCTGCCATTGTCCACGATCAGAAAGTGGTCAACACCCAGCGCGCGATAATGGCGCAGGAACCAGGGCAGACGGGTGATCTCGTTGCGCAGAGTGGTAAAGGCCAAAATTGCGTCTTGTCCGATCCCAGCGGTCCGGTTTGCCAGGGCCGTTAGGTCGTGGCGACTGCGAAAGGATCGCCACAACAGCCGCCTCCGTTTCAGCCGCAACCGATACTTCTGCGTCCAACTGATGGGCGGAAGGTTATCGGGTGCGGGATCGGTCACCAAAAGCTCATTTCTCGTAATTGCCGTTTTGGTGCCACCGCCAGGCGTCGCCAATCATAGTCTCTAACGTGGATCTTTCCGGCGACCAGCCCAGTTCCTCCCCGGCCCGGACGGACCCTGAAACCAGTTTGGTGCAGTCTCCAGCCCGGCGTGGGCCGATTGAATAGGGCACCTCGCGGTTGGTGACGGCTTTGGAATGTCCGATCACCTCCATCACCGAAAAGCCCGAGCCGGTGCCCAGATTGAACACCCGGCTGCCCTTGCCCTGTTCCAGCCAATTCAGCCCCAGCACATGGGCATCCACCAGATCGCAAACATGCACGTAGTCGCGGATACATGTCCCGTCGGGCGTATCATAATCGGTGCCGAACACAGTCAGCCCGTCGCGCTTGCCGTCAATGGCATCCAGCATCAAAGGGATCAGGTGGGTCTCAGGGCGGTGGAATTCGCCCACTTGGCCCTCGGGGTCCGCACCCGCCACGTTGAAATAGCGGAAAATCACGTGGTTCAGCCCATGCGCGGCCTCGAAATCCCTCAGGATATCCTCGATCGCCCGTTTTGAGGCCCCATAGGCGTTCAGCGGCAATTGCGCGGTGTCTTCATCCAGCACCACATTGTCGTGCTCGCCGTAGGTCGCACAGGTCGATGAGAACACAAAGTTCCGGCAACCCGCGGCGACCGCGGCTTCGATCAGGGATAGCGAGCCGGTGACGTTGTTGGTCCAGTATTTACCAGGCTCGGACATCGCCTCACCCACCTGGCTGAGGGCGGCGAAATGCATGACGGCGGCGGGTTGGTGCTTGGCAAAAACCTCATCCAGCCGGGCGCGGTCCAGCAGGTCGCCCTGTTCAAAGGGCCCGAATTTCACCGCGTCCTGCCAACCGGTGATCAGGTTGTCATAGGTCACAGGTGTATAGCCGGCCTGCGCCAGCGCCTTGCAGGCATGCGATCCAATATATCCGGCCCCGCCGGTGACAAGAATATGCGTCAATTCAGTATCCAGTTTTCGAAACCGGGCGTGTTTAGTTCCTGTTGGATAAACACGCCAGCGTCAGTTTTATTCAATCCAGGCCCATCTCGGCCATCATCTGTTCCAGCTTGGGCACATCCTGTGGGTTGTTCAGCTCCCAGAACTGGCGGCCTTTGGCCTCAACCTCGACGCACAGAACTTTGCGGCCGTTTTCCATGAAGCGCAGCTGTTCCAGCCCTTCCAATTGTTCCAGAGGGCCCGTGGGCCATGTGGGATAAGCCGCCAGCGCATCTGGGCGATAGGCATAGACGCCCACATGGTGAAACACCGGGGTGTCGTCAGTGGCCGCATAGGACTGCGCGGTATAGGGCACCACCTCTTTAGAGAAATAGAGCGCGCTATGATCTGCCGCGAAAACGGCAGTGGTGCCACCAACCCGGCCATGTTTACGGTCGTTCAGCAGGCTGTTGAGCGCATCGCCATCGCAGCGCAGCACTGGCGTGGCAACCCCGGCGTCGGGTGCGGCGCGCAGGCCCGCGATCAGGTCCTCGACAAACCAATGCGGCGTCAGGGGTGCGTCGCCCTGCAGATTGACCACAATGTCATAGCCCGCGCCCAGATTGGCATGGGTCTCGGCGCAACGTTCGGTGCCGTTCTGGCAAGTTTCCGAGGTCATCACGACCTCGGCCCCAAACGCCTCGGACGCGGCGCGGATACGGTCGTCATCGGTGGCAACAACCACCTTGTCGACGCCCGACACCGAACAGGCCGCGCGCCAGGACCGTTCGATCAGGGTCATGGCTTTGCCGCTAGCCCCGGTCAGCGGCACCAGCGGTTTGCCCGGATAGCGGGTCGAGGCGTAGCGGGCGGGAATAGCGATGAGAACAGACATCAGGCCTCCTTCAGCTCAACACCCGGAGCGTAGGCGATGAAGAACGGGTTTGCATAGCCGTCCTTGCCGTAGGTCAGGGGGGAATGATCGTCGAACCGCACCACGTGTCCGCCCGCACCGGCCAGAACAGCGTGGCCTGCGGCGGTGTCCCATTCCATCGTACGGCCCACGCGGGGATAGAGGTCCGCTTCGCCTGTGGCGACCAGACAGAATTTCAGCGACGAGCCCGCGCTTTTACTGTCCTTGACCTGATATTTGTTGATGTAATCCTCGGTCGCCTGATCCCGGTGCGACTTCGACGCCACGATCATCAGCGCCGAATTGTCTGGTTTAGAGACTGATATCGGTGTCACATCCCCCGCTTGTGCCTTGTGCAACGTGCCAGTTTCCTCGACCGATTGGCCATTCGGTTGGGTATAGAACATGCGCCCTTTAGCGGGTGCATAGACAACGCCGCGCGTCGGCACGCCATTCTCGACCAAAGCGATATTTACCGTAAAATCGCCGCGCCGGTTGATGAATTCCTTGGTCCCGTCCAGCGGGTCAACGATCAGGAACGTTTCGCCTTTCTCCGAATGCGAGGCGGCCTGTTCCTCGGTCACCAGCAGAATATCGGGAAACGCAGCGCGCAACCCGGCCGAAATCAGAGCGTCTGCAGCCTCATCCGCTTCGGTCACGGGGCTGGCATCGGATTTGACTTTGACGTCGAAATCATCTGCCTCATAAATCTCCATGATCTTGTCGCCAGCTTCCAAGGCGAGGCGTCGAATGACAGGGATGAGGGCGTCGTAGGTCACAACAATGCTCCGTTCCAGTGATTTGTTGATCGAAAATTCTGACGGCCTTATGATGCGCCGGTTACGGAACGGCAAGAAATTCGTGGCAAATTGCAGGCGATTCAGCGGGAAAGAGTGCGTACGTGTTTTATTTTGAGCGAAATAAATCGCTGGTGGGCGGTGCCTTTACCACACTTGAGCTGATCTATCATGCGGTCGTGCGCAGCATCCGTTCGCAGCGGTCGAATGCTGTGCTGGCCGTAATTATGAACATTGTGCAAATTCTTGCGCTGGTCACGGTGTTCTATCTGATCATGACCTTGGTCGGTAAAATTACGGGTGTTGCAAAGATTCGCGGTAACCCGATCCTGTTTTTGTTGTCCGGGGTATTTCTGTTTCTGACCCATGTGAAGTCTGTCAGTGGTGTGTCTGGGGTTTCAACGGGCAACAATCCGATGATGTTGCATTCTCCGATGAACATGATGGTATCGCTTTTGGCAGCGGCCTTTGGGACATTATACACTCAGCTCGTTTCGATCCTGGTGATCCTGTTTGTATACCACGTCGCGATCGAACCGCTTGAGGTGCAAGATCCTGGTGGTGCGTTCTACATGCTGGTTTTGGCATGGTTCACGGGATGCGCTGTAGGCGTTGTGTTCATGGCGCTGAAGCCTTGGCTGCCAACTTTTGTGTCCATTTCCTCGACCGTGTACCGGCGTATGAACATGATTTTCTCGGGCAAGATGTTTGTAGCAAACAGTTTGGGAGGGTTTACTTTATTGATGTTCATCTGGAACCCGCTGTTTCACATTATTGATCAGTGCCGCGGGTTTGTGTTTCGCAACTACTTTCCGCGCAACACAAGTTGGGAGTACCCGCTGTGGGTCGGTCTTGTCTTGCTGCTGATCGGGCTGCTGGGCATTTTCTTTACACGCCAGCATATCTCGCAAAGCTGGGGTGCCCGCAGTTAACGTGCGACACGCAAGGTCAGATTGATCCGCCCCCCTTTGGGCAGCAACCGGGATGAACCGAACCTAATTCGGTCTATGCCATGATAGGCCAGGCGCGCAGGTCCGCCCATGATTACGACATCACCCGAGTTCAGCCAGATCGACTCGGTCTTGCCGCCGCGGGTGGTGTTGCCGATGCGAAACAGCGCGTCGTCACCCAGTGAGACAGACAGAACGGGCCATGAAAAATCCGCCTCGTCCTTGTCCTGATGAAGCCCCATGCGCGTTCCTTCGCCGTAGTAGTTGATCAGGCAGCAATCGGGATCGCGTTCGGATGATGCGAGGTCCCGCCAGATATCAAGGATGGGGTCGGGGATAGCAGGCCATGACATGCCTTTAGGGTGCAGATCCTGATACCGATATCCCGCTTTATCTGATACCCATCCCAAAGATCCGGCGGATGTCATGCGGACTGACATTTCCTTGCCCGAAGCCGTAGTTGGTCGAAACAATGGCGCAGATTTCAGAATCGGCCGCAGCAGATCGACCAGTTGCGCCTGAGCGTGCCCGTCCAGATAAGCTTTTCGTATATCGAAATCGCGCAAAAGCAGCCGTGCCATCCAAGATTCCCCAATCCTTGCCAAAACCTTGCAAAAAAGGCCACAGATTCCCGAAAACCTGCGATTTACACCGCTTGCAGGCTTTTGGTCTCGCCCTTATATACGCCGGGACGCGTCATGGTGTAGGGCCATTGCGCAATTGAGATCGAGGCAGGGATGCCATAACGGGTCCCGGCCTCGGGACATCGCCTTGAAGAGAAAGGGATCGAACATATGAGTAAAGTAATCGGGATTGACCTGGGAACCACCAACTCGTGCGTGGCTATCATGGACGGCTCGCAGCCGAAGGTCATCGAAAACGCCGAAGGGGCGCGGACCACGCCCTCGATCGTCGCCTTCACCGAAGATGAGCGACTGGTCGGTCAGCCTGCAAAACGTCAGGCGGTCACTAACCCCGACAACACGATCTTTGGCGTCAAGCGTCTGATCGGTCGTCGCGTGGATGATGCCGAAGTCGAAAAAGACAAGAAAATGGTGCCGTACAACATCGTGAATGGTGGCAACGGCGACGCGTGGGTCGAAGCCCGCGGTGAAAAGTACTCCCCAAGCCAAATTTCGGCCTTCACACTGGGCAAGATGAAGGAAACCGCAGAAAGCTATCTGGGTGAGGAAGTCACACAGGCGGTTATTACTGTTCCCGCCTATTTCAACGATGCTCAGCGTCAGGCCACCAAAGATGCCGGTAAAATCGCCGGTCTGGAAGTGCTGCGGATCATCAACGAACCGACAGCGGCTGCTCTGGCCTATGGTCTGGACAAGGAAGAAACCCAAACCATCGCGGTTTATGACCTTGGTGGCGGTACCTTCGACGTGACCATCCTGGAAATCGACGATGGTCTGTTCGAGGTCAAATCGACGAACGGCGACACCTTCCTGGGTGGTGAAGACTTTGACATGCGCATCGTCAACTACCTGGCGGATGAGTTCAAAAAGGAACACGGTGTCGACCTGTCGCAAGACAAGATGGCCCTGCAGCGTCTGAAAGAAGCCGCTGAGAAAGCCAAGATCGAGCTGTCCTCGACCTCGCAAACCGAAATCAACCAGCCGTTTATCTCGATGGGTGCCAACGGCCAGCCGCTGCACATGGTCATGAAGCTGACCCGTGCCAAGCTGGAATCGCTGGTTGGCGACCTGATCAAGAAGTCGATGAAGCCTTGCCAGGCGGCCCTTAAAGACGCGGGCCTGTCGGCTGGCGACGTGGATGAGGTTGTTCTGGTCGGTGGTATGACCCGGATGCCGAAAGTGATCGAAGAGGTCACCAAGTTCTTCGGTAAAGAGCCCCACAAAGGCGTGAACCCGGACGAAGTGGTTGCCATGGGCGCCGCTATTCAGGCCGGTGTTCTGCAAGGCGACGTCAAAGATGTGGTTCTGCTGGACGTGACCCCGCTGTCGCTGGGCATCGAGACGCTGGGCGGCGTGTTTACCCGCCTGATCGACCGCAACACGACCATCCCGACCAAAAAGTCTCAGGTCTTCTCGACGGCCGAAGACAACCAGAACGCTGTAACCATCCGCGTGTTCCAGGGTGAGCGTGAAATGGCTGCGGACAACAAGATCCTGGGTCAGTTCAACCTCGAAGATATCCCACCCGCACCGCGCGGCATGCCTCAGATCGAGGTGACCTTCGACATCGACGCCAACGGCATTGTCTCGGTTTCGGCCAAGGACAAAGGCACCGGCAAAGAACAGAAGATCACCATTCAGGCCTCGGGCGGTCTGTCCGACGACGATATCGAAAAGATGGTCAAGGACGCCGAAGAGAACGCGGAAGCCGACAAGGAACGCCGCGAGCTGGTCGATGCCAAGAACCAGGCGGAAAGCCTCATCCACTCGACCGAGAAGTCGATGGAAGAGCATGCCGACAAGGTCGACCCGACCACCATCGAAGCCATCGAACTGGCGATTGCCGCGTTGAAGGACGAGCTGGAAACTGAAAACGCCGACAAGATCAAGTCTGGCATTCAGAACGTCACCGAAGCCGCGATGAAGCTGGGCGAAGCTATCTACAAGGCGCAAGCTGAAGATGGCGAAGATGAACCGGCCGCAGCTGATGCCGCACCGGGCGATGATGACATTGTCGACGCTGAGTTCGAAGATCTGGACGACGACAAACGTAACTAACGGCTCACCGGGCCAATTCGGGCCGGTCCGTTCTCCGGGCCGGCCCATTTACGTTGAGGCAGAAGGACATACTGATGTCAAAACGCGACTACTACGATGTGCTCGGCGTAGCCAAGGGCGCATCGGCGGATGAGATCAAGAAGGGTTTTCGCAAGAAGGCCAAGGAATTGCATCCCGACCGCAACAAGGACAACCCGGACGCTGAGGCCCAGTTCAAAGAAGCGAACGAGGCTTACGACATCCTGAAGGACGCCGAGCGCAAGGCAGCCTATGACCGTTTCGGCCACGCGGCCTTTGAAAACGGCACCGGTGGCGGCCGTCCTGGCGGCGGCTTTGGTCAGGGCGATTTCTCGAGCGCGTTTTCCGACGTGTTCGACGATCTGTTCGGCGATTTCATGGGCGGCCAACGTGGCGGAGGCGGTGGACGTCGCGCGGCGCGCGGCTCGGACCTGCGCTATAACTTACGCGTGACGCTGGAAGAGGCGTTCTCGGGTCTGCAAAAAACCATCAACGTGCCTGCCGCTGTGGCCTGCTCGGCCTGTGATGGCTCGGGTGCGGAAGGTGGTGTAGAACCCACGACCTGCCCCACTTGTTCGGGCATGGGTAAGGTCCGTGCGCAGCAGGGCTTTTTCACGGTGGAACGCACCTGTCCGACCTGTTCGGGTCTGGGTCAGATCATCAAGAACCCCTGTAAATCCTGTGGCGGTGCGGGTCGCGTGGAAAAAGAACGCGCCCTGTCGGTCAATATTCCGGCTGGTGTCGAAACCGGTACGCGCATTCGCCTAGCGGGCGAGGGTGAGGCTGGAATGCGGGGTGGTCCTCCGGGTGATCTGTACATCTTCGTCGAAGTGTCGGACCATAAACTGTTCGAGCGTGACAGCGTGAACCTCTATTGCCGCGTACCTGTCAGCATGGCCAAAGCAGCCCTGGGTGGGTCGATCGAAGTCCCCACCATCGATGGCGGGCGTGGTCGCGTTCAGATTCCAGCTGGCAGCCAGTCTGGCCGTCAGATGCGCCTGCGTGGTAAAGGTATGCCCGCGTTGCGCGGTGGTGGTGTAGGGGACATGTTCATTGAACTTGCGGTGGAAACGCCGGTGAACCTGACAAGCCGCCAGAAAGAGCTGTTGAAAGAGTTCGACGACTTAGGTGAAGACAACCACCCAGAGTCCAAAAGCTTTTTCTCATCCGTCAAATCTTTCTGGGATGGAATGAAGGGCTGAAAAGCAGGGTAGGGGGCTCTGCCCCCGCCGCCCGTTCCGGGCGACTCCCCCGAGATATTTATAGCCAGATGAAGCAGGGGATCCGAACTTTATCTGGCCACAAGTAGCTCGGAACGTGAGGCAGAGCCTCGCAGAATCCTCTTGATTATTTCTCGCGTGCCTGAAATGTTCCGCACCAACCGTTGGGGTGCCTCTTGTGAGGGGCTGAGAGGTGCTATTGCATCAACCCATCGAACCTGATCCGGGCAATACCGGCGGAGGGAACGGTCGCCAAATTATGGACGTTTTCTACGCCACGATTGCCCAAGATAATCTGGAGCAACGATATGGCGTCTATTGCCTTGACGATAGCAGGTTCGGACAGTGGAGGGGGGGCCGGCATTCAAGCCGACCTCAAGGCCATGTCTGCTCTTGGAGTGTATGGCGCCAGCGTGATCACGGCGATCACGGCGCAGAACACGCGGGCGGTGACGGCTGTTCACAGTATTCCGTTGGATGTGATTGCAGCACAAATTGAGGCCGTGCTTAGCGATCTGGATGTCGGGGCGATCAAGATCGGGATGCTAGCAACTCCAGAAATTATCCGAACCGTGGCTGACAGTATCACCGGGTTCGGCGGTCCGATTGTGCTCGACCCGGTCATGATCGCCAAATCGGGTGACTCCTTGCTGGCTGAGGACGCGGTGCAGACATTGCGTGATGTGTTGGTGCCGTGTGCTTCTGTACTGACGCCGAATTTGCCCGAGGCGTCATGTTTACTGGGCTTGTCGGACGCGGAGACTACAGAACAGATGATCGAACAGGGGCTTGGGCTATGCGACCTTGGGGCTCAGACCGTATTGATGAAGGGGGGACATGGAAAGGGTGACGTCTGCCACGATCTTTTGATGGATCGGACGGGCTTGATCGCTGAATTCTCGGCCCCCCGCCGTCAAACCAAAAATACGCATGGCACCGGGTGCACATTGTCTTCTACGGTTGCGGCGGGATTGGCGAAGGGGTTGTCAGTTCCCAACGCAGTCGCGCAGGCGCACGAATACCTGCAGGGTGCGATTGCACAAGCAGATCGTTTGAACATTGGGCATGGTCATGGGCCGGTGCATCATTTCCACCAGGTTTGGCCTGCGTGACGATCTGGTCGGTCATAGGTTCGGGCGTTGCTGGTTTGGCTGTGGCCAGTGAATTGGTCTCGCGCGGGGCACAAGTGCAGGTTTTTGACCCCGGCGGGCCACCCGGAGCGCATGGTTGTTCTTGGTGGGCCGGTGGGATGCTAGCCCCATGGTGCGAGTATGAAAATGCTGAAGAGCCAGTGATGCGTTTGGGGCAGACCGCGTTGGATTGGTGGGCCGCGCGGACTCAGGTGCAACGGTGTGGGACGTTGGTTGTGGCCAATCCGCGCGACTTGCCTGATTTACGACGATTTGCGCGTAGGACTGAAGCATTCGTCGAAGTCGGTCAATCTGAAATCTCTGAGTTAGAGCCTGATTTACATGATTTCCCCAAGGGTCTGCACTTTGCGCAAGAGGCACATCTTGATCCGCGTCAAGCGCTGCATGACCTGTATCGACAGTTGCAGGATCAGGGCGTTGTGTTCCACCGCAAGCTTGCGCCTTCGCGGTTGGAAAACGCGATTGACTGCCGGGGGCTGCACGCGCGCGAGGTCTTGCATGATCTGCGAGGTGTGAAGGGTGAGATGTTGGTGATCCGCTGCCCCGAGGTCACTTTGACCCGGCCGGTGCGGTTGCTGCATCCCCGGATGCCACTTTACATCGTTCCGCGTGGTGGTGGCGTCTACATGCTGGGTGCGACGATGATCGAGAGCGAGGACAGCAGCCGCATCACCGCGCGGTCTATGCTGGAACTGCTCAGCGCGGCTTATGCGTTGAACCCGGCCTTCGGCGAGGCCGAGGTGCTGGAGATTGGCGTCGATCTACGTCCTGCCTTCCCCGACAACCTGCCGCGTATTCGGCGGTTGGGGCACATGATTTACGCCAACGGTCTTTATCGCCACGGCTATCTACTGGCCCCGGCGCTGGCGCAGGGTGTGGCCGATCTGGCGCTTGAAAATAAACATTCGGAGATGGTCGATGAAGATCGTGCTTAATGGCGAGACCCGAGAAATAACGGCTCTGACGCTGGCGGAAATGTTGGTTGAATGCGGATTCTCGGGCCGGGTCGCAACGGCGGTGAACGAGGAATTCGTTCCTTCGAGCCTGCGCATTGCGCACGAACTGGTAGATGGCGACCGGGTCGAGGTCGTCGCACCGATGCAGGGGGGCTGAGGATGAAAACGTTTTACGGCACAGATTTGCCCAACCCCTTAATGCTGGGCACGGCGCAATATCCAAGCCCGGCCATTCTGGAGCAGGCGTTTCGGGAAAGCGGGGCCGGGGTGGCCACCGTGTCGCTGCGACGGGAATCTGGCGCGGGGCAAACATTTTGGCAGATGATCCGCGATCTTGGCGTGTTGGTCCTGCCAAACACCGCCGGGTGCCACACGGTCAAAGAGGCTGTGACCACCGCACATATGGCGCGTGAGGTGTTCGACACCAAATGGATCAAGCTGGAACTGATCGGCCACACGGACAGTCTGCAACCGGATGTGTTCCAACTGGTCGAAGCTGCCCGCATCCTAACCGAGGATGGATTTCAGGTCTTCCCGTACACCACCGACGATCTGATCGTGGGTGAACGTCTGCTGGCCGCAGGGTGTGAGGTGCTGATGCCCTGGGGCGCGCCGATTGGGTCGGGGCGCGGATTGAACAACGAATACGCGTTGCGGGCGATGCGGGCGGAATTCCCGGATGTGCCGTTGGTGATTGATGCTGGCATTGGCCTGCCCAGCCACGCCGCGCGCGCGATGGAGCTGGGTTATGACGCTGTTCTGCTGAACACGGCCGTCGCGCGTGCCGGTGATCCGCCGGCGATGGCGCAGGCCATGATGCAGGCGACCCTTGCCGGGCAACTGGCCCATCAGGCCGACCCGATTGAGGCGCGCGATATGGCCGAACCCTCGACCCCTGTGATCGGAAAGGCGTTTCTGTCATGAGCCTCGACCGCTTTTACCCGATCTTTGATCACTCGGACTGGCTGCGGCGGATGCTGCCATTGGGTGTCAAACTGGTGCAGCTGCGCGTCAAGGATCAGCCCGATGCGGTGGTGCGTGAACAGATTACCCTGTCGCGCGATCTGTGCCGCCACTATGGCGCGGTTCTGGTGGTGAACGACTATTGGCAGGCCGCGATTGATCTGGGTTGTGACTGGATTCATCTGGGGCAGGAGGATCTGGACGACGCCGACCTGCAAGCCATTCGCAAGGCTGGACTGAAGCTGGGCGTATCGACCCATGATGACGACGAGTTGGAACGCGTTCTGGCCATGGACCCGGATTATGTGGCGCTGGGGCCGGTCTATCCGACCATTTTGAAAAAGATGAAGTGGCATCAGCAGGGCCTGCCACGTGTCACCGAATGGAAGTCGCGGGTGGGCGATATCCCTTTGGTCGGGATCGGCGGGATGAGCGTCGAACGCGCGCCGGGCGTTTTGCAGGCGGGGGCGGATATCGTCTCGGTCGTGACAGACATCACCCTGAACACGGACCCCGAAGCGCGCGTGCGCCAATGGATCGAGGCCACCCGATGAGCCGTTATGCCCGCCAAACCATCCTGCCTGAGGTGGGGGCAGAAGGGCAGGCGCGGTTGTCTGCGGCGCATGTGTTGGTCGTCGGGGCCGGAGGGTTAGCTGCGCCGGTTCTACCCTTGCTGGCTGGGGCTGGAGTCGGGCGGATCACGGTGATGGACGGGGATACAGTTGATCTGTCCAACCTGCATCGCCAGACTCTGTTCGCGCAGGCGGATTGTGGTCGACCCAAGGCTGATGTGGCGGCTGAGCACTGCCGGAGCTTGAATGATGAGATTGACGTTGAGGCGCTGAAACAGGCTCTAACAAACGAAAACGCGCCCAATATGGTCGCGCAGGCTGATGTGATCCTGGATTGTGCGGATAGCTATGCGGCCAGCTATATTCTGTCGGACACGTGTCTGGCGCAGGGGAAACCGTTGGTCAGCGCCTCGGTGCTGGGGTTATTGGGCTATGTTGGTGGGTTCTGCGGAGGGGCACCATCGCTGCGCGCGGTGTTCGCTGACGCGCCCGATAGCGGAGCGAGCTGCGCAACCGCCGGTGTACTAGGTCCGGTCGTTGGGACAATAGGCGCGATGCAGGCGCAGATGGCGCTGAACCTGATCCTTGGGGTCACGCCCTCGCCCTTGGGGCAGATGGTGCAATATGACGCCCGTATCCTGCGCACCAGCACCTTCCGGTTCGACACCGCGCTCGAGCCGAATAGCTGTTTTCGGTTCGTCTCAGCCAGCCAACTCAGCACGGATGACCAGATCGTCGAGCTGCGCGATGAGGCAGAGGCAGCAGTCCCAGCGCATCCGAACGCGCAGCGCGTTTCGCCTGAAAATTTGCAAGAAATAGAGCCTAAACAAGGCAAAAGACTGGCCTTGTGCTGTGCAACTGGTCTGCGCGCATGGCGTGCTGCCGAACAGATTCAACCGGATTGGCCGGGCGAGATTGTCCTCGTCGCGGCCTCGACCTCGTAAAGAAGGATACGCGAGATATGAAAAAACTGATTACTGCCATTGCCCTGCTGGTCGCTGCGCCGGCCTGGGCCGAGGATAAGATGACCGTCCTGCTGGACTGGTTCATCAACCCCGATCACGGCCCGATCATCGTGGCGCAGGAAAATGGCTATTTCGCCGAGCAGGGGCTTGAGGTTGAAATCGTCCCGCCGGCCGATCCTTCGGCTCCGCCGCGTCTGGTGGCAGCAGGTCAGGCTGAACTGGCGGTGTCCTATCAGCCGCAGTTGCACCTGCAAATCCACGAAGGTCTGCCGCTGAAACGCGTAGGCACGCTGGTTGCGACCCCGCTGAACTGCCTACTGGTGTTGGAAGACGGCCCGATCAAATCTTTGGCCGACCTCAAGGGTAAAAAGATAGGCTTCTCGGTCGCGGGCGTGGAAGAGGCCATTCTGACCGCGATGCTGAACGCCCATGGGGTGGCGCTGGACGATATCGAATTGATCAACGTGAACTTCTCGCTGTCGCCGTCGCTGATGACCGGGCAGGTGGATGCGGTGATCGGTGCGTTCCGCAATTTCGAACTGAACCAAATGGATATCGAAGGTGTCGCGGGCCGCTGCTTTTACATCGAGGAAGAAGGCGTACCGCCCTATGATGAGCTTATCTACGTGGCCAACCCCGAAACCATGGATGCTGACATGATCGCGCGTTTTCTGGCCGCGACCGAGAAAGCTACGCAATATATCGTCAACAACCCGGAAAAAAGCTGGGAGATTTTCGCCGCCACCTCGCCCGAGCTGCAGGATGAGCTGAACGCCCGTGCATGGGTCGACACGCTGCCCCGTTTTGCCTTGCGTCCCGCTGGTTTTGACGCTGGTCGGTACGCACGGTTCGAGACGTTCCTGAAAGACAGCGGCATGATCGACAGCATCAACCCGGTCAGTGACATCACCATTGATGTGACCGCGCAATGAGCGGCTACGGCAGAGCATTCGCGCTGATGCGTGATGCGGCACAAGGGCCGTGGCGGGATTATACCCGCCACGCCTTCGTCGAAGGCATGAAGGACGGCACGCTGCCGCGTGAGGCGTTCCTGCACTATCTGCGGCAGGATTACGTGTTCTTGACCCATTTCAGTCGTGCCTGGGCTTTGGCGGTGGTGAAATCGGAAACACATTCCGAGATGTTGACCGCTGTGGGCACGGTGAACGCTCTGGTCGCCGAAGAAATGCAGCTGCATATCGGCATCTGCGAAGCGGCCGGGATTTCGCAGGAGGAGCTGTTCGCGACTCCCGAGCGAGCCGAAAATCTGGCCTATACGCGGTTCGTGCTAGAGGCTGGATACAGTGGTGATCTGCTCGACCTGCTCGCGGCTCTTGCGCCCTGCGTCATGGGTTATGGTGAGATCGGCGCGCGGCTGGCTGCCGAGGCGACATCCGAGACCTATCGCGATTGGATCAACACCTATGCCGGTGAGGACTACCAAGGCGCATGTCAAGCGGTCGGAGAATTGCTGGATCAGGCTCTAACGCGGCGTATTGGGGCAGATTTTGAGGCTTCACCACGCTGGGATCGACTGTGTCAGACCTTCCGCACTGCGACCGAGCTTGAGGTCAACTTCTGGCAAATGGGCCTGACCCCGTGACCCAAGCGCCTGATCTGACCATCAGTGGCTCGGCCACAATCGACGGCGCGCCCTTGTTCGCGCCGTTGACCCTGACCCTTGGGGCGGGGCAGTGGACTTGTCTGCTGGGCGGATCGGGTGTGGGGAAAACCACCGTTCTGCGCTTGATTGCTGGATTGGAGACGGGCGCGGATTTCAAAGGACAGATCACAGCCAGCGACACGCAGCCAGTGCCAAGCCGCGTCGCTTACATGGCGCAGGACGACCTGCTGCTGCCTTGGGCGACGGTGGCGCAGAATGTTTCTCTGGGTGCACGTCTGCGGGGCGAGAAACCCGACCTGGCCCGCCGGGATCGTCTGATCGAGCGGATGCGATTACAGGATCATCTGACCAAGAAACCCGGTGAATTGTCGGGCGGTCAGCGTCAGCGCGTGGCCTTGGCGCGTACGTTGATGGAGGACCGGCCCATCGTGCTGTTGGATGAGCCGTTCTCGGCCCTCGACGCCCGCACCCGCGCCGATATGCAGGATTTGGCGGCCGAGGCGCTGGCCGGGCGCACCGTGTTGCTGGTGACGCATGATCCGGCCGAGGCCGCAAGGCTGGGTCAATCCATCATGGTGATGACGGCGCAGGGGCTGACGCCCTGCGAGCCGCCTTCGGCCCCGGCCCCGCGCCATGTGGATGACCTGGAAACGTTGGAGACGCAGGGCGCGTTGTTGCGGTTGTTGAGAGAGGCGGCATGAAGATCCTGTCCGCCCTTGCCGCAACTGTATTCGCGCTGGCCGTTTGGCAGGCGATTGTCAGCTTGACGGGTCTGCCGAAATTCATCCTGCCCGGTCCTGCGCTGGTGGCTGAGACATGGTGGCAGAACCGCTGGGTGATTGCCGAACATACATGGATCACGGCGGTTGAGGTGGTGATCGGATTGGCTTTCGGCACAGCTCTCGGCGTGATCACCGCGCTTCAATTGGCCAATTCGCGGGCAGCGCGTGTGTTGGTGCAGCCGATGCTGGTCTTTACACAGGCGCTGCCGGTGTTTGCTCTGGCCCCGTTGCTGACCCTGTGGCTGGGTTATGGGCTGTGGTCCAAGGTCGCGATGGCGGTGCTGATCATCTATTTCCCGATCACCTCATCCTTTTTCGACGGGCTGATGCGTACGCCCCCCGGCTATCTGGACCTTGCACGCACCATGCAGGCCAGCCCGCGTGCAGTGTTGTGGCATATCCGCATTCCGGCGGCGCTGCCCTCGTTGGCGTCGGGGATGCGGCTGGCGGCGGTTTATGCGCCCATCGGGGCCGTGATTGGCGAGTGGGTGGGCTCGTCTCAAGGCTTGGGCTATCTAATGCTGCTGGCCAATGGGCGCGCCAAGACCGATCTGATGTTTGCCGCGATGCTGACCTTGGGCGTGTTTTCGATTCTGCTGCATCTGATCATCCGCCGCGCCACGGCGCGCATGGCAGGTGAAGCGCGTTAACGGTTTGGAAACCGATTCGGCGTCAGGGTTGGTACATGACCAAGAACGCCTTTGCCGAAGCCCCGATGCTGTTTGAAACGGACGAAGCGTCCGCGCAGCCGCTGCCAAGTGGTCGATTGCCCTCCTATATAAAAGACCATCGCAAGCGGCTGCGCGAAAGGTTCATGTCGGGTGGGTCCGACGCAATGCCGGATTATGAGTTGTTGGAGCTGGTGCTGTTCCGGTCCATCCCCAGGCAGGACGTGAAACCTCTGGCGCGGGCGCTGATGGATACGTTTGGGGATTTCAACCGCGTGCTGACCGCGCCCGAAGAACGGCTGCGTCAGATCAAGGGTGTAGGTGATACAGTCATCACTGATCTGAAAATCCTTGAGGCTTGCGCCCATCGCATGGCCCGCGCGCGGGTGATGCAACGGCACGTGATCTCGGGCTGGGATGCGTTGCTGGACTATTGTCACACCACAATGGCCCACCGTGAGACCGAGCAGTTCCGGGTGTTCTATCTGGATCGTAAAAACGTCCTGATTGCGGATGAGGAACAAGCCAAGGGCACAGTTGATCATGTGCCTGTTTATCCGCGCGAGGTAGCGAAACGGGCGTTGGAACTGAACGCCTCGGCGCTCATTCTGGTGCATAACCATCCGTCGGGCGATCCGACGCCCTCGCAGTCGGATATCGACATGACCAACCGGATTCAGGATGTATGTCTGGCGCTTGGCCTGACTCTGCATGACCATCTGATCATCGAAAAATCAAACGAACTGAGTTTTCGTTCGGAAGGTTACTTGTAAAGGTTACTCGACCCACACTTCGACCCGGCGATTGATTTTGCGACCCCATTCAGTGTCGTCACAGGCCATGGGCATCGCCTCGCCAAAGCCATCAACTTCAAGCGTCACGCTGTCTGCGATTTTGGTTTCAACCGCATCGAGCACCGCGTTTCGGACGGTTTTCGCCCTCAGTTCGGCAATCCGGGCGTTTGCGGTGGCGGCGCCGTCTCCGTCACTGAATCCGACAAAGGTCAGTGTTCGTCCATCAAACTTGCCGGATTCCAAAAGCTGGGCCAGATGGAGCAGGTTCGATCTGGATTGCGCGTCCGGTCGGGAGGAGCCTGCCTCGAACCGAAACGACAAGGACAAACGGGATCGCGGCCGTAATGTTTCGACCATCCGTTGCAATTCGTCCAGACCGACTTCTGAGGCGCCAGATGCCACGGCGTTTGCCAACCGATCACCCTGCGCGCTAAGAGGCAGCAACTCGGGCGATTGATCTACGAAACCGGCATTCCGGATCACATCCTGAGCTTCGGCGCCTTGGATATAGGCCAGAAACTGTCGTCCAACTCGCGGCAACCGACGATTGGGCAGATACAGAAACATCGGCGCGGTCAGAGGGTAATCCTCGGTTTTGATAGATTGGCGCGTGGCTGCCAGCGGATGACCACAGCCACCGGTCAGGGCCAACGCGCGGGCCGCACCGGCCTCGGCCTGGCTGGCGATCCCGATTGCAAACGGATCTTTGGCAACAGCCCGCGCCATTGCAGTGCTGCGTTTGTGTCGGATAACCGTGTCGGCAAGCGTAACGTCTGCGGGTTGCAAAAGCTGTTTTTCAACACCTTGAGTCAAACCTGAGCCAACCTCGGGCATATGAACGGAAATTGGCGCATCGGGACCACCGAGTGCGACCCAGTTGTCGATCTGGCCGGACAGAACCTGAACCAGCTGCCCCAAGGATATCTGTCCCACAGGATTGTCGGTGGCCACGATCGGCACCAGTGCGTCTAATGCAATGACCCGCGCACGCCGACTATGCTGAAGGTCCCCCAGTCCGGCGTCCTGCACGGCCTCTTGTTCCTGGGAAGTGATCTCACGCAGGGCCATCACGATGTCGGTTTCATTTTCAATGAAATCCGAAAACCCGCGGGCTGTAGTACCAGGGTCAAAGTAAAACCGACCAAGCGGTGCCTCACGATCAGTTGTTTTCAACTCATAGTAAAATCGGCCTGAGGATTCCCGAATAGGCGCCGCCGACAACCCTTCTTGTCGGGCAAAGCCGATGATCAATTCGGGCAAGATTTTTTCCGCCATGACCGATGCACCGGAAAAGCGCAGCTCGGCGACGAAATCCGTGAGGCTGGGGCAGGCAGGCCCGGCACATGTGACGCCTGAGCCGTCTACGGTCAGCTCTCCGAACTGCGTATCCACGCGATAGAATTCACCGTCAAATCCCAACAGGTTACCCACGACCTCGACCTTGCCGTCATGTGAGGTAAGAGAGATATCCTGCGCCGATGCATTCAGGGTATATATCGCCGAAAACAGTGCGGCCACCGCCACACGATAGAAAGTCATCAAAAGCCCGAGCCTGCCTGCGTTTTATTTGGCCGCGATTGTCAGGTCTTCGAGCAGATTATTCAACACCAGAAACTCGCCAGACTGGCCGCAATCAGGCAGAGTCAGCGACAAATCGCGTGACCGCAGACGACGGTCGCCGCGTAACTCCAGCGATTGCAGGGCCAGTTCCTGACCGCAATTCTCGGCGGTCACTTCGGCCTCGACGGACAGGGCAATCGAACCGGATTGGGCGGACTGGCCAGCCGGGTAGGAATACACCTGAATGTTTTTGGCATCGCCTATCCCGGTGTGTCCCAGATGTACGACTTTGCCGATTCCCTGGGTTTCAGGATCGGCTGAGACATGCCCCTTGCCGCCATAGCTGGCACCGAATTCCAGAGCATGAATCTGAAGATCGGTCTGCCCGGTCCATTGTAGGGCGACCCGGTTGTAATGCGCGATTTCTGGAATATGAGTCGTGGCAACCGTTCCTTGTTGATCCTCTGTCGAGATCAGAAAGATCGCGTATTCCGACAAGGCTGGAACAGTTAGGTCTGCCTTGCCGTTCTTATCAGTCTTCTGGGTGACAGTCAGACCCCTGTGGTGGACATCGATGCGCGAATTGCTGTGGCAGGGGGCAATGACGCTTAGATGTGCGGCGGCACCGGGAACGGCAACTGCGCGTGCGCTGATGGCACAATCGCTGTTGTCCGCGATCGATTGCGCGGTCGTGACCACGTGTCGTTGAGAGTGCGGTTCGCTGGCGCCATTACCGGAAGGAGCCGAGGAGGTCAGAACGATATGCTCAAGCCAGGTTATCCCGACACTCTGATACGAGGCCGAGTTTGCTGCGACCTGCGTGCCTTGCGGCTGCGCAGGTGTTCCATTCTGCATTAAGTAACCAATGGCGAGGGCGCATGCGACTGTTCCCCCGGTGGTCACGTAGTTCTTGATTACAAACAAAACACCCTCCCCAGTTGAAGGAGCGAGTCGGATGTTTAAGCCGAAACACGGCCAATATGTGGCCGTGGCGCGGACTCATTGTGACTGAACCCGGTTAAATCAGGTCAGTCTGCCGTGGCAGTGTTTGAACTTTTTGCCCGATCCGCAGGGGCAGCGGTCATTGCGCGATGGGTTACCCCATGTGTTGGGATCGTTTTCATCAAACCCGGGGAGCGGATCGCCTGAGGCTTCGGCCTCGGCCACTGCTTCGGCCTGTTCGGTTGCTTGGTCGACAGCTTGCTGAGCCTGCGCCTGTTGCGCCTGCATCTGAGCCAGCATCTCGCGCTGCTCTTCTTCGGTCAGCGGGCGCACGCGTGACAATTGTTGCGTCACGGTTTCGCGAAGACTGTCCAACATGCTTTCGAACAGCTGGAAGCTCTCGTTCTTGTATTCGTTCAGCGGATCACGCTGGGCATAGCCTCGGAACCCAACGACCGAGCGCAGATGTTCCAGTGTCAGCAGGTGCTCGCGCCATTTGCCGTCGATGGTGTTCAGCAGAACCTGCTTTTCGATGTTGCGCATGTTTTCGGGGCCAAAGGCGGCGGCCTTTTGCGCCATCATCTCATCGGCGGCATTGACCAGACGCTCGCGCACCTGTTCGTCGTCCACGCCTTCCTCGGCGGCCCAGTCCTGAACCGGCGCGTCGATGGTCAGCTTGTCCTTGATCGCCTCATGCAGACCGTCGGTGTCCCACTGATCGGCATAGGTTTTGGGCGGCATGTATTCGTCGATCAGGTCGTCGATTACCTGTTCGCGCATGTCCGAGACGATCTCGGAGAGGTCATCCGCAGACATGATCTCGCGTCGTTGGCTGAACACCACTTTCCGTTGGTCGTTCATCACGTCGTCAAACTTCAGGACGTTCTTGCGCATGTCAAAGTTGCGACCTTCGACCTTGGATTGCGCGCGCTCCAGCGATTTGTTGACCCAGGGGTGGACGATGGCCTCACCCTCTTTCATGCCCAGAGTGGTCAACACCTTGTCCAGCCGTTCCGAGCCAAAGATGCGCATCAGGTCGTCTTCGAGGCTTAGGTAGAACACGGTACGGCCCGGATCGCCCTGACGGCCCGACCGGCCGCGCAGCTGGTTGTCGATGCGGCGGCTTTCGTGGCGTTCGGACGCCATCACGTAAAGGCCACCGGCGGCCAGTACCTTTTCTTTTTCCTCAGCGTGGCGCGCCTCTTCGGCTGCACGCAGTTCGGCCGGGTCGGCCTCGGGGTTTTCGGCCAGGGCCTGCAAAACCTTCATCTCGACATTCCCGCCCAACTGGATGTCGGTTCCGCGACCGGCCATGTTGGTGGCGATGGTCACTGCACCCAGACGGCCCGCATCGGCGACGATCTGCGCCTCTTGTTCATGCTGGCGGGCGTTCAGAACGTTATGTTCGATGCCTTCTTTCTGCAGCATCTGGCTGAGAAGTTCGGATTTCTCGATCGAGGTAGTGCCCAGAAGAACTGGTTGCCCCTTCTCCTGCGCCTCTTTCGTCTGCTCGATCATGGCGCCGTATTTTTCCATCGCGGTGCGATAGACCTGATCATCTTCATCCACGCGGGCAATCGGCTTGTTGGTCGGCACTTCGACCACGCCCAGACCATAGATTTCTTGGAATTCTTCGGCCTCGGTCAGGGCGGTGCCGGTCATGCCGCCAAGCTTGTCATACAGGCGGAAATAGTTCTGGAAGGTCACGCTGGCCAGCGTCACGTTCTCGGGCTGGATCGGAACGCCTTCCTTGGCTTCGATGGCCTGATGCAAACCCTCGGACAGGCGGCGGCCCGCCATCATACGGCCGGTAAACTCGTCGATCAGGACCACGTTATTGTCACGAACAATATAATCCTTGTCGCGCTGAAACAGCTTATGCGCGCGCAGTCCCTGGTTCACATGGTGCACCACGGTCGTGCTTTCGGGATCATAAAGCGAATGGCCTTCGGGGATCAGCCCGTTGGCGATCAGTTGCTGTTCCAGAAACTCATTGCCCTCATCGGTGAAGGTCACGTTTCGCGATTTTTCGTCCAGCGTGAAATGATCATCGGCCAGCGAAGGGATCAGCGCGTCAATCGCGGTATACAGATCAGATCGGTCCTGCGACGGCCCTGAGATAATCAGCGGTGTCCGCGCTTCGTCGATCAGGATCGAGTCGACTTCGTCCACAATCGCGAAGTTGTGGTATTTCTGGTAGATCTCGGCAAGGTCCGATTTCATGTTGTCGCGCAGATAGTCAAAGCCCAACTCATTGTTGGTGGCATAGGTGATATCGCACCCATAAGCGGCTTTTTTATCGGCGTCAGGTTGCCCCGACCAGATCACGCCGGTTGTCATGCCAACCGCGGCGAACACCTTGCCCATCCATTCCGAGTCGCGCTTGGCCAGGTATTCGTTCACCGTGACCACATGCACGCCCTTGCCGGTCAGTGCGTTCAGATAGGCTGGGAAAGTGGCGACCAGGGTTTTGCCCTCACCCGTCTTCATTTCCGAGATATTGCCTTGATGCAGGAAGGTGCCGCCCATCAACTGCACGTCAAACGCCCGCAGACCCAGCGCGCGCTTCGCGCCCTCGCGCACATTGGCAAAGGCCTCGGGCAGCAAATCGTCCAGGCTTTCACCGTCCAGCGCGCGTTTGCGCAGTTCGGCGGTCTTTTCGATCAGACCTTCATCGGTGAGCTTTTCGAACTCGGGCTCCAGTGCGTTGATCTTTTCGATCAGGGGGCGGGTCGCCTTGATCTTGCGGTCGTTCGGTGTTCCGAACACCTTTTTGGCGAGCGTTCCGAGTCCCAGCATGTTCACTCCAGCGGATCTGTTCTTGTCTTGGTTGCGACAGGCTTGCCCACCTTGCGCGCAACCCATAGATACGGGGGGTGAAAGGCGGCCCTGTCCAAGGCTTCAAAGCGATGTAAGCGGCAGGTTCCACAGTGTCAACGCTGCGCCCCGTCGTGGCAAAGAAATAGGATGATTCCATGCCCAAAGGCCTCACTTTTCTGCCATCGCTGGCTCTGACTGCCGTGCTGGCCCTGCCGCTGGCCGCCGAAACCAAGCCTGACGCCAGCACCGTGGTCGCTCGCGTGAACGGAGATGAGATCACTTTGGGTCACGTTATCGCCACTGTTGCGACCCTTCCGGCGAATTATCAGCAGATTGAAGACGACGTCTTGTATGACTTCATCATCGAACAGTTGATCCAGCAGCAGCTATTGGGTCAGCAACAGGACGAGCTGACCAAGCTGAACGCATTGGCGCTGGCGAATGAAACCCGCTCGTTGCTGGCCGTTCAGACTGTGAACGCTTTGATCGGCGATCTGGTCACCGACGAGGCGATTCAGTCCGCCTACGACGCGCGGTTCGCCGAGTTCGAAGGTGAAGATGAGTTCAACGCCAGCCATATACTTGTCGAAACCGAAGAAGAAGCCAACGAGATCAAGTCGCAACTGGATGACGGTGCGGATTTCGCGGAAATCGCCAAAGAAAAATCGACCGGTCCCTCTGGCCCGAATGGGGGCGAGCTGGGTTGGTTCGGAAAAGGGCGGATGGTTCCGGAATTCGAGACAGCCGTCGTAGGATTGGACAAAGAACAAGTTTCTGATCCGGTGCAGACTCAGTTCGGTTGGCACGTGATCATCCTGAACGACAAACGCAAAACCGAGGCACCTGAGTTGGCCGCTGTGCGGGACGAACTGTCTCAGACCTTGCAGAACGAAGCGATTCAGGCCCGCATTGATGAGCTGACGCAAAGCGCTCAGATCGACCGCCCGGAAATCGAGGGCGTGACCCCGGGTATCGTTCGACAGCTGGACCTGATTCAGGAGTAAACCCGGTGGCCACGATTACCAAAGTGTCCCCGCTGGCTCCGGCGGCATTTCCCGACCTGCCCGCGATTGACGGCGTGCGCTTTGCCACCGTTGAGGCTGGCGTGCGCTACCAGGGCCGCACCGATGTGATGCTGGCGGTGCTGGACCCCGGCACCTCGGTAGCGGGTGTGTTTACGCGATCCGCTACCCGCGCCGCTCCAGTGCTGGATTGTCAGGACAAGATCGGTGGGGCCAGCGATGGCCCGGCGGCCATTCTTGTGAACTCGGGCAATGCCAATGCGTTCACCGGGCATTACGGTCAGACCTCGGTGGCCGAAGTGACGCAGGCCGTGTCCAAAGCCACCGGCGTCACGGTCGAGCGGGTCTTTACATCGTCCACCGGCGTGATCGGCGAACCGCTGCCCCATGATCGTATCGTATCGCAGCTTGAGACGCTTAAGGCCGGTCTCAGCCGTCACGCGATCGAGGACGCAGCGCGGGCGATCATGACCACCGATACCTTCCCCAAAGGGGCGTCGGCGCAGGTCGAGATTGATGGTAAAACGGTCTCAATTGCGGGGATTGCCAAGGGTTCCGGTATGATCGCGCCGGATATGGCGACGATGCTGGTTTATATCTTCACCGATGCGCAGGTCGAACAATCGGCGCTGCAGTCCATGCTGGGCGCGCAGACGGATCGTACGTTTAACTGCATCACGGTGGACAGCGATACCTCGACCTCGGATGGTTTGCTGCTGTGCGCCACCGGGGCCTCGGGCGTGGATGCCACCGGCAACGCCGCATTTGCGCAGGCGCTTGAAACGGTGATGCTGGACCTTGCGCAGCAGGTGGTGCGCGACGGTGAAGGGGCCACGAAATTCGTAGAAATTCGTGTGACAGGCGCGGCCTCGGACGCGGACGCCAAGGTGCATGGGCTGGCGATTGCAAACTCACCACTGGTGAAAACGGCGATTGCGGGCGAAGACCCGAACTGGGGTCGTGTGGTCATGGCCATTGGCAAATCCGGAGCGGCTGCGGATCGCGACCTGCTGAGTATTTCTTTCGGCGATATTCTGGTGGCCGAGAAAGGCTGGGTCAGCCCCGATTACCGGGAGGAAGACGCGGCCGCCTATATGAAAGGTCAGGATCTGGTGATCGCGGTTGATCTGGGACTGGGTGAGGGCGCATCGACCGTTTGGACCTGCGACCTGACCCACGGCTATATCGAAATCAACGCGGATTATCGCTCGTGAAGACTGTATTAGTGTCTGCTGTCGCCCTGATCGACGTCGAAGGCCGGGTGTTGCTGGCGCAGCGCCCGGAGGGGAAGTCCATGGCCGGTCTGTGGGAATTCCCCGGCGGCAAGGTCGAACCCGGCGAAACCCCCGAGGTCGCCCTGATCCGCGAGCTGGAGGAAGAACTGGGCATCAACACCTGGGCCTCCTGCCTCGCACCGCTGACCTTTGCCAGCCACAGCTATGACGATTTCCACCTGTTGATGCCGCTGTTCGCTTGCCGGAAATGGGAGGGGATACCACAATCAAAAGAAGGTCAGGCGCTGAAATGGGTCCGCGCTAATGATCTGCGGAACTATCCTATGCCCGCAGCGGATGTGCCGTTGATCCCGATTCTGCGGGATTGGTTGTAGTGTCGCGGCAGGGCGCATGCCCCCTGTGGCCAAAAGAGAGCACGCGGTGGCCGGAATTGCGTGATCTGTGACCTGTGCCCCTGTTCCGAAAGTATTAGGCCCAGCCGAGCTGTTTCAAGGAATGCGCATCATTCCATATCTTGGTCATGTGTTTGATTTTGTCACCGTCAAACTCAATGGCATAGACGTATTCCGCGGCCAGAGTTTTTCCCGTAGCAGGCACTGGGCCATCCACGGAATGAGTTCCATGGAACACGGCAAATATGCTTGCAATTCCACGCTCTTCATCAACAGAAAATGATTTGAGCTCATAATGACCATCCGGGATCGGAGTCAGCAGGTTTTTCATCCAGTCTGCGTAACCTTCCAGGGAAGTGACGTCGGCCAATGCGTCGGCTTGTGCTGAAAACGTCGCGCCCTCATGGCAATAGTTTTTGCAGGCGTCCCAGCCTTTGCCTGTATCGCAGGCCTCAAAGAATTCTCTTGCGGCTTTTTGGATAGACATGTGTTTCCCCCCTACGAAACTGTGGCCAACCGTGTTGGCCATCAACTGAAGCAGTAAGAAACAGGGTACGCTGAAATAGCTCATTATCAAAATGCGCAGAAATATCGTGGCGTGGTGACGACATTGTGACTGATGTGCTCCGGCGATCCATCCAATCCATCACCCTTCCACCTCTGTTACAATTCGTAAGAATTGAGAAAACATCAGGCAAAACTTGACGCTGATCGTTCTCGTGTCTCTTAATCGGGGCATTGGCGTTCGGGCACCAACCCGGACCCGCCAGTTCCGGCCCGGGGAGGGGTCGGATGGGGAGGAGAAAAAGATTGGCTCAGATGCAGTCGGGCGCGGGGGGGATGGTATCTCTTCCGGCGCTGTTACATCGCAATGCGACGCAGTTCGGGGATGCCCCGGCCTACCGGGAAAAGGAATTCGGGATCTGGCAATGCTGGTCCTGGGCTGAAACCGCCGCCGAGGTGCGCAAGCTGGCGTTGGGATTTCTGGAGATCGGCGTTGAGAAGGGCGACCATATCGCCGTCATAGGCCGCAACCGCCCGGCGCATTACTGGTCGATGGTCGCCGCGCAGATGGTGGGGGCGGTGCCGGTGCCGCTGTATCAGGACTCGGTCGCGGAAGAGATGGCCTATGTTCTGGAACACTGCGGTGCGAAGTTCGTCGTCTGTGGCGATCAGGAGCAGGTCGACAAGGTCATCGAGATTCAGCAGGGGCTGCATCAGGTCAAGCATATCCTCTACACCGACAAGCGGGGGATGCGGAAATACGACCACTCCCAAATGAACGCATTGGACGACATCATGGCCGAGGGCAGCGCCGGTCACGCGCGGTTCGATGCAGAACTGGACAAACGTATCGCGGCGATCACCTACGACGATACTTGCGTGATGCTCTATACCTCGGGCACGACGGGAAAGCCCAAAGGTGTGGTTCTGTCGAACCGCAATGTTATCGAAAGCGCCAAGAACTCGGCCGAGTTCGACCATCTGACCCGCAACGAAGATATTCTGTCCTACCTGCCGATGGCTTGGGTGGGCGATTTCATCTTCTCGATCGGTCAGGCCTATTGGTGCGGGTTCTGCGTGAACTGCCCTGAAAGCGCCGACACAATGATGACCGACCTGCGCGAGATAGGCCCGACCTATTTCTTTGCCCCGCCGCGCGTGTTTGAGACGCAGCTGACCAACGTGATGATCCGGATGGAGGATGCGGGCAAGCTGAAGAAGCGCATGTTCCGTCACTTCATGGATCACGCCAAGAAGGTGGGCGGTCTGTTGCTGGATGGCAAGCCGGTTGGGTTTGGCGACAAGGTGAAATACGCGCTGGGCAATATGCTTGTTTACGGTCCGCTCAAAGATACTCTGGGCTATGGCCGGTTCCGCGTCGGCTATACGGCGGGTGAGGCGATTGGGCCTGAGATTTTTGATTTCTACCGCTCGCTGGGTATCAATCTGAAGCAGCTATATGGTCAGACCGAGGCGACCGTTTTCATCACTGTGCAGCCCGATGGCGAGGTGCGCGCGGATACGGTTGGTGTTCCCGCGCCGGATGTCGAGTTGAAGATCGACGACAAGGGCGAGATTCACTATCGCTCGCCGGGTGTGTTTGTCGAGTATTACAATAACCCGGACTCTACCGCCTCGACCAAGGATGCCGAGGGTTGGGTGGCTACAGGTGATGCAGGGTTCATCGAGGAAGGGTCCGGCCATCTGCGGATCATCGACCGTGCCAAGGACGTGGGCAAAATGGCCGACGGGTCGATGTTTGCTCCGAAATATGTCGAGAACAAGCTGAAGTTTTATCCCGATATTCTAGAAGTCGTGCTGTTTGGTAATGGCAAGGATCGTTGCGTGGCCTTTATCAATATTGACCTGACGGCGGTTGGAAACTGGGCTGAGCGCAACAATGTGGCTTATGGGTCCTATCAGGAACTGACCAGTCATCCCCGCGTGTTAGAGACGATCAAGTCGCATGTGGAAGAGGTCAACAAGTCGGTTGCGGCAGATGAGATGCTGTCGGGCTGCCAGGTGCATCGCTTTGTGGTTCTGCACAAGGAACTGGATGCGGATGATGGTGAGATGACCCGGACTCGTAAAGTGCGGCGCGGTTTTGTGGAAGAGAAATTTCACGACATCATTGATGCGCTTTATGACGGTTCATCTAGCGTTTCGACTACGACTGAAGTGACCTATGAGGACGGGCGGAAGGGGTCGATCTCGGCCACGCTGGAAATCGTCGACGCGCCGGTTGTTGCTGCGGCCTCGCACAAGGTTGCGGCGGAATGAGGGCCGTTCGAGCGCCGCTCGACCTTGCGGTCATCGCCCCGCCCGCCGTCCCGTTTTTTCGCAGCTCAGGGAGGATCTGATGCTGGATAGTTCCGAAGGATATGTCACCGAAGACGGCCGCAAGATCGGTGGTGTGGTGATGGAGATGAAGAACATCACCCTGCGTTTTGGCGGTGTGGTTGCAATCAAGGATATCTCGTTCGACATTCGCGAGGGTGAGATCCGGGCCATCATCGGACCGAACGGTGCGGGTAAGTCCTCGATGCTGAACGTGATTTCCGGGTTCTATGTGCCGCAGGAAGGTGAGGTTTGGTTTCACGGATCAAAACGCCCGCAGATGCGACCCTTTGAGGTGGCGCAGCAGGGGATTGCACGGACGTTCCAGAATATCGCTCTGTTCGAGGGGATGAGCGTTTTGGATAACGTCATGACAGGGCGTTTGGGCTTCATGAAGACGAATATTATCCAACAGGCCTTGTGGAAGGGTAAAGCCGAGGCGGAAGAGACGGAAAACCGCGAGGCGGTCGAAAAGATCATCGATTTCTTGGAAATCCAGCACATCCGCAAAACACCTGTGTCTCGCCTGCCCTACGGGCTGAAGAAACGGGTCGAACTGGCGCGAGCCTTGGCGGCGGAGCCAAAGCTGCTGCTGCTGGATGAGCCGATGGCGGGCATGAATGTCGAGGAAAAAGAGGACATGAGCCGCTTTATCCTGGACGTGAATGACGAGTTTGGCACCACCATCGCGCTGATCGAACACGACATGGGCGTTGTGATGGACCTGAGCGACCGCGTGGTGGTGATGGACTATGGCCGCAAGATCGGTGACGGCACACCCGATGAGGTGCGCAACAATCAGGAAGTCATCGACGCTTATCTGGGGGTGAGCCATGACTAAACATCTGACAGACATGAGAGGGGGCGGACATGCCTGATCAGTTGGTATTCGCGATGGAGGTCATCCTGAATGGCCTGATGGCTGGGGTACTTTATGCTTTGGTCGCGCTGGGTTTTGTGCTGATCTACAAGGCCTCGGGGATTTTTAACTATGCCCAAGGGGTTATGGCGCTGTTTGCGGCGATGACTTTGGTCGGGATTATGAAAGGGCAGGTGCCGTTTGCGCATCTGATCAATGCCACGTTCGGGACGCATATCCACTATTTTGGCTGGAACGTGCCTGCGCTGCTGGCGATTATTCTGACCATGGCGGTGATGGTTCTGCTGGCTTGGGCGGTGCAGCGCTTTGTGATGCGCCATCTGGTGGGGCAGGAGCCGATCATTCTGTTCATGGCAACGATTGGTCTGGCCTATCTGCTTGAGGGTGTTGCAGACCTGATGTGGGGGTCCGAAATCAAGACGCTGGACGTGGGCCTTCCGCAGGGCATCAACCTTTGGATCGATGAGAGCACGTTCAACATCTTTGGCTACGGCTTCTTCATCGACAATCTGGACATTGTTGCAACAGTGATCGCGGCATTGCTGGTGGCGGCGCTGGTGGCGTTCAGCCAGTACACCAAACAAGGGCGTGCGATGCGCGCGGTGGCCGATGATCATCAGGCTGCGCTGTCGGTCGGGATCTCGTTGAACTTCATCTGGGTGATGGTCTGGTCAGTGGCCGGTTTTGTGGCCCTTGTCGCGGGCATTATGTGGGGCACGAAATCGGGCGTTCAATTCTCGCTGAGCCTGATCGCGCTCAAGGCGCTGCCGGTTCTGATGTTGGGCGGCTTCACCTCGATCCCCGGCGCCATCGTTGGCGGCCTGATCATTGGTGTGGGCGAAAAACTGTTTGAGTTTGCCATCGGTCCGATGGTGGGCGGGGCGACTGAGAACTGGTTTGCCTATGTACTGGCGCTGATCTTCCTGGTTTTCCGGCCGCAGGGTCTGTTCGGCGAAAAGATCATCGAGAGGGTGTAGGGCATGACCAAACTGATCGCCATCACCAATGTCATTGCCTGGGCCGGGTTCTGGGCGTTTGGATATATCGCTCTGACGTCGGACGACCTGTCGGACGGGCAAGTGACAATCGCAGCCATTCTGGCTTTTGCCGGTCTGGTCATGGGTGTTCTGGCCTATTTGAAACTTGTGCGCGCGTCCGAAGCGAGCGGCTACGCCAAGGGATCGAACCAACTGGATGCTGCGGCCCGGAACCGGGCGCAGGAACAATGGGGAAAGTAAGACATGTTCTATCGTGAAGCAGGGGATTTCAAAGTCTCTTACGTGGATGACAGCCAGACCTTCCCGATCAAGTTCGACCGGTATCGGTACTATGTGGTGCTGGCGGTGGCATTTGGGATCATCCCGTTCATCATCAACGACTACTGGGCGAACGCTTTGCTTTTGCCTTTCCTGATCTACGCGATTGCAGCGATCGGGTTGAATATCCTTGTGGGTTATTGCGGTCAGGTCTCGTTGGGGACAGGCGGATTCATGGCTGTGGGGGCCTACGCTTGCTATAAGCTGATGACGGCCTTCCCTGATGTCAGCATGTTTATCCATGTTATCCTTGCAGGTGGCATTACCGCGCTGGTGGGTGTTTTGTTTGGTTTGCCAAGCCTTAGGATCAAGGGCTTCTATCTGGCCGTGGCGACACTGGCGGCGCAATTCTTCCTGGTTTGGCTGTTTAACCGCGTGCCGTGGTTCTACAACTACTCAGCCTCGGGTCAGATCAACGCGCCTGAACGGGAAGTATTTGGTATCATCATCACAGGTCCGAATGCGCCAGCCTGGGCCACCTACCTGTTTTGCCTGATCTTCCTGACAGTCTGTGCCGTGATTGCCCGCAACCTGACGCGCGGTACGACCGGGCGAAAATGGATGGCGATCCGCGATATGGACATCGCTGCAGAGATCATCGGCGTGAACCCCCTGCGGGCGAAGTTGACGGCCTTTGCCGTCAGTTCGTTCTTTGTGGGCGTCTCGGGTGCGCTGTTCTTTGCGGTCTATCTGGGCGCGGTCGAGGTCGGCGAAGTGTTTGGCATCCAGAAGTCGTTCCTGGTGCTGTTCATGATCATTATCGGCGGGCTGGGCTCGATCTTCGGGTCTTTCGCGGGGGCTGCGTTCCTTGTTCTGCTGCCAGTCGTGCTGAAGGTCGTCGGTGCGGACATGCTGGGTTGGCCCACCGATATCGTGGCGCATTTGAATCTCGTCATCGTCGGCGGACTGATCATCATGTTCCTGATCCTTGAACCACATGGTCTGGCGCAACTGTGGCGCGTCGCGAAAGAAAAACTGAGACTCTGGCCATTCCCGCACTAGCGGGTCGGCCCAATCACATAACGGGTGGTACACGCCCGAGCTCACCATCGGACAAACCAAGGGAGGAGACACCCGATGAAATTGAAACTGGCAACCATGGCGCTGGGCGCTGTAATGGCGGCAGGTCCGGTTATGGCCGACCTCGTCTTTCCGTCGCTTAGTTATCGTACGGGGCCATATGCGGCGGGCGGTATCCCGTTTGCGGATGGCTATGCCGACTATTTCACACTGCTGAATGAACGCGATGGCGGGATCGGAGGAGTTCCGACCAGGGTGATCGAATGCGAAACCGGCTATAACACTGAAAAAGGTGTGGAATGCTATGAATCGACCAAGGGCGAAGGCTCGTTGGTGTATCAGCCGCTTTCGACAGGCATTACCTATCAGCTGATCCCCAAGACCACCGCAGATGGCATTCCGATGCACACGATGGGTTACGGGCGTACCTCGGCCAAGAACGGTGACGTGTTCAGCCATACCTTCAACTATCCTGCGAACTACTGGGATGGGGCCTCGGGTGCGATCAACTATCTGTTGGAGTCGAACAACGGCGACCTCAGCGGTAAGAAAATCGCGCTGGTCTATCACAACTCGGCCTACGGCAAGGAGCCGATCCGCACACTCGAAGAGCTGTCGGCAAAGCATGGCTTTGAGCTCGTTGCGCTGCCCGTTGATCACCCAGGTCAGGAGCAGAAATCCCAATGGCTGCAAATTCGCCGCGATCGTCCCGACTTCGTCCTGATGTGGGGCTGGGGTGTGATGAACCAGGTCGCTGTTCAGGAAGCTGCCAACATCCGCTACCCGATGGAAAACTTCATCGGTATCTGGTGGTCGGGTTCCGAGAATGACGTGCTGCCTGCGGGTGAAGCCGCCAACGGCTACAAGGCACTGACCTTCCACAACGTGGGCACCGATTTCCCGGTCTTTGACGACCTGCAGAAATATGTGGTCGACGCCGGTAAGGCTGCCGGTGCGGGCGATCAGGTAGGTACGGTTCTGTATAACCGCGGTCTCTATGCCGCTATGTTGGCCGCCGAAGCTGCCAAGAAAGCGCAGGAAATCCACGGCACCGACGACATCACCCCTGCGATGATGCGCGATGGTATGGAAGCGCTGGAAATCACCGAAGCCAAGATGACCGAACTGGGTCTGCCCAACTTTGGTCCAGCCTTCTCGGTCTCGTGCGAAAACCACGGCGGGGACGCTTTGGTTGGCGTGACCCAATGGGACGCGGCCAGCAAGACCTGGAGCTTGATTTCAGAGTTCAAGGCCACCGATGGCGACGTGATCGGCCCGCTGATCAACGAAGACTCGAGCGCTTATGCGACCGAGAACAAAATCGACGGACGTTGCTGATCCGATCTTCTGAAAAACGGGGTGGCGCATTGACGCCGCCCCGACCCTAACACAAGCCTGAGGACACGCACTGATGCTGGATGCGGCTCAAAACACCGAAGTGCAGGCTGAAACCCTGCTTGAGGTCAACAATATCGAGGTGATCTACAACCACGTGATCCTCGTTTTGAAAGGCGTCAGCCTGACCGTGCCCAAGGGCGGGATAACCGCTTTGCTGGGTGGCAATGGGGCGGGCAAAACAACAACGCTCAAGGCGGTGTCGAACCTGCTGCATTCGGAACGGGGCGAGGTCACGAAAGGGACGATCAAGTATCGCGGGACCAGCGTGCATGAAAGCGATCCGGCGGATTTGGTTGAAAAGGGCGTCATCCAGGTTATGGAAGGCCGCCATTGTTTCGAACACCTGACGGTCGAGGAAAACCTGCTGACCGGTGCCTATACCCGCAAGGACGGTGCGGCTGCGATTCAGAAAGACCTTGAGCTTGTCTATTCCTATTTCCCGCGGCTGGCCGAACGCCGCAAATCCCAAGCCGGATATACCTCGGGCGGTGAGCAACAGATGGTCGCCATGGGGCGCGCATTGATGTCACGACCCGAGACGATCCTGCTGGACGAACCCTCGATGGGTCTGGCCCCGCAGTTGGTCGAAGAGATTTTCGGCATCGTGAAGGACCTGAACGAGAAAGAGGGTGTGTCCTTCCTGTTGGCCGAACAGAACACCAACGTGGCGCTGCGGTTTGCGCATTACGGCTACATCTTGGAATCGGGTCGTGTGGTGATGGACGGTCCGGCGGCGGAGCTGCGCGAAAACCCGGACGTGAAGGAATTCTACCTCGGTATGTCTGATGAGGGCCGCAAGAGCTTCCGCGATGTGCGGTCCTATCGCCGCCGCAAGAGGTGGCTGTAAGCGGATGGAGGATCTGGCGATGACCTATTTCGACGCACTCGAAACCCGATCAGCCGACAAACGCGCCGCCGATCAGGCCGAGGCGCTGCAAAAGCAGCTTGCACGGGCCCTGTCTGCCCCGGGTTTCCAAACGCATCTGGCGGATGTGGAGACAGATGGTGTCGCATCGGTTGAGGACTTGCCCAAGCTACCGGTGCTGCGCAAATCAGACTTGGCGCAGGCACAGGCTGCACGTCCTCCGTTTGGAGGGTTCACCGTCAAACCCGCACGGCATTTCCACCATGTGTTTCAATCTCCGGGCCCGATCTACGAACCGGGCAGCACCGATCCCGACTGGTGGCGCATGGGCCGATTCCTGCACGCTGCTGGTGTGGGGCCGGGCGATATCGTTCAGAATTGCTTTGGCTATCACCTGACGCCCGCGGGTATGATCTTTGAAAGCGGCGCGCGCGCGGTCGGGGCAGCTGTTCTGCCCGCAGGCACCGGCCAGACCGAATTGCAAGTGACTGCTGCCCGCGATGTGGGCTGCACTGCCTATGCCGGGACGCCGGATTACCTGAAGGTCATACTGGACAAGGCGGATGAGATGGGCGTCCAGCTTCATTTCACCACCGCCGTTGTAGGGGGCGGGGCCTTGTTCCCGTCACTGCGGCAGGAATACGCGGATCGTGGAATCTCGTGCCTGCAATGCTATGCGACCGCGGATCTGGGTAACATCGCCTACGAAAGCCCCGCAATGGAGGGGATGATCATCGACGAACATGTCATTGTCGAGATCGTGACCCCCGGCACCGGTACCCCGGTGGCAGAGGGTGAAGTGGGTGAGGTCGTTGTGACCTCATTGAACCCCGACTATCCGCTGATCCGTTTCGCGACAGGCGATCTATCGGCGATCATGCCCGGCCAGTCATCTTGCGGGCGCACCAATGCACGGATCAAGGGCTGGATGGGCCGCGCCGATCAGACCACCAAGATCAAGGGTATGTTTGTGCGCCCCGAACAGGTGGCCGCGCTGGTCGATAAACATGCCGAGATCGTCAAAGCTCGCGTCATTGCCGCCCGCCAGGGTGAGATGGACATGATGACCGTTCAGATCGAAAGCCCCGGTGGCGATGACATGGCCTATGCCAAATCGGTTGTCGAGCTGCTGAAACTGAAAGGCGCGATCGAGGTCGTCGCACCGGGATCACTGCCCAAGGATGGGTTGGTGATCGAGGATCAGCGCGTTTACGAATGACGCCAAGCAGGTCTGCGGCAGTATGTGCCGCAGATTTGTACCCCTGCCCACTGGTGTTTCCGACCGTTTTGGTCGATTAAAGACGAAACTTGCGCCTTAGCCAGTAACAAGCCGGGATCATGGCCGACGTCGAATTCTCAGAACACGGAACGCGCAACCGCGGCGCGTTGGGCACCCGGTTGGTGGCGACAGTGGCCTGTCTGGTGGCGGCGGCCTGTCTGCTGCCTATGCTGGCCGTCGTTCTGGCGGCGGTGACGGGCGGGACGGACACGATCTCTCACCTAATGGAAACGGTCTTGCCGGGCTATGCGCTGACCACTGCGGTGCTGGTTGTTTTGGTGGCGATGGGGACGTTTTCCATTGGTGTCGGTGCGGCGTGGCTGGTGACGATGACCCGTTTTCCTGGTGTTCGGTTCCTGGAGATCGCGCTGGTGCTGCCGCTGGCTTTTCCGGCCTATGTTCTGGCCTATGCCTATACGTTCATTCTGGACCACCCAGGTATCGTTCAGACCACCCTGCGCGACATAACCGGCTGGGGTCCGCGTGATTACTGGTTCCCCGAGATCCGCTCGACCGAGGGTGCAGCGGCAATGCTGATCCTCGTGCTTTATCCTTATGTCTATCTGCTGGCCCGCGCGGCATTTCTGCAGCAAAGCGCCAGTGCCTTTCTGGCTGCACGTGCGCTGGGCAAAAGCCCGTGGCTGGCCTTCTGGCACGTTTCGTTGCCAATGGCGCGCCCGGCGATTGCCGGGGGTGTGTTGCTGGCCATCATGGAGACCATCGCCGATTTCGGCACCGTCGCCTATTTCGGCGTGCAAACCTTTGCCACCGGGATCTACACCAGCTGGTTTTCCATCGGAGATCGTGCTGCCGCCGCGCAACTCGCGTTGTGCCTTCTGGGTTTTGCACTGCTGATGGCCGTGGCTGAACGGATGCAACGCGGCAAAGCGAAATATTACCAGGCGGGCAAAAGCCACGCATCTCTGCCCTCGGCCCAACTGAAAGGATGGCAGGCGGCGGCAGCGTTTACGCTATGTGCCATTCCGGTACTGTTGGGCTTTTTGCTGCCGGTATTCATTCTGGTTCAGATGGGGATGGAATCAGAGCAGAACCTGCTGTCGCGGCGCTATATCGGCTTCATCCAGAACTCGCTGACTTTGGCGGGGACGGCCGCGGTGATTACAGTGTTTGCTGCGATCTGTGTCGGGTTCTTTCAGCGTCTGCGCCCTGGTCGGGTATCCTCGGGCGCTGGCTATATGGCGCGGCTGGGCTATGCGGTGCCGGGCGGAGTTATCGCCGTCGGCTTGATCGTGCCCTTTGCAAGTTTCGACAATGCTCTGGACGCGTGGATGCGGCAGACCTTCGATATCTCGACCGGGTTGCTTGTAACCGGCTCGATCTGGCTGCTGGTTGCGGCCTATATGGTCCGGTTCCTGGCCGCTGCGCTCAGCGCTTATGAGGGCGGTCAAAGCACGGTACACGCCAATATGGACGCGGCCTCTCGGTCCTTGGGACAAAGCCCGCTGGGCACGCTGCGCCGCGTGCACCTGCCGATTCTGACACCATCGCTGCTGACCGCGCTGCTGATCGTGTTTGTGGACGTGATGAAAGAGCTGCCAGCGACCCTGATCATGCGCCCGTTCAACTTTGACACACTGGCGGTGCAAGCCTATCGGCTGGCCTCGGACGAACGGCTTGAGGGGGCTGCGGTGCCGTCGCTGGTTATTCTGGCTGTGGGGCTGTTGCCGGTTATTCTGATCTGCCGGCAAGTGGGGCGCAGACGCTAGGTCGCTTCAAAATTACCACACCTTGCGTTGGGTGGGCTTGATTCAGACGCGTTTTCCGGCAAGGCTTAACGCATGAACATGCAGCCTCCTAGCCGGTTCTCTGGCAACTCGGCCCAGATGCCCGTCGCCTTCAACCGCCACGAGATGTCGCATATCCTGTCCGTCTATGGCCGGATGGTCGCCGCCGGAGAGTGGCGGGACTACGGCATTTCCAACCTGCGCGACATGGCAGTGTTTTCCATCTTTCGCCGCACGGCTGAACATCCGATCTATCGGGTCGAAAAGCACCCGCGCCTGCGGCAAAAACAGGGGATGTATTCGGTGGTGGGCATGGATGGCCGTATCCTGAAGCGCGGCCATGATCTGCGCACTGTGCTGCGGGTATTGGAACGCAAGCTGATCCGTTCGGTTGACCTTGATTAGAGCCTTTTATGGCTGGTCACTGGCCCGTCACCCTGATCCTTGATACGCTCGATCGCCTGCGTCATCGGCTCGAACGTCACATCCATGTGGAAGGCGTTGGCATGTAGAAGCATGTCCTCAGCGTAAACCCATGCAACATGGCCTTTCCAGAATAAAAGATCGCCACGTTGGGGCGGTGTACCGTCGGGCAGCGTTCTGCCAACTTCACGCTCTTGATCCCCGCTATCGCCAGGACAGGGCATTCCGCAGGCCAGCATTCCGGCCTGCACCAGGCCCGAGCAATCCAACCCAAACCGGCTGTTGCCACCCCATAAGTACGGTGTGCCCAAAAACAGTTCGGCAACGGCGACCGGATCGGTCAGGGTGACGCCGACAGGTTTGGCGTGAACAGCGGGAATAAACCCAAGACCAGTTTCCAGAAACCCATTTTTCTCGGAACTGGCGGTTATCTTGCTGCCGAAACTCAGCGACGCGGAATCCGGGCTTTTCATGTCCGGCTGCGCGTAGATATGCGTCGCCGGTGCAGTGATCCAATGGGTAGCAGGAACGTGCAGACCAAGCTGGTTCGAGCGGACCCAGCCACGGTATCCATCCTTGTCCGCTTTGATCTGCTTCCATCCATCTGCGGCATCGGTCACCGCGACAGTGTCCCCGTATAAAAGCTGTCGATCCCGAGGGCCATCGGGCGCGCGCATCAAATCGACGACCGGTTTGATGATGCTATGTCGCGTCATAGGTTCAGCATCTCGGGCAAGGCGGCCAGCAGGGCGCGTGGACCTTGTCCCAAACCGCCTTTGCTGCGCCCCGGTTCCTTGCTGCGCTGCCACGAGAAGATATCGAAGTGCATATAACGGTTGTCACCCACAAAGCGGCGCAGGAACAGAGCGGCGGTGATTGACCCGGCAAACCCACCAGCCGGCGCATTGTCCAGATCGGCGATGCCAGGTTCTATCATCCCTTCATACGGCTCGTGAAAGGGCATTCTCCAGACCGGATCGGCTGCTTGACGCGCGCCGCGGGCCAGGGCATCCGCCACGTCGTCATCATTGGTGTAAAACGGCGCAAGATCGGTTCCTACCGCCACGCGTGCTGCGCCGGTCAATGTCGCCATCGAAATCACAAGGTCTGGTTGCCCCTCATCCGCCAGCGCCAGCGCGTCTGCCAGAACAAGACGCCCTTCGGCATCGGTATTATTGATCTCGACCGAAAGGCCCTTGCGCGAAGCCAGGATATCGCCGGGTCGGAATGCATTCCCGGCCACCGAATTCTCAACCGCTGGGATCAGGACACGCAGTTGCAACGGCAGGTTCAGCGCCATGATCATCCGCGCCAGACCCAGCACATTGGCTGCCCCGCCCATGTCCTTTTTCATCAATCCCATTGATGCACCGGGTTTAAGGTTCAACCCGCCGGTATCGAAACAGACACCCTTACCGACCAGAGTCAGTTTCGGCCCCGCGTTACCCCAGTTCATCTCGATCAGACGAGGAGCCTGCGCGGCCGCACGACCCACCGTGTGGATCATGGGAAAATTCTGGTTCAACAGATCATCGCCCACAATTACTGAACAGGATGCGCCGAATTCCTGCGCCAGCGCTTCAGAAGCGGCCTGCAACTGATCCGGCCCCATATCTGATGCAGGTGTGTTGACGAGATCGCGGATCAATGCCTCGGCCTTGGCAACAATCTCCAACCGGGTGGTATCCACGCCGTCCGGGGCGATAAGGCGGGCCTTGGCAGCGGATTGGCTGGCATAGCGGTCAAAACTATACCCTGTCAGCAACCATCCCAGACATTCGGTCTCAACCACGTCGTCTGGCAGGCCCGAAGCGATGTGATACGTGCCCTTGGGCAAAGCTTCGGCAGCGGCGGCCAGCGGGAACCGTTTGCGTGCGCGACCCGCAGGCTTGCCATAGCCCGCCAGCGCCATGGACGGCGCACCGTCTGCATTGGGAATCAACAAGGTTTGACCCAAACCAGCGGTAAAGCCGCTGTTTTCAACCCAAGCCCTCACAGCGCCCGACTGATCCGCCAGCCAGCTTTCGAGCTGGGGCTGCGCGATCACGTGCAATGGCAGGGACGGGTCAGAGGCGGAGGCAAAGGACAGAGTCATGGGGATCTCAACTGGTTCGGTTTGCGCCCAGCCTATCCGTCCACGATCCGTCCGCAAGCCCCGTCAGACCGAAAGATCCTGCTGGTCCCAAATAACGGTCAGCGATTTCTCACCCACGCGGATCAGGCGCGACAGTGTTGCGCCGGTGGCGACGGCATCGCCGACATCCACGTTATGCGCCACATCGCCCGCCACGCGCGCCAGCGCAGTCATGCCGACCTGTTCGGAAATCGCCACCAGGGAACGCGCACATTTGCGCAAGCTGGTCCAATCACGCCGCCGCCAGTAGCGTTCGCAATTCGACAAGCGCACGGCCAATTCCTCGACTGTGCGGCATAGCACGTCCAGTGCATTCTGATCACCCAGTTGCCCGCAAAGACCATTCAACTGGTCCGGATCCAGACGGACGGATTCCTTGTGTTCAAGTGTGACTATCTTTTCCACCACATTTACCCCAATTCTAAACGCCCCCACGGCGTGGATTGACTGTTGCGCGGAATTCCTTTGCAAAACCTTGCAGCGCACTGGGATAATGGCTCGAATTTTCGGCGAATTCAGGTTACAGCACTCGTCAGACACAAGACTAAGGACATAAAAATGGATCGCGCCAAACCTTTGCCGAACTATCTGGTCAAGCGATATCACGGCTGGAAAGCTACGACGTATTCGGAAAATCAGGTCTGGTACCGGCGTCTTGCCACCGAAGGACAGCGCCCGCGCGCCATGGTCATTTCCTGCTGTGACAGCCGGGTGCACGTGACTTCGATTTTCGGAGCCGATCAGGGTGAGTTTTTTATTCACCGAAATATTGCCAACCTGGTTCCACCCTATGCCCCGGACGGAGACCACCACGGCACCAGCGCAGCAATCGAATACGCTGTAACTGCGTTGAAAGTGGCGCATCTGATCGTTCTGGGCCATTCGCAATGTGGCGGTGTTCAGGGCTGTATCGACATGTGCAAAGGACAGGCCCCGCAGCTTGAAGCGAAAGACAGCTTTGTGGGGCGTTGGATGGATATCCTTAAGCCGAAATATGATCTGGTAGCGGATATCGAGGACAGCACGGACCAGGCGCGCCAATTCGAGCGCCACGCGGTTGTCGCCTCGCTGGAAAACCTGCTGACCTTCCCGTTCATTGCTTCGGCTGTCGAGGACGGATCACTGAGCCTGCACGGGTTGTGGACCGATATCGGAGAGGGCGGGCTGCAATGCTATGACCCACATGAAAAGAAGTTCGTGGTTGTTTGACCATCAGTAAGTGCGCTGCGATCGGAAGGGCCGGTCAGGCCCTTCTTGAAACGCAGTTACTCATCACTTCAGAACCATTCCTTCGGGCCAGCTGAGCTTGGATTCGATCTCAACGGTTTCGGTTTGGCCGGGCGCAAGCTCCATTTCCCATGCCAGAATACCGCGCCGGTTGTCGACATTCTCGTCGGTCGGCTTGGGGGTCGCGGTCCATTCGATAGTAAGATCATCCTGTTCGGAATATGGAACACTGTCGAGCAACCGCAGGGGCCACGTCTCATCCGAGAGGTTTTCAACACGAATTTGCGCACGTTCGGCGCGTTCGTTCGAGCGTGCAATCAAACCGACATCACCACTGCGCCGACCCAGAACCTGCCGCCGCAAGGTGAGCGCGTATAGGGGGCCAAATCCCAGCTCTACCTCTTCGCCGGGGCCGATATCAGGGCTGGAGTCGACCGCGACCAAAACACCGTCGACCTGCCACCGGGCGTAGTCAGATGAAAACAGGTTTTGCGAATAAGGGTTCGTAAACCGCGCGGTCCGATAGGCTGTGGTATCCCGGCTGGGATTTGCCAGGGCAAACACTTCCGCAGGTTGGGACATGCTGTCCAGTTCCAGCTCGGCGGCCCCATATCCGCTGGAAATCGAGATCGGCACAGGCAGTGTATAGGTCGTGCCTGTCCCTTGAATTGTCGCGGCGCTCGGTCTCCATCTTTGAGTTAGTTCGAAAACGGGCGCCTCTACAACCGGTTCTTCCAGCGCTTTGGGTTTTTCACGAATGGAGCGGCGTTTGTCTCTAATCCTTGACGCGGCGCTTTGATCGTTGGGCTGTAGTGTGGAAACGCTGAGGGTGATGTCGTTCCAGTTCTCGCCGGTCATTTGACCCACCAGAACGCTACGACTGATCTGTACCTCCGGGACACTTCCGGTCTTCAGATCAAATACATAAGCCGGCTGCCAAGTTGCGGTTTCATAACTGAGATATGACAGCGATAATGTTCCTTCTGTATCTTCTTCGGCAACAACATCTACGGCGATAAGGATACGTTCATTCGCTTCGGGCAAAAGGGCGGCCAGATCAGCGCGGGCGGCGTCCAACTCGATCTCAAGCTCGGTCAGTTGGGTTTCTATTTCGCGGGCCTCAAGCTCTGCCGCCAGCGCAGTGTTTTCAGCCTCAAGGGCTTCGTTTCCAACCATGCGGGCAATGTTGCGCAGGTTTTCGGGATCCGATCCGGCCAAACCAACATTACGCCCCAGATTGGACAGGAACGTAATCGTGTGATCGGCAGCTTGGGCCTTCAATCGGACGGTTTCGGCCTGATCTTGAACCGATTGAATTCGCGTTTCTATGTCTTTGATGCGGTCTTCTACCTGTTTGACGGCGTCGCCGACATATTCACGCCAGGGCACGTCTTCGAAACGTGAAATAAGGGCTGTTTGGGTTAACCCATCGGCGCGGAACTGCATGGTCGCGATTTGGTGGCCTAAATCGTCGTTCTCTGGGGTGCCCAGCAGGATCAGGCGATGAGTGCCCGCCGGAACTTCGAACTCAGCTGTTCGGGTGATCAGGGCGCTGTCCGGGTAAACGGTCACGGCGCTGACATCTGTATCAAGGGTAAAGGTTTCGGCGGACAGAATGGTCGGCACAAGGGCCAACAAATAGAACACTGGCTTCATAATCACTCGCGGAAATAAAATTGCAAACTACCGTATTGGTTGCAATTGAACCACAATACATCAAGTCAAAATAAAAAGAGCCGCCCAAAAGGCGGCCCTTCATATTGGTTCAGGTTAGCGATTTCAGCCCTTTTTCAGAACCTCACGGCCCAACAGTTCGGCAATCTGCACCGCGTTCAGGGCGGCGCCTTTGCGCAGGTTGTCGGACACGCACCACAGGTTGATGCCGTTTTCCACGGTCGAGTCCTGACGGATGCGGCTGATGAAAGTCGCGAAATCGCCCGCGCATTCGATAGGCGAGACGTAGCCACCGGCCTCGCGCTTGTCGATCACCATGATGCCCGGTGCCTCGCGCAGGATGTCGCGGGCCTCATCTTCGTCCAGGAATTCCTCGAACTCGATATTCACGGCCTCGGAGTGGCCGACAAAGACCGGAACGCGGACGCAGGTGGCTGTGACCTTAATCGACGGGTCGACGATCTTTTTGGTCTCGACCACCATCTTCCATTCTTCCTTGGTCGAGCCGTCTTCCATGAAGACGTCGATCTGCGGGATGACGTTGAAGGCGATCTGCTTCTGGAACTTCTTCGGCTCCACTTCGGTTGTGGGGTTGTAGACCGCTTTGGTCTGATCCCACAGCTCATCCATGCCCTCTTTGCCCGCGCCCGAGACCGACTGATAGGTCGACACGACGACGCGCTTGATCTTGGCACGATCATGCAGCGGCTTGAGCGCGACAACCATCTGCGCGGTCGAGCAGTTGGGGTTCGCGATGATGTTCTTGTTCTTATAGTCGTGGATCGCCTGCGGGTTACATTCCGGCACGATAAGCGGAATGTCGGGGTCGTAGCGATAGAGCGACGAGTTATCGATCACCACACAACCAGCCTCCGCCGCCTTGGGCGCGTAGACCTTGGTTGCGTCCGAGCCGATGGCGAACAGCGCCATGTCCCAGCCGGTGAAGTCGAAGGTATCGATGTCCTGGGTGGTCAGTGTCTTGTCGCCAAAGCTAACTTCTGTACCCAGCGAACGACGGCTTGCCAGCACGGCAAGTTCATCGACGGGGAACTGGCGTTCTGCCAGAATGTTCAGCATTTCGCGGCCCACGTTACCCGTGGCGCCGGCGACAACGACGCGATAGCCCATTTCATGTCTCCAAAGTTAAGGACGCGCGTTCATAGCTGCGTTGCGGCAAAGAAAAAAGGGTTTTCGGGTCAGATTCCGCCCGATGACACCGATTTGACGCGGCGCATCGCCTCAGGTGTCGGTCAAAAGCCGTTCGTAGAGGGCGACAAGGGTCTTTGCTTCGCCGTTGATGTCGAAATTCTGCTCGACATGGGTACGGGCGGCGCGGCCGGATTGCGCTAGAGAATCGCGGTTTTCCAGCATCCGGGCTGCGGCATCGGCCAAGGCCGGGATATTGCCTGGCTCCACCACATGGCCCAATGACGGGTCAGTAACGATCTCAGAGAACGCACCGACATCGGTGGCCACGACGGGTACGCCGCAGGCCATCGCCTCCAACGGGGTCAGGCCGAAGCCTTCCCACCGCTGGGGTGCGATGAAGAGGTCCAGAACCTGATACCATTCGGCGATCTGGTCGACTGTAACCTCGGGCATGAAGAGGATGCGGTCGGACAGGCCCGCCACCGCGACCTTGTCTTTCAATTCGGACAGAAAGGTGGTGTGTTGTTCCGTGGCGCGGCCCATGACGATGCCATGCACATCGTCAAAGCGGCCACATAGCTCGATCATTGCATCCACAAAGGCGTCAGTACCCTTCTGGTGGCGGATGCGGCCATAGCAGCCCAGCAGGAGGCCATCAGGCAGGCCCAACCGGGCGCGAACGGTCGTTTTATCCTCGGGCGGGGTAAAATCCTGCAGGTTGATACCATGCATGATCACCTGTGCATCCCGATCCAGATACCCGGCGGTTTTGCGCGAGGTGGCGACTACGGCGTCCATCTTGTCGATCAGCCATTTGGTATAGCCCGTATGCGCCCGCTGCGACGCGCTGGTGAACAGCAGTTTCAGCCGCAACCGCAGGATGTTGCGCAGGAACAGACCCAACAGCATCTCGGTATTGCGACGCGCGTGCCAGACGCGCAGGGTTTTGCGCGACAGAAAGGGCAGGCGGCCAAGCGGGATATGCGGGATATCGGCAGGCAGGCCCGGACCGGTGGCTGCAATGTCGATCCATTGCACCTGCAACGGCACCAGCCGCGCAATCGTTGCCGTCACGCCCGAAAGCCTGCGTTTGAGATTGGGGGCAATGACGCGCGGGTCAGACATGGGCTCTCCTGACGGGGTTAGCGTCAGTCGACGCTGTCCCGGCTGAATAGATAGATCACGCAGCCAATGGCAAGCGAGATGGCAAAAAAGCCGAATATCGCTGTGTAGGGTGCAGAGGGGCTGATGTCTACCGTGGCCGCGTGGACGCGGCCGGTGACGAATTGGGCAAGGCCGACGCCTCCGATCCCGAACAGGTTCAACAGGGTCACGCCTCGGCCCACTAGGTGTGGAGGAACAAAGGCGCGGCCATGGGCCATGATGACAGGAAAGCTGGCCCCGGTGAACCCGATGACCGAGATTAGAACTACCGACAACCAGACCGCATTGTCGATCCACAGGCACAACAGAGTCAGGGCGACCACGCCCAGCGCGTTGCCGCCAAAGATCACCCATTTCCGCGTTCCCAATATCCGGTCAAGCGGGCCATAGGCGAAGGTGCCCGCAATCATCGACGCGCCCATGATCAGAGTGGCGGTTCCGATCTGTGTTGTGCTGAGTGCGAAGATATCGCTCAGATAGGGCCCGGCCCAAAGGCCGCGGGTTGCAGCCGATGGCGCATAGGCCACCAACATCAGGGGCAGGATGGCCCAGAGTGCGGGCTGCTTCAGCAGATCCAGAACCGATCCTTTGTGGTCGGTTTCAACGCGTTTGGGATCATGAACTGTGAACAGGATGCCGATGGCGATCACGCCCGAAAACAGGGCCAAAGTGACCATTGTGGCGCGCCAACCCATCAGCTCAACGGCCAGCGCAGTGGGGTAGGAGGCGACCAAATTTCCGACCGACCCAACACCCAGCATCAGGGCGGCCAGCGTGGCGAAACGGGCCGGGGGGTATTCGCGGGCGAAGATAAAGTAAGACGCCATCAGGATCGGCGAGCATCCCACTCCGATCAGCCCCATGGCCAGGGCGACATGAAAAGGCGTGCTGGCCACGGCAAAGATCAGTGCGCCGCCTGCGCCACCGACCAGCAACAAAACAGTCGAGGTCAGCCGCGGCCCGACCCGATCCAGCGCCCAGCCCACCGGCAGTTGCATGGCGGCAAAGACCAAAAACCAAAGACCTGAGGCAAAAGCGAGGTCCTCTGGCGTGGCGCCGATATCCCGGCCTAGATCGACGCTGAGTACGGCTAAAAACGCGCGAAAAAACTGGCTGAGCACATAGCCCAGGCACAACACGACCAAACCTGCTTTCATGAAATGACACTCTCCCCCGCGGCTAACCGGCTATGCTTGGCACGGCAGGACTCCGCACACAAGCATGTGTGTAATGACGATTTCGCGGGACAGGTGCCACAATCGGTCTATGTTCAGGGATAATTTCGACAAGAGGTTATTATGAAGGACGCTCAGGTCGCGTTTTACGACAGCCTGCCCTTGCTGCGGGACTTTACCCGTTTGGCCGACCCTCAGCGGTTTTCGGCCATTCCCAGTGACTGGGTTGTTGGTGTTGCGGACATTGTCGACTCGACCGGGCAGATCGCGCAGGGACGCTACAAAACGGTCAATACCGTCGGGGCAGCGGTTATTTCAGCGATGATCAACGCCATGAGCGGGCGCGAGTTTCCGTATGTCTTCGGTGGTGACGGCGCAGGCTTTGCCGTGCCCGCCAGTGCAGCTGAAGCGGCCCGCGAGGTTCTGGCCGCCATGAGGCGCTGGGCTGAGGAAGAGTTTTCCATTCCGCTGCGCGCAGCATTGGTGACGGTGGCCGAAATCCGCAAGGCGGGCAAAGACCTGCGCGTCGCCCGTTTCGCACCATCGGACGGGGTCGACTATGCGATGTTCTCGGGCGGGGGGCTTGCTTGGGCGGAAACACAGATGAAGGCCGGTCACTTTATGGTGCCCGAGGCCGACCCCGGTGCGCGCCCTGATCTAACCGGTCTTTCATGTCGGTGGTCCAACGTTAGGGCGCAGCATGGGCAGATCGTTTCGCTGGTCGTGGAACCCACGCCGCACGCCACCGAGGCGGATTTTGCCGACCTCGCCCAATCGGTTCTGTCTGCAGCCGAAGGGTTGGAGCGCGCGGGTCACCCGGTACCGGAAAACGGCCCACCGATCGGATGGCCACCACCTGGTCTGAGCATTGATGCCCATGTCTCGCGCGCCGGCGGCAGCCTTGTTGGTCAAACGCTCAAACTGTTGGTACAGAATTTGCTGATCGCATTGCTGTTTCGGTCCGGCAAACGGCTGGGTAACTTTGAGCCGGATCACTATAAACGCATGGTTAGTCGGAATGCGGATTATCGAAAGTTCGACGACGGGCTTAAAATGACGCTGGATTGCGATCCTGCGACGTTGGCGCAAATTCAGATGATGCTGGAACAAGCGCGCGGGCGCGGCAAGGTGCGTTACGGCTTGCACGCACAGGACGAGGCGATGATGACCTGTTTTGTGCCTTCAGCTACCCGCGATGACCACGTGCATTTCGTTGATGGCGCGTCAGGTGGATATGCGCAGGCCGCTGCGGCGATGCAGAGCTGATCGTTACCGGGTCTTCCACTTCGTCGCCAATGCGCGCGCCGCCTGCGTCAGGATCATGACGTCGATTCCAACAGCCAGAAATTGTGCGCCCATCTCAAGGTAGCTTTGTGTCGCCTCTTCATGAGTGCCCAGAATTCCGGGAGCCTTGCCGGCTTTTTTGATTCGGCTGATTGCGTCGGCAATCGTTTCGCGAACCTCCGGCGCCGCGCTGTTGCCCTGGTATCCCATATCCGTCGACAAGTCCGCTGGACCGATAAAAACGCCTTCGACGCCATCGACTTTCAAAATATCATCAAGCGCGGCGATACCGGCACGGTTTTCGACCTGAACCAATAGGCAGACTTGCGCATCTGCTGTCTGGATGTAATCGGAGAAAGATCCATACCCGGTCGCCCGCGCGGCGCCGGCACCGACGCCGCGGACCCCTTCTGGTGGATAGCGACACGCGCGCACCAATTCGCGCGCTTGATCGGCGCTGTTGACCATGGGAACCAAAATTGTTTGGGCACCGGCGTCCAATACCATTTTGATCAGCGCGGTGTCTCCGACGGGCACCCGAACAACCGGATGTGTGGCACTGGCCGACAAGGCCATTAGCTGGTCACGAACCGAACGGATATCGTTGGGCGCATGCTCTCCGTCGATTACCAGCCAGTCGAAGCCAGCGGTTCCCATGATTTCAGCGGTGACGCTTTCGGCGAAGCTGGTCCAACAGCCGATCAAGCGATCCCCATTGGCCAGAGCTTCTTTGAATGTGTTTACAGGGGCTGGCATCGCGGGGCCTCCAAGGCGGTGGTGGAAACGCCTGACAGTGATGGCCATTCGGGGGAAAAGGTCAATCAGATTTGGCATTGGGTTCGAAGGTGATGCGGGCAAATCTGGACAACAAGGCTCTGAATAAGGGGTTTTCCGCGCTGTTGCAGTCTTATTGGATTTCGGTCAAGATTCCGTATGACCAAAGACCTGCCATCGACATCCCGCTCGTTGCCGATTGCGTTGCTTCGGGCCCGCGAACGGGTCATGGGCCCTATTCGGAAGATGTTGGCAGACGCCGGCGTAACCGAGCAGCAATGGCGTGTGTTGCGTGTTCTGAACGAGGAAGGTCCACAAGAGCCCACGGTGATTGCTGACCGGGCGTGTCTGTTGTTGCCCAGCCTGACACGGATTTTGCAAAAGCTCGAGGTTAAGGGACTGATCCGGCGCAGTGCCCATCCAATCGACAAGCGCCGACAGATTGTCGAGATCATGCCAACGGGTGAGCAGATCATCCGCGACAATATCGACGTCACAGTCCGGCTGGCGGATGAGATAAAGTCGCAATTGGGCCCCAAAAGGCATGAGACGCTGCTGGACCTTCTGAACGATCTTTATGATCTCAAAACCTGAGAGGTAACTCTGCGCCCCGCCAGAGGCGGTGATTGGTGTCCCCTGGCGGGAGAGTCGGACTTAGACTTGTGTTTTGTGTCCGACCGACGCTTCAGAGGACCAGCCAACCTGAAATGAGGCGACATTGCGAAAGTTGCGACCCTTGGGGGGGCGGGCCACGACCGCGGTTCTCTGAAACAGGTGCACCCGGTCTTTTGTGCAATCTGCCCTATCTTGGGGCTTTGGGCGGGCAAGAATGGTCTGGGTGCAATTCAACGTCTGTTTGTTGTCTGCAACCTTTGATTTAGTGCTTCGATCTGTCATTCCAAGATGTAGGGCTACAAAGTAACCCGGGTCAGGACGTCGCTTTGGCTTGTTCAAACCGGGTGTATCCTTAGGATGCGTCCAGTGCGTTGCAAGAAGGGGCCAAAGATGTCTGATACGTTGTTTTCCTTGCCAGACCCGATCGAGGTACCGATCCACGGGGAGTCGTCCTTTTACCCCGTCGGTCGCATTTTCTGTGTCGGACGCAATTATGCAGCCCATGCCGCGGAAATGGGCCACGAGGTTGACCGCGAAGCGCCGTTCTATTTCACCAAATCGGCAGCCAATGCCGTTCTGTCCGGTGCGACCGTGCCGTTTCCGTCCGGAACCCAGAATTTTCATCATGAGATGGAATTGGCAGTCGCGCTCGGAAAGCCCGTTTTCAATGCCAAACCTGCCGAGGCCGCAGATGCAGTCTACGCCTATGGCTGTGCTCTGGACATGACCCGTCGGGATTTGCAGATCCGCGAGCGTAGCAAGCAACGCCCTTGGGATCTGGGCAAAGACCTTGAAAATGGCACCGTTCTTGCCCCGCTGACGCGCGCCTCGGACTGGATGCCCGAGGATGACAAACGCATTTTTCTCAGCGTGAACGGCGACGTTCGGCAAGATGCGACCTTGCACGAACTGATCTGGAAGATTGATGAGATCATCAGTCACCTTTCCGGATATTACCATCTGCGACCCGGAGACATAATCCTGACCGGTACACCGGCCGGAGTGGGGGCGCTTGCGCCCGGAGACGTTCTTGAGGGTGGAATAGATGGGCTGCAGCCAATCTCTCTAACGCTGTCAGATCCTGAATAGCCTCTATTTAGGCTCTTTCAGCCAGTGCTTAGAAAACTCCACGCGATCCAGCCCTGCAAACCTGCGGACCCGGTCCAACTCCGAGGTCAAACGACTTGTCCGTGCCGCGGACCATTTGACCGAGCGTTCTGGCCACAACGCACTGACTTGCAGAACGCCCCGATCGCGATGAGCCTTCATGTCGATCCGGCCAATAAGCCGGTCGCCTTCAAGCAGCGGGAAGACGTAGTACCCATAGGTACGCTTCGCTTCGGGGACGAAGACTTCGATACGATAGTGAAATCCGAACAATCGCTCGGCCCGGTTTCGATCACGCAGCATGGGGTCAAAGGGGCTGAGGACGCGAATGCGACCCGGCGGGGCAGCCTGGGGCTTGGTGTCGGCCAAGACCGGTTTTGAAACCAATTTGCGGGTCTGCCCATCCGCACATGTGATTTCGACTTCCTCAATTTCTCCCCGTCTTAGAGCCTGCTTTACCCATTCTCGCGCCTCTGTTGCGCTGACTGTGTCCCAGAATGCTGCCAGCTCACCGGACGTGGCGAACCCCAACCTGTCCAGGGCTGCGTTACAAAGCCAATTCACTGTTTCCGGCGCATCAATATCTGCATCGCCGGGGCAAAGATGCGTGTCGATCACCCGTTCCGTCAGGTCGTATCGTTTTTGGAACCCGCGCCGTCCGACAACCGTCAACGCGCCAGATCGCCAGAGAAATTCAAGCGCGGTTTTTGAAGGGTGCCAGTCCCACCACCCGCCCGAGCCCTTCTTTTCGTCCTTCCCGACATCGGACGACGATACAGGGCCATGATCACGAATATGGTTCAGAACGCTTTGGAACTGCTGTTCGAAGCCATCGCGTCGCCAATTCTTCCACCGGGATTTCAGCAGTTCAGCATCGCGTTGAAAGCGCAGATGCCAGTGTCGGTAGAATTCCATCGGAATAACGGCGGCATCATGGGTCCAGTGTTCGAACAGCGCGCGGTCGCGTTCATAAAGGCGCTTTAGGTTTTGCGCGCGATAGCTGGGCCTGCGTGAGAACAGGATCATATCATGGGCGCGCGCAACCGTGTTGATACTGTCCAGTTGAACAAAACCCAGCCGATGGATCAGATCCAGCAGCTCTGCCCCTTTGGCCCCCCCTGAAGGCTGTTCTGCCAATGCATGACGGTCCATGAACAGCAATCGGGCTGTGCGATTGTCCAGCTTTTGAATAGCCACGGCGTCAGCGCCGTTTCAGCGTGTCACCATAGCTGATTTTCGGCGTCAGGGTAACGCGAGACTCTAATTCAGCCTCGGGATCGGCCAGTTGGGCGGCTATGATCTCGGCGGCTTTGCGCCCGATCTCAAGACGACAGGCATCCATCGTGGCCAGCTTGCGCGGCAGGCCCTGCAACAGTTCAACGTTGTTGAACCCGGCAAGACCAATCTGTCCGGGCACGTCTATACCTTGCTCCAGCAGGTACAGCAGCCCTCCGGCACCAATCATATCATTGGAATAATACAGAAAATCCAGATCCGGAGAGCGTTCCAGCATGGCCTGCGTCATCTCACGCCCCTTGGCAAGGGCTGACCCGCCGGAATAGAACTCGCGGTCTTCAATTTCGACCCCGTGTTTGCCCAGCACTTCGGTGAAGCCTTCGAACCGTTTGCGGGCGCGGTGATCCAGCGGCATCTTGGTGCCCATAAACCCGATATGCTCGTACCCCGCCTTCAGGATTGCCTGCGCCATCTCGCGTCCGGCGCGGCGGTGCGAAATGCCAACCATTGCATCCACGGGTTTGCCATCAGTATCCATGATCTCGACCACTGGAATCCCCGAGGAGTCCAGCATGGCACGCGCGGCCTCGGTATGTTCCAGCCCCGCGATGATCACACCTGATGGCCGCCACGAGAGCATCTCGTACAGTACCTTTTCCTCTTTCTCGGGAAGGTAGTCGGTAACGCCGACCACGGGCTGCAATTCGGTATCTTCCAATACTTGGTTGATGCCGGTCAGCACCTCGGGGAAAACCATGTTCGAAAGTGAAGGGATGATCACCGCGACCAGATTCACCCGGCTTGAGGCCAGCGCGCCAGCGATCTTGTTGGGCACATATCCCAGTTCTTTTGCTGCGGCCAAAACGCGGGTGCGGGTGGCGTCCGACACGTCACCCCGGTTGCGCAGGACGCGGCTGACCGTCATCTCGGACACCCCCGAGGCCTCAGAGACATCCCGAAGAGTGAGCGGGCGTTTGGTTTCTGTTGTCACGATGGCACCTGCGTCGTTGTTTTAAGGGATGGTAGCGTGAACAGGACGCATTTTACAACTGCCCATCAAAGGTCATGACAACCTGAAAAATCCGGGGTACAGAGAGCCTTGCGCGGCCCCGTGGCTCAACTGGATAGAGCAGCCCCCTCCTAAGGGGCAGGTTGCAGGTTCGAATCCTGCCGGGGTCGCCAAAAACACCTGAAAAATATGGCTTATTTACAGGGCTTTGTGCGGAAGCGTGCGAAAAGTCCCGTGAGCTTTCAGGCCGAAATCAGCTGAAACGGCCGATTTCTCGTACAAAACCTGTACAAAATTCGCACGTTTGTGCGTACTTCGGGGGGCAATCATGAGCCGTCATAGCTTTGATCCCGAAATCGCCGGGCGAGTGGGCCTGAACGCAGCGGTGATTTTCCAGAACATCACCTTCTGGATCGAGAAGAACCAAGCCAACCGCCGCAACCTGCGAGACGGGCGGTATTGGACCTACAATTCCATCTTGGCCTTTGGCGAGTTGTTCCCCTATCTGACCGAGAAGCAGATCCGAACAGCGCTCGAAAAGCTGGTCAGCGCAGAGCTGATCATAAAAGGCAATTTCAGCGATGATCGATATGACCGGACCTGTTGGTATGCCCTGGGCAACTCCATTTGCCCAAATGGGCAAATCGATCCGACCGAAAGGGAAAATGATGCATTTGCCCCTGAGGGCAAGCCATCTGCCCCAGAGGGCAAATCCTATAAGAACAGATATAAACCATATCAAAAACCAAATCCTTCGCACGCGAAGGCGGCGGTGGAGGATGAGATTTCAGAAAAGATTTTGTCCGCCTATCCCGAAGATCGCATTCGCGGCAAAGCGGTTTGCCTCTCACAAATCCGCCACGCGCTGGCCGATGGTGTGGATGCTAAAGACCTCGAGGAAGCCGTGCGGGCCTATGCGAGTGAGAGCGAAGGTTTCACCCGATCCAAGGTGTGCTTCTCCGACAACTGGTTCACCTCTGGCCGTTGGTTGAAATATCTTCACGACGTTGAGGAGGCACGAGAAGCGGGCAAGGCCAAAGAGGCCGAGTTGCTGAAAGGCTTGGCCGAATGGGTCACAGATCGCCATCCACTGTGCCGTCACATCACGCCCGGCCAAGTGACCGCCTTGCTAGCTGCAAACCTGGTCAGCCCCGCCGAAATCGAGGCCGCAGGGCTGAGATCATGAACGCAACTGATCCCCACAAAGAGCAGAGAGCAAGGTTACCCACCGATTACATCGGCGGGACTTGTGAGGGGCGGCAAGCCTCCCCTTCAAACCCCAACCAGACGCGCGCAAGCGGCGTCAAAGAGGGCCTTTCCGAGAGCGTGATCTTTCGATGCACACCGTCCGAAAAGGCAGCGCTTGTAGCCAAGGCGCGCGCCGCTGGCCTGCCCAATGCCACGCTGATGCGCGAGGCCTTGGGCCTGACCGAGGCACGTCGGCGCAAGCCCGTCCCCCGAGTTGATCCGAAGCTGACCTTTGCGATTGCCCGTGTCGGCGGCAACCTCAATCAGCTCTCCCGCTGGATCAACGGCGCGGTCAAATCCGGCCGCGCGAGCCAGATCGATGCGCTCAAGGTCGCGACACAACTGGTGGTCATCGAGCGGCAGATGGCGCAGATCGTGGCGGCGCACACAGGCGGTGGCTAATGATCATCTCGTTCTTCTCCACCGGCACTGGTGGCGGTGCAGCTCCCGTAGATTACCTGACAGCGCGTGAAGTTCTGGCCTATGACGAGAACCGCAATCTGATCCGTGATGACAACGGCCAGCCGCAAACCAAGATCCGCGACCCGCTGCCCGAGGTGCTGCACGGCAATCCCGATCAGACCCGCGACCTGATCGATGCGAGCCCCAACAAATGGAGCTACACGGCAGGTGTGATCAGCTTTGCCGACAGCGACGATCCCAGTCCCGCCGCCCAGCAAGAGGCCATTGAGCTATTTGAGGCTCTGGCCTTTGCTGGGCTGGACAGGGATCAATACGACTGCCTTTGGGTGCGCCACTCGCATGAGGGCAACGTCGAGCTGCACTTCTGCACGCCACGCCTTGAGCTCAGCACCGGCAAGGCGTTGAACATCGCGCCGCCAGGGCATGAAAACGCCTTTGCCAGCCTGCGCGATCTATTGAACCAAACCCACGGTTGGGCGGACCCTTTAGAACCGGAGCGCGCGCGCGAAGTGAGGGCGACGATTGAAGCGCCGACGCGCGCGCAGGGTCGCGAAGCGCTGCACGATTGGATCCTCGATCAGATCAGCATCGGAACCATCACCGACCGCGCCAGCATGATTGATGCACTCACCGACGCGGGCTTCGAGATCCCCCGTGCCAGCAAGAATTATATCACCGCCAAAGACCCCGACACCGGTGAGCGCTGGCGATTGAAAGGAGAGATTTTCCATGACGACTGGCAAACCGAACCGCCTCGCCGAGAAATTGAACGCGGACCTGGAGACGATCCGGAGCGACCACGCCGCCTTGATGGCATCTCAACTGGAGAGCTTCAGGAGCGATTTCAGCAGCATTGCGACCAGCGCGCTGCATACAATCGAGACCGATATCAGGTTCTTTCTGAGCGACAGCAAGAGCGAGTTGGAGAGGCGGAGCGAGACGATCAGGCGCTGGTTGACGATCTCACCTTGGGTGATCGTGGGGATGGTCTCAACCTGGATCGCGACAGTGCTGATGGCGAGTTGGTTTTGGACGGGTTTGATCACGCGCTCGGAGCTAACGCAGATGGGTATGACGCGGATCGAACAGGCGGGACAGACATGGGTGACGCTGGACCCCGACCGGACGGAGTTGAAGACCTGCACGATGGCGCAACGGCCCATCATCTGTATCGAGATCAAGGAGCCTTAGATGACCATTCCACCGATAACACCCCTGACAGCTTTGGAGCGCGAATTGCTCGCATCCGTCGAACGGTTGGTGACGGCCTGCGAGAGCTCAGCCAAGGAATTGCACGCCTTGGAGAAACGCTCGACCAGCAGAATCGAAAGCAAGGTGAATGGCTTGGCGCACTGCGTGGCGCTATTGATGAAATCACATCTCACGTCCGTAACCACATTGGCCGACTTGCTGCGCGAGGAGCAGACTTACGAGACGCTTCAAGCGGGATTAGAGACCAGCTGGAAACTAGCGAAAGACGCCGAGAAGCGGCTGAACGAGAGTTAGACGCGAGAGATAGCCACCGCAGCGCGGGCCACTCGCTTTGATCTAACTGCAAATGTTGGCGTGGTTCGAGGGTCTGCAGCGGGAATCTTAGATTCGTTCTGCAGCAATTCACCACACGTCTGCGATTTCTTTGCTGGGTGGGCATGCGGATAAACCGGAAGTTCATGTAGAATGCAGCGAAGAGCTTGAAAGAGCCCATAACGGACCTTGGTGCATTGTGTAGCGAACGGCAGGTCAGAGCCCACTTTACAGATCTTCTGTAGTGCGGCGAATGTCGGCATTGGCGAAATTGCACACTTTTGGAAGCACTGCGAATAGCTTCAAAATGCGTTCGCGATGGACGTTACTGCGGGAACCCTGCGCGCATGTAAGCGATGATTTTCCAGATTTCTTCTTCAGTCAGCGTTTCCCTGAAGGGTGGCATGTCTGTTCCGAAGCGCTCACCACCTTCAGAAATTGCCCAGAGCAGATACTCGTCTCCCGACATCGGCATCTGAACGAACCATCTAAGGAGAGCGGGAGAAGGCGCGAGAGAACGACCGGCTTCGCCATCTCCGAGCCCCTCGGCTCCATGACAACTTGCGCAGTTCGCTGTGTATAGCGTCTGGCCTTCCGAGATAACATCAGGTGTTGCACGAATGGTGTTCCGAGCACCCCGATAAGCTGCGGGTACGCCCTCGTTCATGTAAGTCCAATGTCGTTGCATGCGCTGTTGCTGGCCCGGACCCATGTTGCCGTGCCCCCAGCCTGGCATGCGTTCAGACCACATGTGCCGCTGTCCCATTGGCCCGTGACCCCACCAGTCGCCTCGCTGCTGCTGCGCGAGGGCCACAGTGGCAGTGATGACACACAACGCGGCCACACCCAAATAGCGTAATCCATTCTGCTTCATCGTCTTCTCCCTATTGTTTCTGATCGTTGAACTTCACCTCAGGCTGCGTCGTAACTCGTGAACACTTCGGTGCTACCGTCGTGCCGGATCAAGAATACTTCGTAGGCTTCACGCTTATCTTCCGGCCCCATTCCGGGTGATCCATAGGGCATGCCTGGAACGGCGAGACCGACTGCATCTGGACGTTCGTCCAGAAGGCGACGGATGTCTGCAGCCGGCACATGGCCCTCGATCATGTAGCCATCGATCTCGCCCGTGTGGCACGACATCATGTCTTGAGGGATGCCATTGTCCAACTTGTGCCGAACCAGCAGAGTGCCAAAGCTGCGCTCCTCGGTTACACGAAAGCCTTCCGCTCGAAGAATATCGACCCACACCCGGCAACAGCCGCAATTCGGGTCCTTGAGAACGTGGATGGACGGAGTCCCCTGCGCAATCGCGGCGAAGGGTGCAATGCTGGCAAGACCTACAGCGGCGGTGATAATGTGACGGCGCGTTATATGCATATGAGTCGTCCTTTTGCTCTGTATTGGATCTTGTCATCCCTTGGCGGCTGTATCCGAGCCAATGTGTCGTGATCTTGCTCAAGCATGCTGATGATCGACGACCTCGCGGCGCTCGGCGAGCGCCTGGCGAGTGATCTGGAACGAGGACGACAAAAACAGGCTCGCCATGATAGCGGCTACGACGAGGTCAGGCCAACCTGACGCCGTGCCCCAGACGCCCAAGGCGGCGATCATGACCGCCACATTGCCGATGGCATCGTTTCGAGAGCAAAGCCAGACCGAGCGGACGTTGGCATCCCCGTCCTTGTAGCTCACCAAAAGGAAGACGCTTGCAAGGTTCGTCGCCAAAGCCAGAGCACCAACAATGCCCATGATCTCGGCTTCCGGCACACCGACGTAGAACACGCGGTAGACAGTTGAACCGAACACCCAAGCGCCCATCAGGAACAGGCTGATCCCCTTGGCCAAGGCCGCATTTGTGCGAGCGCGGATCGAAGCTCCGATCACGGCGAGCGAAATGCCATAGGTGAGCGCGTCTCCCAGGAAGTCGAGAGCATCCGCCTGAAGCGCCTGTGACTTCGCCAAGTGCCCCGCCGTCATCTCGACCACGAACATCGTGGCGTTCAGCGCGATGACGATCCAGAGCCGCCGCTTGTACACGTCTGACATGCCGTCGAACTTGGCGCCATTGCCGCAGCATCCTGCCTTCACACACCCTCCTTCAGTTCGAGAGGCATTTGTGCCGGACTGAGATTGCCTTCGCCGCCGGGTATGGTCGGCACTTGGCCGCGCCGGATGCGCGCCACGCGCCGGTTCATCCAGTGTCGGACGACAAGGCGATAGAACAGACCGCGCCAACCCGAAAGTTGGCTGTGGTCCGCATAGAAGTCGTCGGGGCTGTCGAAGACACCGAAGTCGTGGTTGATGCCTGTCTTCTGGATGTAAGTGCTTGCGCCCGTCCATTCGACGCGTGGGGCCTGAAGGCAATCTGTCCCCGCGCCATAGGCGCAGAGAGACGTGCGATCCGGGAAGGTCTCCTGAAGCGCGCTCAAGACGCTGTGGTCAAGGATAAAACCCTCGAGGTTAATCCAAGTGCCGTCAGTTAGGACATCGACCCAGGAATGGAGGATGTCTCTCGGAGCGATTGGGTAGACCAACTCCGGCACAACGCCACGCTGCAAGCCTTTGTCGATCGTGAAGCCATGAAACCGACAGGGGATGTCCAGCGCCCTGAGTAGGGCCATCAGGAGCGTGCCTTTCGTGTTGCATTGACCATGTCCATCGGCGAGTACGCGAGAGGCAGGCAGCGCATCGTTGCTGTTGTATCCGAAGAGAATTTCGTTGCGCACGAAATCATAGGCCGCGCCAATGCGAGCGTGGGGTTCAAGCGAAGACCATCCTCGTTCAGCGATCAATCCTTGAATGGCACTGGATCGAAAATCGAGCATGGGGGTTTCGGCGAGGTATTTCTGAGACATGAATCACTCTAGTTCTGGCGTCCCACATCATATACAATCTCTAGTGACTAGAGGTTCAAGAGGTTTCTTCATGTTTTCTATCGGCGAGCTTTCCAAGCGCACAAAAGTTAAGGTTCCGACCATTCGTTACTATGAGGAGCTGGGACTTTTGGCAGAAGCCGAGCGCACTGAAGGCAACCAAAGGCGATACGATAAAGCGGGGTTAGAGCGCCTAAGCTTTATTCGCCATGCCCGCGATTTAGGCTTTTCCATAGAAGCAATCCTGTCCCTCATCGAACTTCAGGAACACCCAAATCGTTCTTGCCAATCAGCAACTGAGATTGCGACATCGCAGCTCACGGACGTGCGTATTAAAATCAAACGGTTGCGCGCCCTTGAGAAAGAACTCGTTCGAATGTCCAAGGGGTGTGACGGTGATGGCATATCCAAGGATTGCTACGTGCTGGCGTCACTGGCTGATCACAAGCTTTGTGACCGCGAACATTGATCTGGCAAAGACCTCTTTTAGCAGCAGGACTTGCCTTCTTGGATCGGTGGACATGGAACCGTTGCGTAAGACCAATAGATGCAGCAATCCCCCTCAAACCGGACATCAGTGTTAATGTAGTGAAGGTCGGAAAAGTCCCGCACTGCGGACACTGGACTTGACAGTTTCGAATGACTGCAACGCGGACTCTTCTGCCGTTCGCTGATGCAGCGAAATTGACTTCCGCACGACGGCCTAATTTCTGAGCCAGTTGTGGCGGCGCAGCATGATTTCCCATTAGCGGTCGTTCAAAATGGTCAAAACGGCCGAAGCCAGAGCCAGCCGTTCGCTGCGCCAGCGCTGGATGTCTCGCCATGGTCTCCGATCACTTCCCTAATGAGCTCCAAATCAATGGCCACTCAAGACCAAAGAAAACACCGGGAGCATAAATACTTGAATTCTCAGAATAATCGCGTGCACCAACCCCAGCGTATCCACGGCGTGTAGATAGACCCGCTCGACAGAACCAACGTCACCCTCGTGTAGAACGTCATGATGATTGCTGTAGGCATTCGCCAGACACGTGGACCCGGTCAAAACTTCGTCGACACTGCCAGGATAAACAGGCTCTAGGAAAACCGTTAGGCTGCCCGGCAACAGGCCAATCTGCGGATCAAGAAGACGGTCCTCCTGCCTAATCTGCCCCGAGGGTAGAACATCCTGAATATCGACCACCACCATTGGAATTACAGTGAAAGGTTTGGAAAGGCAGGACATTTCGACGTAGCTTCCCACCTTGATGACAGGCGCGGAAATCTGGCCGAAACTGGCTAGGAATCGCTTATTGCTGGAGAACTTTTCAGGGATAAGGATCCCTGCAGGGCGCAAGATCGGATTGACATAGTCTCCGACCTGCAAAGTGAATTGCTCGACTGAACCATCCACACCTGCGTAGACGTAAGTTTTGGCGAGCTCTGCTTCCGCTTGTTCCAGGGTCGCTTTTGCCGCCTCCAATTCAGCAGGTATTTGTTCCTTCAAACGCTCTTGAGCGGCCAGCTGATTGGCCTTGGCAGCTTCCAACTCGTTCTGCCTCACCAAAGCCAGATTCGACGCTCTCACCAGTCGCTGTTCGAGAGCTGCGCCGGAATTCCTGTCAGCAAGTTCTCTTTCCTGGGCAAGGTCATATTCTGCTTGCGCCAGATTGGCCTTCGCCATTTCTACTGTTGCACCGGCAGCCGCCAAGTTCGCCTCGGCTACAGGGATCGAAGCTTCGGTTTGCAGAATTCTTGTTTTGGCCGCGAGAACAGCCGCATCTTGGCTGGCGCTGTCCAAGCGGAAAAGAAGCTGGCCACCTTTTACAGATTGCCCGTTTTCGACCAAAACCTCAGACACCCGTCCCCCGGTTTCCGGGAGAATTGTAACCGTTCGAAAGAACGAACGGACATTCGTGGCAGATGGGTGATAGTAGAAAACTACGGTGATCAAGGCCAGCGTAAGAAGCAGACATGTCGTCAAGCCATATCTCAGCTCGTACCATACCGAGAAGAGGTTTATCTCCTGCCCCCATTTCTTTCCTTGCCAGTAACGGCGAAAAAGGTAATCCGGGAAAATTGTGACTAAAGAGCAAAGCAGGAACTCAAGCATTTCCGTCACTTTCCATTTTAGGCTGGGCAGTTTTCTCACCGCGGGGCGCAGCGACAGAAAGTTGAATTGCGTCAAGAGATGACGCAATCGATTTCAGTGGATTGAGAGACCGAGCTATGGATTTGATAGGGGTCAAGAAGTCGGGAAACTTGAAAGCCGCAATGACCAAGGCAATCACCCAAAACAGATTATTGTGCGTGAACAATGCAAGCAGTGCCAATATCCCCACCACTTGAAACTGGGCATGGCCAGCTTCATGTGCGATATTTTCCGGCACGGAATGAAGTGTAAAGTACACGGCACCTGCGACTACGAAAATTCCAATGATTGCAACCACGACCAGGATGAACAATAAGTCGCTTCCGTCGCTTGAAGGAAAAAACGACGGCAAATGGCCCGTGGCCAACGGGTGCATGCTTTGTGTCTCAGAAAGAGTACTCATACTTTATTTCTCCGTCTCGAATCTGCTGCGATCGTGCGATGCCTATAAGGCGCATTTACAAACCATTTGAGCGCGCCCATGATTTTCGCGTCAGTTGTTGTTTGACTGGATACGCTGCAGGATGACCTCTGGATTGAACGACGACGCTGCCTGTTGCGGTGGAAACTCCAAAAGACTCCTGAAAAAGTTCCTGGCCGTGGCTTGAGCGATCGCGCCGACAAACGTTCTGTCAAATGCCCACTGGTCATAGCTGTTGCTGTTGAAGTCTGCCGTTTCGAAGGGGTCTGTTCTGAGGTTGTAGAGCTTTGGGAAGCTGAGCGGGATCATCGGCTCTTGCCAAGCGCCCAAGGCAGTGCCTCGTTGCTCGCTAAAGACCAGCTTCCAATCACGGAAACGCATGGCCGCCACACCTCCGTTGTCAGTAAAATAGAAGAACTCCTGTCGAGCACCTTCCTCGGTTTCGCCGGTCAACAGAGGCAATTGATTGTAGCCATCCAGATGCACACGATATGGTTTCCCATTTAGCTCATGGCCTTCCCTCAGCTTCTCAACAATGTCTACTTCGCCTGCGGCTGCCAGCAGTGTTGGGAACCAATCAAGATTGGACATAATCTCGTTGGAAACCGTTCCGGAGGGAATGCGGCCTGGCCATCGTACCGCTCCGGGAACACGGTATGCACCTTCCCAATTGGTGAACTTCTCGCTCCGATAGGGAGTAATCCCGCCATCAGGCCATAGGCTTGTCTGAGGGCCATTGTCGGCATGGTAGATGACAATGGTATTCTCCGAGAAACCAAGATCATCCAGTTTTCCCAAAAGAGAGCCGACCCATGCATCATGCTGCAACAAACCGTCGGCATATTTGCCTTGTCCAGAAACTCCTTTCCACTCATCAGGCACATAGGTGGGGTAGTGCATTCTGGTAGAGTTCATCCAAAGGAAAAACGGTTGGTCGCTCGCTTTTGCCAGTTCAAGAAAATCGAAACCCTCGGAAAGCACCTCATCATCAAAGGTCTTCATGCGTTCCCGATCCAGCGGGCCCATATCCTCGATGGTCTGCGTGCCATCACCGTTTGCGACACTTCTGACAGGATTTCGAGGACCAAGATTTTCCTTGAAAACTGGATTTCCGGGGTAATCTTCGTTTTCTAGTTCGTTGTACGCATTCAGGTGGTACAATATTCCGAAAAAGCGGTCGAACCCGTGCATTGTTGGCAAGTGTTCATCGCGATCACCCAGATGGTTCTTTCCAAATTGCGCAGTGATATACCCCTGATCCTTCAAAGCCGCGGCTATCGTCGGATTCTGTTCGTTCATTCCATTCTTGTCGCCGGGCAGGCCCACCTTTGCGAGGCCAGTTCGAATTGTGGCCTGACCAGTGATTAGGGCGGAGCGCCCTGCGGTACAAGATTGCTCGGCATAGTAGTCCGTAAAGGCCATGCCGTCTTCGAACAAACCATCAATGTTCGGTGTTTTGTAACCTCTTGAACCTCTGTGATTGAAGCTGAGATCCCAGATTCCCGTATCATCACTGGTGATGATTAGAATGTTAGGCTTCCGCTCTTCGGCAAATGCAGCTCCCATGACCCCTGTCATCAGAGTTGCAACTATTACGCTTCGAATCAGGGATTTAGTCATAGCACTCCAAGTCCATTATTTGCCTTCGCCATTTCAGCGCAGCGCTTATTCAGCATGGCCACCATCGACCCAATCGTTGATCATTTGAGCGAAATCTTCTCGCTTATCCTGATATGAGAAGTGCCCGCACTCCTCAAAAACTCGAAGTTTCGAGTTTTTGAGTCGCTCCTGAAATTTATGCGCCGTTTCCACGAGCAAGAGTTTGTCATCCTCTCCCCAAAAGATTTGGATCGGCAGATCAATTTCGGGAAGATAAGGCTCAATCGAGTCGATGATTTCAGGATAGGCTTTGAACCATTGCATGACGGCGGGTATCCTGCCGCGGTAGGACGCAAAATAGTCCTCTACCTCGTCATCACTAGGAGTATAGTTTACATAGGCGAGCTTGTTGGCTCCAACCACGAATGGCCCGGCCCCTCCAATCTTAAATATCAGGCGCCACAATGGTGAAGTGACGGCCCGGTCGATGATTGAACCATTATGCGATGGGGTGACGCAAGGTCCGTCCCCCAAAACGAGACTCTTCAAACGATGATCACGATGAATGGCGTAGTGTAGCGCAACCGGCATGCCAACGTCGGGTCCAACCAGATGAAAATCCGAGATTCCAAGCTCGCGAACAAACAGATCCAGGATCTCGCTTTGAGCTTCGGTATTCATCACCTCGTAGCCGCCTTCGCTCCGGCCGAAGCCGGGAAGGTCGAGCCCGATCAACCGAAACTTTTTGGCAAGACTTGGCCAGATTTGTTCGAAGCAACGAATGCTCTGCGGTAGCGGACTCAGAAAGAGTATTGCCGGACCGCTTTCGTTGCCTGCAGCCGAGTACCTGAGGCGAAGACCCTTGATGGTCATGAACTGAAAGCTCATCTTGTAATCGGTCAACGCGTCCATTTTATCGAAGGACCTTTTCTGAACAGCTTTCAGCGCCCGATACTCGGGTGTTATGAGCATCAAACCTGACGCTATGAATTCGTTGAAGATTGCTCCGGGTATTGATGTGAACTTCATCGTCTGCCTCGCTGCTGGAGGTCAAGACTGCCTATGGCTAGGCAGGACGCGCAATCCATTGTACGAATCCGGCAAGTGAGGGGCCATCAGAGAGGAATAAATTCGGAAAGATGGAGGCCTGTGATCATCTGAACCAACTGAAACGCATGACACTGAGCCTCAGCCGTTTTGAGGACTTCCACTATGCGATTCCTGGCTGGCGGGGTGAGTTCACATTGCTGTCCAAGGGGGCATTTGAGGGTAAGCTCGAGGTGGCGCAAATGCCTCACTTGAGAGCGTTTGTCGCCGAGACCAGCAGTTCGCTCCTGACAAAGGGGCCTGCTGACGAAAACAGCGTCACCATCATTCCTATCACAAGACGCTCTCAGGCAACGCGTTGGCAAGGCAGACAGCTTGAGCGTGGCGACATTCTCATCAGAGGCACTGGTATTGAATATCATAACTGCACGGAAAGCTGTGCCCAAATTGAAGCCCTGATTGTCAGCAAGCGGGTTCTCCAGAACGCGATGCAAATTCTGTCTTATGGTGAATTGGACATTGATCTCGAGACTTGGACAGTTCTTCACACCAACCCTGCAGGTGCGATGCTTATTCAGCGGCAAATACAAATGCTATGCCATGGCGCAATATCGCATTTGTCACAAGCGGACACCGAGGCAAGAATCCTACGCTGTCTGGTCGAAGCGCTGCAAGTAACTCAGTTCAAATCCGAGCACACGATTGCAAACGAGAAGCAATACAAACTTGTCGCCTCAGTGATCGAATACATGAATGCAAATATTTCTGCCCCTCTGACCGCCTTGGGCCTGTGCAAAGAATTTCATGTCAGCGATCGTCTTCTTAGGCATGCTTTTCACAAGCACTATGGTATGGGACCAATAGCATTTTTGAATGCGATTAGAATAAACCATATAAAAAAATGTCTGGCATACAGTAACCCTCATGATGTTCTGGTGTCAGACGTATTGCGGGCTCACGGCGTAAAAAGGCCAGGAAGCTTCTCCCGCAAGTATTTCGACTACTTTGGAGAAAGGCCCAGTGAAACACTTGGAATACGCAAATATTGACCGCCTTTGAGCATTGTTTTTGCAGATAAGCTGCCCATGGATGAGGACACCCTGAGAATAACTGAGTCATCCAAGCTTGGTATTTGTCGATCAATTTTGGGCCAGGCGATCCATGCCTAGAAAACGAGCGGTGACATTTCTGATCTTCTTTGACTAAAGTTACACCAGAAATCCGGATAGTTGGTTATCCGGCGTTGGGGACAGCTATCCTGTACAGAAAAGGCAGGTCCAAGTATGTCTGGCAGCGCCTTGCTCTGCGCCGCCGCGACTAGTTCCGCAATTTATCGGGCGTTCGGCGGCGGGTTCGACAAAACCGCATCAGGCGATTTCGCCTGCAACTCGGGCATCAGCGCATAAAATCATGCTGACAAATGAATGAACGTCCGCTATTCGCGCTGCTTAGTAGCCAACGGCTATACTTGTTTCATCGCTGTATCTGCGAAAGTCAAAACCCGTGCACTTCCGGTGTGGGCTCATTCCGGCCGTTAGCTGCGTTTTGCACCAAGGTCCGCACTGAGTATCGTTAATGCTTGAAACAGTTCTCTCTGTGCCAGGTTACAAACTCAGTCCTTGGCTGGTTGGCGAGGCGGTCCGGCACCAAGATCTTGCCGGACGAGTTGATCATGGACGTCACGGCTTCGATGTCGTTGCTCTGACGGGAAACCAGAATTGTCAGGTCGTCAGCCAACCCAACGAGGCCGCGATCAAACATCCAATGCGCAGTTCCAGACAGGGCGAGCCCGTTGCTGACGATGTCGGGACCGTCATGCTCTATCGGTCTGATATGAGCGGCTTCCACTTCAGCTCGGCCACCGCCGTTGATGAGACGTAAACCAGTTATAGCGCAGCGCTCGCCGTAGGCGCGCAGGACGTTCTTTCTGAAATTACGATCGCGAACCGCGCGATTGGTCAGCTGGTTGACGCGTTCTCGAGCGGGCATGTGTTGAAAAGGTGTTTGAGCATCTTGAAACCCTGGCATCTGCATCGTGTCGCCCACGCGAGGCAGGATGTCCTCATCTCGTCCAAGGCCACGTTCGACTATTCGGGCAAAGTCTTCAGCTGAAAGGGTTCTTACTGCGGCTTGCGCGCGTCCGGATATCTTGCCTTGATCGTTCAGCAATCCTCTTTCGATGATTGAATTCTCGTCCCGGAATGAAACAGGGTCGCCGAAATCAAGATACGTTCCTGACTCGATGACCGCCAAGAACATGTCCTGCTTCCTAGGATCCGGAATGATCTCCTGGACCTTGGCGACAGCGAAGTAACCTTTGGTCTCTTTGACTTTGCTTGGCTCCAGGTAGACGATCCAATCCCCTTCGCACTGTTGGGCGCGAGAGAGGTATTGCTTGGGAAACTGATACCGCTCAGAGGGAATGTCGTCGTAGATCGAGTCGCTGCGATGGATGAAGATGCCGAAAGCCATCGGATCACCTGCGTTGTAGGCGTTCCAATTTTCGATCGGCCGCGCGTAGGGTCAGCACCGCGCCTGTCAAAAATGGAAGTGCCAAGCCCGCTGCAGCGATTGCGAAAATCATGATGGTGGCCAAAACCGAGTATTCGGCGGTCTGTTGTGCCAGTGATAGTCGACCCAAGCCAATCAGGTAGAACACGCTGGTTCCCAGGAAGATCAGGTAAAGCGGCCCAAAGGGTTCGATCACCTCACGGCGAGTGCGCTCCAAGACCGAATGCCGCAACATGTTCCAGCGTTTGCTTGCCTTGTTCACCAGATTACTCCCTTACCAACTCGATCCATGTGTGCACGTCATCATCCGTCACTTCACGACCTTCGACATGCGATTGATACCAGCGCGCGACAATGGCCCCGCGCTTTTCGCTTTTGATTTTTATGCCCTCATCGGTGAGGTGCTTATCCAGCAAGCTTTCGATGTGCTTGAGGGCCTCGAAATCATGTCCAGCCCGAATGGATTTGGTGCCGAGCAGTAGCCAAGCGACGTCAACATCGTAGCGGCTTTGCATCTTGACGAGGGCCTCGACCGGGACGCCGCGTTTGCCCTTTTCGTAGCTGTGATAGGCACGATGTGACACGCCAATAGCTTCAGCCATAGCGGCCTGCGAGACGCCTATCTCATTGCGACAGATCGCGAGGCGAGCGCCAATCTCTGCAAACAATTCAGCATCATCTCGCACCATGCAAGTTTCCCAATTGACGAGTGCGCAATTTTGTATAAACATAGCACAAAATGACGCATATTTACGGTTTGATCCATCTGACCACGTCAGAAGGTGCAGAACAAGCGATTCCATGCGTGTCGCCGATTCAACTTACGCGGACAAGGACAACTGAAATGGCAGAGACCAACTATTCAGAAAGCTCTCAGATCCTGGGGCTTGGAAAAACACCCGCGCAGTGGGTCGAAGTTATGGCCGGGATGGGGATCAATATTTCAGAACGCACTTTGCGTGAACGCGCCAATGAGACCGGCGCCTTTTATCGCCTTGGGCGGACTATGCTCATCACGCCCGCGCAAATTGATACGATTTTTGAAGGAGGCCAGTCATGCCGCTCCAAATTTACAAGAGGGGCCGTGTCTACTGGGCCAAGGGGTGGATTGAATACAACGGCAGGCCAATCGCCGGCCCATACCGGCGAAGCACTAAGGCATCTACAGAAGAGGGCGCACGGGACTGGATAAACCATGAGACTGAACGGCAGATCCGTCGCTATGTCGTGGGCGACGAACCGAGCAAGACGTTCTCTGATGCAATCATGCTCTACAACGCGTCCCCCAAAGCGGCGAAGCAGTTGATCCCGATTGTCGAAGCAATCGGCGATCTGTCGCTAGGCGCGATTTCTGGTGCGCTATTGAAGAGCCTTGGACCAAAGCTGAAACCTAAAGCATCGACCGATACTTGGTGGCGCGAAATCGTGACGCCCGCGAGTGCGGTGATCAACAACGCGCACGAGCTGGAAGGCACGCCGCTGATCCGCGTTAAGCCCTACGACAAGTTCGAGCGGATCGCGCAGGACAAGCGGCGCGGGAAACTCAGCCGCGTCGAGCGCACACCGGCTGACAAGGTATGGATCGAGGCGTTTTGCCGTGCCGCAGATCCGTATAACGCCGCGCTGGTCCGTTTTATGTTTGAGACGGCTGCGCGAATTGATCAGGCCGTTTCGTTGGAGCCTGATGACCTAAGGCCGCACGAGAACAAAGTCCGAGTGAAAGCGCAGAAGGGCCATCCGGAAAGTTGGATCACCGTCTCACCTCAGATGATGGACGAGCTGCTTGCACTGCCGCCTAAACGCCCCAAAAATCGCAAGACCGGCAAGCTCATGAAGGCGCGCGTTTTTGGCTATGGCAGTTCCACCGGTTACAACACGCGCTGGAAGACGATCTGCAAGCGCGCGGGCATCCCGTATCTTTCAGCCCACCCAGCAGGGCGGCACGGGTTCTTCACCGAATTGGTCGTCCGTCAGGGCGTCGATCCGGTTACTGCAGCCAAAGCTGGCCGCTGGTCAGACCCCAATTTGCCCATGCGAATCTATGCTCACGCGGAGACCGACGAGGCCGACATCAGGGCCCGTTTTCGTACAAACCACGTACAGGATGACGCTGTACAAACACCCAACAGTAAGAAATCACAAAAGGAATAGCGCTATGAACGCATCCCTCCTAAGGGGCAGGTTGCAGGTTCGAATCCTGCCGGGGTCGCCAAAGCTTCCATTTTAACCTTTCCCTTCAGTGGTTTGCGTCGTAGTTTTGTCCAACCAGTCCGAAAGGTTGGACACATTTTCTTCGGAATGAACACGCGCCATTCCAGACTCGGCCAGCTTTTTTCGCTGCGCCGCTCGGACGTATCGTGCGGCTTCTCTGGTGTTTTTGTGTGCCAGAAAAGCCATGATTTCCAATTCAGTCGCGCCAGCTTCTGCCATGCTGGTCGCGCCGCGTTTTCTAAGCCCATGTGCTCTACAGCGATCAGGCAAACCGGCTTCCTTGCACTTGTCTGCAAACCAGTTGCCGAAGCTTTCGACGGTATATGGATTACCGCTTTCATTAGTGATGAACACGGTAGTTCCCCGGGGCAATTGCTGAATCTCTGCAACCGGTGTTGTCACGTTAACTTCCGACCCACCAAGGAATGCTGATGCCCGGACTTCAAGCAGCTCGAGTGGCGGCATTCC
>NZ_JBXWSR010000007.1:0-1027 GCF_059613525.1 Ruegeria sp. SATB045 | reverse complement strand
ATTAAGCCAAATACGCTGGTACATGTCTGAGCCAGCAAAATATCTCGCGGATGGTCTGCGACGTGATCTCGGATGCGCCTGTAGGCCTGCGGTGCACGCCCCTCAATGAGATCGCTGATAATGTCGATCTGGGCGGCTTCGCGCGGGCTGACGCCATGCGACAGTTCCTTTGCGACGGCTATTTCACGCTTTGCATCTTGTCCACGCCCGACAGTAACAAGGTAGCGCGCAAGCCCAACATGCGGCATAGCAAAACCATCATCAGCCCGCATTGCAGAACGGTAAGCTTCTTCAACATCATCAAAAGCACCCAGAAAACGGTCGATGCCTTCAACATAGGCGTCTCGCGCAGTTTGTGATATGGTCGTTAGCGGGCTTCCGTACCGATCTTCAAGCATCCAAACCTTCCACTATCTGTACCAAACCTGTCCGTCAGTGAGCTATATGAGCATGCCTACCCATTAACGAGTCAAAGGAAATTGACGTTACGAGGCGCCATGATTTCAGCATCCGTTTCTTTCAGAAGTCTCATGAAATCATCAAAATGCCGTTTGAACCATATTTGCTTTATTAAATCCCGATTCTCCAAAATTGGACTCCGAAAGCAATTTTGGGGATTATTCCATACGGCTCGACCCGCGTCCGGTTAGAGGAGAACGTAGGTATGACAACCCAAACTCGCCCGCTCATTGATACGGCTTGGTTGGCAGATAACCTGACTAACCCGAAACTACGCGTCATTGATGTTCGCTGGAAGTTTAGGGAGGAAAACGGCAAGGGCGTAGCCTATGACGATAGGAGTGAGTTCCAGGCCGAGCACATTCCTGGCGCAGTGTATGTTGGCATGTCGACGGAGCTTGCAGACAGCACTCAGAACACTCCCGACATGATGCTCGGGCCAGAGGATTTTGGGAAAAAGATGCGCGAGTTGGGTGTTTCTAACGACAGTCATGTCGTGGTCTACGATGACTCCGGGCTTCCATTGGCGTCTGCGCGTCTTTGGTGGGCACTTTCGCACTATGGCCAT
>NZ_JBXWSR010000006.1:0-13651 GCF_059613525.1 Ruegeria sp. SATB045 | reverse complement strand
GAATGCCGCCACTCGAGCTGCTTGAAGTCCGGGCATCAGCATTCCTTGGTGGGTCGGAAGTTAACGTGACAACACCAAATTTCGGCCCATAGTTTCTTGAGCAATCCAATTGACGAAGCACTGGATATTCGATTGCTTGATGAGAAAGCAGATGTTTCACAAGGTAACATTGAGTCCACAACTTACATGGCTTTGGCCGGAACCCATATCGGGCTAATCCCTGTGCATTATGCTGATATCTGGGTGGGAAGGGGCGAGTTGCTGGAACTAGCGCCGGATGACTACCGGGTGGTCTCTGAAATCCACGAGTTACGCTTGAAATCTCGTTCGCACAACGAAGTTGCCGGCTGGGTTTGGGACAATTTGTAGAACTTGTTCTTTTTTTGGTCGCTTTTGTTGCAAGTCAGGTCGAACGTGCTTTTCGAATGATTGATGCTCCCGAGGCCTTTTCCATACTACCGCCGAATGTCCGCTTCGACCGGTTGCGTCGCGGCATCAAGACCACCTTCAAATGGCCGCAATGGGCCGTCCTTTCAGGTGAGGATGGCTTTCCCCGAGTCAGATACTGCGGTGCATCTGAGGTCTGAAGAGAGCCCAAAATACAAAATGCTTCAACGCGCTTTAAGGTCAGCGATGCGCAGAAAGCAGACTTTGCAAAGTCCGGTTGACCACATTGTCCACCAAAGGCGACAGTTCTGCTTCGCGACTGGGCTATACATAGCCCTCAAAGCGTATTGTTTGCGGGACTTCAGTTGCACCGTTTTCCTGAGCGAGTAGGGCGCGTGCTGACGAAAAGGTAGCAAGCGCAAAAAGAACAAGAAGGGCCTTTATCATCGTAGCGCCTCGGATCCGGGTTTTGAACTTGGGCCGGGGTTCACAAATGATCGCCCCGGCCAGCGTCAGGGCAAACGAGGTAGTTCTTGCCCTGAAACATCGTACTTTCGCCTAATTTAGAAGATCACCGACGATGCCGACGGCATCGACCACGGTAGACAGGTCATTCGTAACTTCGAGGACTTCTTCATCGACCAGAATGTAGCGGTTTCCTTTGCCCGGCTCCCCAAGCTTCCATTTGGAAAGGTCCCCAATATCCTCGAACTCCAGGTCAGATGGGAGCTTGGCACCGCGCGTGTAGCGCTTGATCTGTCCAGGTGGTACAGCTTTTGGGCCTTTGCCGGGTTTGTCTTCTATCTGAATGCTGACATCACCGTTCTTGCCCCCCTTGTTCGGCTTTTTACCCTTGTTGTCTTTGGCATGGGCATCGCTGCCTCCAAGGATGAAAAACACAACTGCTAAGGCTGCAAGAATTCCGTATGCAATCTTCATAGATTGTTCCTTTGCTTCCCAACTTCATTCGACCGGCGTTGAAAATTCCGGCACGCGCTTGATCTCTCTTAGTTGCCCTTTGGCACACCCCTTAGTGACTGCCTTCACCCCGCATTAGAAAACGATCCGGGTTCTTAGACCGAACAGGGTAATCCGGTCCTGATCGGGATTTAGAAGCGGGTCGGAAATGAATTGTACCGATGGCGTGATCTGCAGTCCGGGTGAGATTGAAAAGCGGTAGAAAGCTTCAAGCGTGAACTGATCGCCATCTATGCCTCTTGCTTCGGCCCAGTTTAGGCCCAGACCGGCCAAATCGGTGTTGCGACCATAGTAACCGAGACCGGCAGAAATCGACCGTTCATAAAGCGCTGCGGTTCCCTTCGAGGCCCCTGCACGGAAGAACGGCATCCATTTATTGTCAACAAACCATGCGGCGGAAAACGCTGCGCCGTAATCTTCTGCTCGACTGCCATCGTCAGCCGCATCCGCATGCCAGAGGGTCAGATGGATATTGTCGAAGTAGATGCGATCAAAGCCGGACGTGTACCCAAGTTCGAGCGACTTGAAGAGATTGCCGTCGCTAAACACATCAAAGTTTGGATCGGACGGGTCGGCGTTTGCGTCTGATACGCTGGCAACGGCGTAGAGGTTCTCGCTCAGCTTTACCCCACCGGCAATACCAAGGCCTTGGTTGGGCGTGTTGATTGTCGGGTTGGTATTGAAAGACAGGTTTTGAAAACCACTGTAGGGGCTTACCAACCCGTAGATATCCACAAAGTCCGTTACATCAATCTGGCCGACTTGCAGCGCCCACGACCCATTCTCAGCCCTTTGGGTCCAGAACAAATTGGTCAGAAGCAAACCGTTGTCATTGAAGGCTGTTCCCGTGATTGAAAGGGCTCCGCCATCCAGCCCGAGAAATTGCGGAGCAACGTCAGTATAACTGTGCCTGTCTTCGATCTTGAATGTCAGAGACCCCCGTTCAGTTGCCTGCCAACTGCCGTAGAACCGCGCAATTCCGCTGGCTGCTTCGCCGGTTCCCAGATCAGCATCCGTGGTTTGGCCCAATGCCAGGTAGTCAATGTTGAACCGAAAACCACCCTCAGCCAGTCGGTCTTTCCACTGAAACCAACCCGGTGCGATGTTGCGTGGAAAATCGGAACGATATTGCGGATCGGTGAGCCCGTCTCCGGGCGCAAGATCGGCTTCGACTGAAGATGGCCCGGATAGTCCCTGAGCCGACGCTGCGCCAGCAAATGCAATGCTCAATGCGGCAACCAGAAGTCTTATCATTTTGACGCCTGTGCCCCACCGGTCTTGCGATTTCCTGCCGCGCGGATGCGATCAGCAGCACGCTGCTTCCATTCCAACCTGTCTGCCTCGGTTTCCAGAGTTTCGACACGTTCCGCCTCTAGCTGGAAAGTCGCATTCATAGGCATGAGGCCATCCACAACCATCATATTATGAACGGAAGGATCGATAGTCAGCGTGCCTGTCAGCCGAACGGGTTCGTGGAAATAGCTAGGCGCCCAGTCCCCGTTCAACCGCACACGGATCATCTGGTTAGGCGGAGGTGGAGGCATGTGGCTGCACATCCCTCTTTCTGGCACCAAGTATGCCACAGGCCGGCCGTCCGGATCGCTTGGAGCAGGAATGGCAAAGCCCGCGAGTGTGATTGTTCTGCCGTCGAATTGCGGGTTTCCGCTCGTTCCAGCCTTTCTTCGACGTTCCGTCACAACCTCGCGCTGATCGAGTAACCAGTCGACGTCAATTCCGTCTGACACCAAGGCGTCTTCGGTCTCTGCTAAAAGCAATTGCCATTTCTGCCGTTCTTCGGCGCTGCCAACCTCCTGCTGCAACCTGCCGCGTATACGCACAACGAAAAGAACATCGTCGAACTGTTCGGGGCTGAGTTCACGATAGGGGTCATCAAAGACCTGCGCAGACGGATCTGGCAGATCTGCCCAGTCCAACGCGGTTCCAGGCGTCGCCGCAGCATCATAACCGCACAAAACCAACCCTGCGAATACTGCGGAGCAAAACCAATCTCGCATGAATGCTCTCCGGCTGCTTTATCTGGTCAATCCAGTGTGTTTTTGTAGATCACACCGTCCTTCATGATCAGGCGGATCGTATCTGGGCTTTCAGGCCTTGGGTCGGCACCGAACCACTGATCACCTGTGCCAACAACCGAGAAGTCTTCAAGTGGGTTACCGTCGATTAGCAGGATATCCGCATAGGCTCCTTCCTCAATCACACCCAGATTGCCCTCGGGATAGGGGTTCATGAATGGTCCGGACAAAGCGGCGATTTCACCGCCAGTAGATGTCATTGCGACCAACGAGGCGTGAGAGCCAAAGAACTCATTATTGAGATGTTTTTCATAGGCAATTTGAATATTGCAGGCGGCTACAGAACCTACGCAATCCGTGTGAAACCCTCTTTTAGCTGGGCACTCATTCATGTTTTTTATGTAGTCGCCAAAAGCCTGCGTAGCTGACTGTGCCTTTCGTAAGCTGGCTGGGACATCTCGAATGGCAGGAATATCGAAGAGATTTGGATCAAATGCGGTGAGATTGGTCGTGATGTAGGCTCCTTTCTCTTCCATCAGCGCTGATATTTCACAATCAAACATGAACCCGTGTTCAATTGATCGCACACCAGCATTCAGTGCCGCCATGATCGTTTCCTTGCGGTAGGAATGGGCCATGACGTAGCTTTCGTATTCGTTGGCAACCTGCACGGCCGCTTCTAACTCTGCCGTCGATCCTGCCAATAACTGCCACGGGTCAAACACTGAAACTACACCGCCTGATTGCATGTACTTCAGTTGTGTTGCTCCCATCCGGAAGTTGTTACGAGCAAACTTGTACATGTCAGAGACGCTGTCGACTTCTTGGGCCATATTCAGACGGCTGAAGTTCGAAGACTGGCCAACAGGCGCCGTAAAGTTGGCGAAATCAGCATGGCCACCACGCGTACTTAGAAAAGCAGCCGCAGGGTAGAAACGCGGCCCGGCAATGGTCCCGGTGTCGATTGCGCGGCGAAGACCTCCATTAGCGCCACCTGCATCTCTTACGGTGGTAAAGCCTTGCATTAAGTACATCTCAGCCATTTGAGTGCCGTGAATCGCGAGGTCTTCCCAAGTGCTGTTGGCTTCCATTGCGGGCAACGTGGGTCCTGGCAGCATCAGGTGTGCGTGATTTTCGATGAAGCCGGGGGTCAGTGTCCTCCCTTCTCCGTCAATGACCGTAGCGTCGGGGGCATCGATCGCATCGGTTGATACGGCCTTAATCAAATTACCCTCGACCAATACGCTGGCATTCTCGATACGCTGTTCATTCACGCCATCGAAGACATGCACATTGGTAAACAGCGTTTGGGGTTCTTCTTGATCCTGAGCCTGCGCGGTCGCCGAAAAAGAAAGAACTGCCGCGACAATTGCCGTCGAGCAAAGAGACATTCGTAAGCCGGACATAAGCACTCCCTTCATATTCATGTTTTGCCAACTATAGTCTGGAATTCATTGGCTCGGTTGCCCCTTTTGAATTAGGATGTACGAATGTGACTGCAAAAATGGCCACTTCTTAAAGCTAATCCAACAAGGGTTATGAGCTTGCCTTTCAACTCCACCTCCCGAGAGCATAGCGAGGGCTTTGTTCGCCTCTCTTTAGCCGCTCCCTTTCTGCAATATCTCACCGAACGTAAGATCAATCCGCAACCAGCATTGGACCAGGTCGGCTTGAAAGCTGAACTGATGACTAACCCATCCGTGTTCGTTCACTCCGAGTTGGTTTACGGCTTGGTAAATGCTTTCTCAGAAGTATCAGGGGATCGATACCTAGGACTGAATGTAGGGGAAGCGTTTGACCTACAAGGATGGCCGCCCTTCGCTCAAGCCTTGCAATCTACAAAAACGCTGTTCGAGTTTTTTACCCGCTTTGTTGAGCTCGTGCCGCAGGAGTCCAATTCTGTGCGGCACAGCCTTGTCATTGAAGCAGACAAAGCGACTTATCGTATCGAGAGGCAACAGGAACCAACCGTCCCACCCATTCAGGTGACCGGTTTTGGTGCCGCAATCTATGTACGCCTATTGCAGACCGTCGTCGGAGAGTCCTGGGACTCTTCCCGTGTGCGATGGGAAAGCAGATACATCAATGGGCTGCCTATCGACTACAAGGGGATCGAGGTTGGCCTTGGGACTGATCCCGGAATGCAAATTAGTTTTCCTGTGGAATGGTTGTTTTTGCACCACGTCTCTGAGGGTTCTGCCAAGCCCATAGCATCACTTCGACAAGATGAAGAAGTAACCGTGGTGGCAGCTTTGCGATCTGTCTTACGCGACAAACTGGATGAAACCGATTTGGGACCAGAGATGGTGGCTGGAATGCTGGGAATACAACCGGAACGGTTTCTGAAAGCGCTTCAAAAACAAGGCACAACGCTACCGCGCGAAATCAAACGGCTGCGTATCGATGTCGCCAAGGAGCACCTCAAACAAAACCAGATGACAATTGCAGAGATCGGACTGATGCTCGGCTATTCTGACAAGTCCCATTTCACTCGCTTTTTCCGAGGTCAGACCGGAATGACACCGACCAAGTTCCGAAGCAAGTAAATGTGGTCGAGCCAAATGAACGCTTCGAAGATTAGGTCCTCGTGGGATCAGTTCGGAGAAGTTGTAGTGCGACGTTGAACAGGTTAGTCGACGACATGAATGGTTGGTTGCCACCGCCGATACAACCTCTGCAACTGGCCGTTTCGTTGTGTATTTCGGAGTTCGCAAAGCTTGGTTGCGAAGGTCCGCTTCGGGCTGCGTGCGGCCAATCATGCTAACAGCAGACAACGATGGCACCGAGCCCAATTCAGTCGTTTACAGCAGACAACATGATTTCCTGAACGTCGCGCATGTCCTAGTCAATGGCTTGGTGCAAAACTGAAAAGCGTGATTGTGAATGCCTGCTTCAGGCTGGGACCAGCCAATCATGCTTGCTGCGGAGAACGGCAACACTGAGCCCAAAGCGATCATTGAATATATACGAAATCCGGACGACTGTGGGATAGGATACCGCGAGAAGCGCGGCAATTTCACACAGCTTTCAGAGGTCAATGTTTGGTGCCGACAGATGGCTATGGTCTTTGGTGCTGATTGGCGTTTTATCGGCTCAAGACTTTGAAAACGGCCTGTTTGTCCAGAAATCAAGCAACATTTTCGCTATCTTGGTCTGGTGATGGGCATAGACCACCACGTCGAGCTTTTCCTGGCCCAGTTGGTTGCGTAGGGAGATCAGCTCGCCGCTTTCAATTTCCTTATGCACCATACTGAACGGCAGCCAACCAACACCGAGACCGTTCAGGATCATTTCCTTTGCTCCACTTGAAAAGGCCGTCTGGCAAACGGGGTTTTTGCTGAAATCGGCGGTTCCGAACGGGAGTTTGCTCTTGTTCAATGCTTCGCCGAAATAGCTGTTTTCGGGATAGACGATCGCTGGCGTATCCAAAGGCACGTCGCCGTTTCCGCGCACTGCATACCGCAATCCGCCACCGATGACCGGAATAAGGTAGTCGTGACCCCAAGTGCCGCGACGTATGCCTGCTCCGAACGGCATTGGGGCGACGGTTTGCGCCTCGTAACATAGCAGCATGTTGGTATCGCCGCGCAGGAACAGAGTGACGCAATCGTTCAGATTGGCAGTCCTGAGGCGAAAACGGAGCCCCTTGAACGTGGCACGTGCACGCAATGCCATATCAGGGAAGGTGGAGACGACCGATGCGTGTGTCGCGGCGATCGTCACAATCGAAACGGTGGGGCCATGTTGCGCAATTTTTGTGCGAAGGTCATTTAGCCTTGCGATCAAAGAGCGGATTTCGGCCTCGTTAGAGGCCAGTGCTGGACTGATCTCGACCCGGTTCGATTTGCGATCAAGAACTTCAATCCCCAGCCACTCCTCAAAACTGCGAATACGCCTTGAGAACGCTGGTTGTGTGATGTTTCTGCGGGCCGCAGCCCGTGTCATGTTCCGCTCTTCCAGAAGGGCCAGAACATCGTCAAACCACAGCATATTCATCCGCATCTCCCGAGTACCCAAAGAAAATGTATGAGCAGCCTGCGCAATATGCACTGTTTTTCTTCTTTTTCTTTTGAAAGTGTTTGGCTGTTGGCAAACGCAGGGAGAGTGTGGTGGCGGAGACAATTCAGATGACCGGCGGTGACGCGATGGTCGCGCCTGAGATGGTTTTGAGCTTGTGCAAGGAGCTATCGCTGACACTGGCGAAATTTCCCCGGGTATCGCTTGGTCATCTTCCTACGCCTTTGGAGCCGATGGATCGCCTGAGTGAGGTTTTGGGTGGTCCACGTTTATGGGTCAAAAGGGATGATTGCACCGGCCTCTCGTCGGGTGGGAACAAGACTCGTAAGCTGGAATTTCTGATGGCTGACGCTGTCCAGAAAGGTGCAGATACCATCATCACGCAGGGGGCGACGCAATCCAATCACGCGCGCCAGACAGCAGCGGCGGCCGCAAAACTTGGCCTTGCGTGCCATATCCTGCTTGAGGATCGCACGGGTTCTAATGATCCGAACTATATTCTGAATGGAAATGTCCTGTTGGATCGTTTGCATGGCGCCAGTGTCTCCAAGCGTCCCGGTGGTGCGGACATGAACGCAGAGATGGAAGCCTGCGCCGCGCAGATGAAGACAGAAGGCAAAACCCCTTACATCATTCCCGGCGGTGGATCGAACCCGATCGGGGCTTTGGGCTACGTGAATTGCGCGCGCGAGTTAAACGAACAGGCCGCCCATGCCGGGTTGAAAATTGACGCGTTGGTACATGCAACCGGTAGCTCGGGCACACAAGCCGGATTGGTCGCCGGTCTTGCCGCACTGGAAAGTGACATTCACCTTTTGGGCATCGGCGTGCGTGCCCCACAAGACAAACAGGAAGGCATGGTCCATGATCTGGCCGTACGTACTGTCGAGTATATGGAGACGGGTACGCCCATTGCGCGCGAAAATGTACGCGCAAATTGCGACTACGTCGGTGCAGGATATGGTCTTCCCACCAAAGGGATGATTGACGCGCTTAAGCTGTTGGCCCGCACCGAAGGACTTTTGTTCGACCCGGTCTATTCCGGTAAAGGATTGGATGGGCTCATCGACCAAACCCGCAAAGGCTATTTCGATGGTATGGACAATGTCGTTTTTCTGCATACCGGCGGAAGCGCAGCCCTATTTGGCTATCCCGAAACTTTCGAACTTCCTGGCTACGTGGCCTGAAAATAAACAACAAACCAACAAGGAGATATCAAATGAAACTAAAAAAATACTTGATCAGCGCGGCTTTGGTTTCAGCTCTCGGCGCACCACTTGCCGCTGAAGAGGTTAAGATCGGTGTTCCTACTTGGACCGGAGCGCAGGCTATTGCCCATGTCTTGGGTGAGATCGTGACCACCCGCATAGGCGGCACGGTGGAGTATGTGCCCGGTAACAATGCCACGATCTTTCAAGCGATGGATCAGGGTAAGGGCGATATCGACGTTCACCCCGATGTATGGCTGCCAAATCAGGAAGCGTTTACCAAGCAATATGTTGATGGTGCTGGCACAGTGACGTTGTCATCGAACCCATATCAGGGCAATCAGGGCTTCTGCGTCTCCAAAGACTTTGCAGCAGAGATGAACATCACCGACATCGCGGATCTTGGACGCCCCGATGTGGCGGCTGCGATGGACAGCGATGGCAATGGTAAGGGTGAGATGTGGATCGGTGCGCCCGGCTGGGCCTCGGCCAATGTCAACGAGGTGAAGGTGCGCGACTATGGCCTGTTGGATTTCATCGATCCGATCCGCGCCGAGGAAGCTGTGAAGACCGCGCGCATCAAGGACAGTATTGCCAAAAAAGAAGGATATGCCTTCTACTGCTATGAGCCGCATGCTGTTTGGTACATGTTTGACGTAGTGATGCTGACCGAACCGACTTATGACCCTGAAAAATACGTGATGGTGCAACCTTCCGACGACCCTGATTGGTACAACAAGTCGATGGTAGCCAGTAAGGACGCTCTGAAGGAAGTTCAGATCGCCTGGTCCAACTCGCTTGCGGATCGCTCGCCGGCGATTGCGGAATTCTTCGCCAACTTCGCGCTGACCGCCGATGACGTTAGCTCGCTGGCCTTCGAGATCAGTGCCAATGGGCGCGATGCTGAGGAAGTTGCGGCCGAATGGGTTAACGCCAATTCCGAGCGCGTAGATTCGATGCTGGGTCTCTGAGCCAAGCCAAAAAACAACGGGCAGCACCTAGCGGTGCCGCCCCATTTGAAGGCACGCACAGGTGGGCGGATGAGCGACGAGACTGTAATCGAAATTTCCAACATCTGGAAAATCTTCGGGGCAAAACCCGAGGCCGCTCTTGAAGCCATTCGTGCGCGGGGGCTGACCAAGGCTGAAGTCCTTGCTGAATTCAACGCGGTGGTGGGTGTTGCCGATGTCAGCCTCGACGTCAAACGCGGTGAGATCTTCTGTATCATGGGCCTATCAGGGAGCGGCAAATCCACGCTCGTGCGCCATTTCAATCGCCTGCTCGAACCAACGGCCGGCAAGATCGAGATCGAAGGCACGGACGTCATGGCCCTCGGCACAAAGGAACTTCAGGCTTTCCGCAACCGGAAAATCGGGATGGTCTTCCAGAATTTTGCGCTGATGCCCCACCGTTCAGTCCTTGACAACGTGGCTATGCCGCTGGAAATCCGCCAAGTCGCCAAGAACGAGCGCATGCGGCAGGCGGCCGCCATTCTCGACATTGTCGAATTGGGGGCTTGGGGGTCAAAATTCGCTCACGAACTCTCTGGCGGCATGCAGCAACGTGTGGGACTTGCCCGTGCGCTCGCAGCCAACCCTGATGTTCTACTGATGGATGAGCCCTTCTCCGCACTTGATCCCCTGATCCGGCGGCAGTTGCAGGATGAGTTCATCCGGCTGTCAAAAATCCTCAAGAAGACCACGATCTTCATCACCCATGACCTTGATGAGGCCGTCCGCATTGGAGACCGGATTGCGATCATGCGTGACGGCAAGATGGTGCAGATCGGCTCGGCTGAGGACATTGTGATGCATCCCGCTGATGACTACGTCGCCGATTTCGTGGCCGGGATATCGCGCCTGAAGGTGGTGCATGCTCATGCGGCGATGCAGCCCTTGGACAGCTATCTCGCTAAGCACGGCCCACTGCCGGCTGACATCGACAGGGTCGACCACAATGAGACACTTTCCGCTTTAATTACACGAGCCATCGACGACGAACGGCCGGTTCTGGTGTCCGAAGGCGGCGAGGACAGAGGTGTCATCACTCGCGCAGATCTGTTGCGCACCGTGATTGAAGGGACGGAAATGTCATGAGCGAAGATCTTGGTGTGAACCCCCTTGAAGACACAGAAAGCGAAGCCGCGCAGGCCTATGCCGAGGAACGCCGCGAGAATATCCGCACTTTTGTGCGCACAAGCCCCGATTACTACATCCGCAATTTCGACAAGATCGGGGCGTCCGCACGCTTTACGGCAACCTTCAATGTGATGGCCGGGCTCTTTGGTCCAATCTGGTTCGGCGCACGCGGCCTTTGGTCATGGGCATTGGCCTTTCTTGTCGTCGAAGCGATCGGCTTTGTGCAGATCGCGCGGGGCCTGTTCGGAGATCTGGGAGCAGACGCGATGGCCCGTGTGACCTCGATCGAAGGTACGCTCGATTTGCGCTACCAGCAACTCGCGGCCGCGCAAGAGAGCGGCTCGGATAGAGCCGCAGCCATCCAGCGCCAGATCGAAGGTCTAGAGGCCAATATTGAGGGGTTCCGCGCTGAGGCAGATTTGCTCGCTGCGCAAGGCCCATCGATTGCACTCACCGGTGTCGTCATCTTGCTTGTGGCCAAGCTCATACAGGCTGTGGCCGCCAATTGGGCGCTGGAGGCCCGCTTTTCTGACTGGCTCTCAGATCGCACCATTCGCTCCGGCATGCCGGTCAGCCAGATTGTTTTCAGCGCGGGTTTCATGATCCTGTTGGTCGCGACTGCAATGGTCCACTACAGTTTCCCGGGCCGTTTTTCATTTCTTAGCGAATTCCCGACAGATAACTCAATCCGCCTGGCCAGTATTGACAGCGTAGAGGGTTTTATCGCCTGGTGCGTCGCCAACAGTGTGGCGTTCTTTGACGGGCTCACCGCGGCCATTCGCTGGTTGCTGGATGCCATGGAGGTTGCGTTAGTTCAGACCCCTTGGATCGTGGTGGCCGCGCTGATCATTCTTTTGACCTGGCTTACCGCTGGCTTGCGCATGGCTATATGGTCTGGCGCCTTTCTGGCCTACATGGGTCTCCTCGGCTTTTGGGAAAAAGCTATGACCACATTGGCGCTTCTCGGCACTGCGGCGCTGCTTTCCATCGTGATTGGGATTCCTTTAGGCATGTTCTCTGCGCGTCGACCGCGGTTCTACGCGGTCATCCAACCGATCATGGATTTCATGCAGACCATGCCTGCCTTTGTCTTCATGGTGCCTGTGATTGCATTTTTCGGGGTTGGCAAGCCAGCGGCAGTCATCGTCACCATGATCTTCGGCGGGACCCCCGTGGTACGCCTTACCGTTTTAGGCCTGCGTGGTGTTCCTGAAAGCGTGCGTGAAGCCGCGATCAGTTTTGGCGCCAACAAGTGGTACCTTCTCACCAAGGTCGATCTGCCGCTTGCCAGCCCCTCCATTCGCGCAGGCATCAACCAGACAATCATGCTGTCGCTGGCCATGGTCGTGGTGGCCTCGCTTATTGGCGCGAAAGGGCTGGGCGAAGACGTTCTCGAGGCGCTGCAATACGCCAATGTAGGCCAGGGTATCCTCGCAGGCTTTGCCATTCTATTCTGTGCGATGATCCTTGATCGGATCGTTCAAGGTCAGCGAAAGTGATCCCCCTTGTCCTTGTTCATGGTTTCATGGGGGGCAGCGCACAATGGGATGGGTGTCGCGATACACTGCAGCAGCATGCTGATGTGGTTGCCGTCGACCTGCCTGGGTTCGGCGCAAATGCCTATCTGCCGCCAATTGACAGTATTGGCGGATATGCGGATTGGGTCGTCCGGCACCTCCGCGGCCTTGGAGTAGAGGAATACCATCTGCTGGGTCATTCCATGGGCGGTATGATCGCTCAGGAAATTGCCTTGCGCGACGGTGAAAGGATTAACCGACTTGTGCTTTACGCGACTGGCGCGGTCGGTGTTTTGCCGGGGCGGTTCGAGACTATTGAGCACAGTAAAAGGCGCGCTGGGAAAGACGGCCCGGCGGCCACCGCACGTAGAATCGCAGCGACTTGGTTTCTGGATTGTGAAGCTGCAACAGGATATGAACACTGCGCTGGGATCGCCGCTAAAGCCAAACTGGCCGCCATAAATGCTGGGCTTGAAGCCATGCAATCCTGGTCAGGAGAGCAGAACCTTAGCCGGATCCGGCAGGAAACTCTTGTGCTCTGGGGCGATCAAGATCGGACATATCCGTGGAGCCAAATTCAAATGCTTTGGGAAACAATTCCCAATACTTTGTTGGCAGTTGTGCCAGGTTGCGCTCACGCTCTACATGCCGAGAGACCTGATTTTTTCACACGTTTAATCTCCGACTTTTTGGACCGCTGAGCAATACCAACAACTTGGACTTTTGCAGGGCGGCAGCCAAGATCAGCTTTGTCCGCTTCTTGCCAGTTTATGCCCCACGCAGCGAATGGCCACTGATGATTGCGTTTTCGCCGCTGAACAGCGGCGTCAGCCTTTTGACCAGCTCTTCAGGTGAGAGCCGATGTGCCAGGTCGGCAAGTGCGGGCTCACTGTCCGGGCTGACTGGTGCCAGGTTCAGGAGGTTGCCGAGGTTGTCCGCAAAGCTGGGTGCTTTCACCGTTTTGATTGCTTGCGTTAGCTGGCGGTCCTCGGCTGTTTCCTCGTCATCGGTCGTCTCGCGCGGATCTTCGAAGTATCCGTAGCCGACCACACCTTGATCAAGGTATCCGTCATACCCGGGTGGATCGTAAGAGCGTGGTCCAGTGACAGCCGCACGCTGCGACAAGGGCGGTTTGGCGACAGGCTCAGGCTCCGGTTCTTGGGCCTCATCCGATTTTGCCGACCCGGCACTTTTCAGGAACTCATCATACCGGGTCACAACGCCATCCTTGACTACCGGCACATCCGGCCAGGGTTTGCCCTTCTGGCTGTCACTCAGGGCTTTGAACCGATTGTCTGGTGTTGTCACGTTAACTTCCGACCCACCAAGGAATGCTGATGCCCGGACTTCAAGCAGCTCGAGTGGCGGCATTC
>NZ_JBXWSR010000005.1:0-1225 GCF_059613525.1 Ruegeria sp. SATB045 | reverse complement strand
TTTTATGTCTGGGACGATTGCTTCAGTGATTTATTTCGGAGCTCAATACGGTTCGCCGCGCTTTCTGTACATAATCGTCTTTGTGGTCGCATCTGGTCTTTCGTTTGCAATTGGAAGTTCATTCACCACGATAGCCGCTGTGGGTTTGCCGTTTGTAGCTCTCGCACCAGCTATGCATGTTTCTCCACTGGTCACAGCAGCCGCTGCCGTTTGTGGAGCGTTTACGGGGGACAGCCTAGGTCGAATTTCGGATACCTTCATTCTCACGGCATCGGTGGTGGGTGCCGAAGCTAAGGACCACGCACGCGCGCTACGTACTGTCCTTGCGCCTGGCTGGATTGCTAGCGCAGTGCTTTTCCTTTTTCTTGGTTGGCGACACGGTATGTCTGACAACTATGACAGTGCTCAAATACTCCAGGCTATTGACGAGCATTTTACCGTGTCTTTCATCTCATTCTTGCCACTCATCTTGGTTCTCGTGCTGTCGGCGCGGACGACCGCGTTCTTGTCGCTAATGGCAGGAGCAATAACTGCGGCAGTACTCGCTGCATTTACACAGCAGGATCTGATTGACGCGCTAATGATCGACGAGGGCCTTGGAGCGTTGGGAGGTTGGGTTAAACTTTCACTTGAAGTATTAGGCAGCGGATTTTCACTAAACAGCGGGAGTGAAACACTCGACTCCACATTCGTAGGCGGTGGCGTTGTGTCCATGTTGCCGACTATTTGGTTGATACTCGTTGCGGCTGCATTTGGAGCGCTGGTCGAGTTTACCGGGATGCTTAGGCGCTTGCTTGCTCCGCTGCTGGCATGGGCCACTGGCGGCGCACGTCTGATTGTCGCTACAGCAGTAACTGGAATTGGCTTGAACGCGGCTACGGCAGATCCTTACATGTCGATAATACTAAATTCAGCGACCTATCGAGAACGCTATATAAAGGCTCGTCTGGAACCATATGTCGCCTCAGCAGCAATAGCGGGATCAGGGTCCATTTTTTCACCATTGATTCCGTGGAACGTTCATGGCGCCTTTGTGGCGGGCACAATGGGCATAGGCGTTCTTTCGATAGCGCCTTACGCCGTCCTGCTCTGGATCACACCCGTCGTTTTGATTGGTATTGGAATTACAAAGTTCAAGCGGGATGAAATCCCAGATTCCGTGACCGCGGAAGAGTCCTATGGTTCCGAACCCAGCGAACTACCGCAGCGGCGAACCTCAACTTAG
>NZ_JBXWSR010000004.1:0-3846 GCF_059613525.1 Ruegeria sp. SATB045 | reverse complement strand
AGGTTTCGATGACTGTGAACGGCGTAGCTGTGAGCGGTGATGTTGAGGGTCGGACGTTATTGTCTGGATTTTTGCGTGATCATTTGGGGATGACAGGGACGCATGTTGGGTGTGACACGGCGCAATGTGGTGCGTGTGTTGTGCATGTTGATGGTCAGGCTGTGAAGTCGTGCAACATGCTTGCGCTTGAGGCGGACGGTTCTGAGGTTGGTACGATTGAAGGCCAGGCGACTGCGGATGGGTCTTTGAACACCATTCAGCAGGCGTTTCAGGATCATCACGGTCTTCAGTGCGGGTTCTGCACGCCTGGCATGGTGATGAGTGCGGCGGCCTTGCTGAAGGACAATCCGCGCCCGACCGAGGCCGAGATCCGGCATTATCTGGAAGGCAACCTGTGCCGGTGCACGGGCTATCATAACATCGTCAAGGCGATCATGGCCGCATCGGGTCAGGACGTCGGCAGCATCGCTGCGGAATAAACGCCACTGCGGGCCTGTAGCGCCCGTGGAAGGACAAGGATGCGTTAGCATCCGTTTATGGGAGGAGAACAAGCAATGCCCAAAGACAGTGGCATCGGAGCCAGTTCCAAGCGGCGCGAGGACGTGCGCTTTCTGACCGGAGCGGGCAATTACACCGACGACATCAACGTGGCCGGACAGGCCTATGTGTATTTCCTGCGCTCGGATATCGCGCATGGCCGGATCACCAGCATTGACACTTCGGCGGCCGAGGCCATGCCCGGTGTGGTCCGGGTATTCACCGGCAAGGATTTCGAAGGGGTGGGCGGCATCCCCTGCGGCTGGGAGGTGACGGACAAGCATGGCGCGCCCATGCAGGAACCGGCGCACCCCATTCTGGCACAGGGTAAAGTGCGCCATGTGGGTGATCCCATCGCGGCCGTGGTGGCTGACAGCCTGGAACAGGCGCGCGATGCCGCCGAGGCGATCGATCTGGATATCGAAGAACTGCCCGCCGTGATCGACATGAAGGCCGCCGCGCAGGATGGTGCAACGCTGGTCCATGACGATCTGAAGAACAACATCTGCTATGACTGGCAGCTGGGCGAGGCGGATGACGCCAAGGTCAACGAGGTCTTCGCCAATGCGGCGCATGTGACAACGCTGGATCTTGTGAACAACCGTCTGGTTGCCAACCCGATGGAGCCGCGCGTGGCGGTGGCGGAATACAGTCGCGGGACCGAGGACTATACGCTCTATACCACCTCGCAGAACCCGCATGTGATCCGCCTGCTGATGTGCGCCTTTGTGCTGGGCCTGCCCGAGCATAAGGTCCGCGTGGTGGCCCCGGATGTGGGCGGCGGCTTTGGCACCAAAATCTTCCACTATGCGGAAGAGGCGTTCGTGACCTTTGCCGCCAAGGCCTGCAACCGGCCTGTGAAGTGGTCGGCCAGCCGGTCCGAGGCGTTCATGTCCGATGCCCATGGCCGCGACCATGTCAGCAAGATCGAACTTGCGCTGGATGCCGACAATAACTTTGTCGGTCTGCGCACCAACACCTATGCCAATCTGGGCGCCTATCTGTCGACCTTCTCCAGTTCCGTGCCCACATGGCTGCACGGCACGCTGATGGCGGGCAATTACAAGACGCCGGTCATTCAGGTGAACGTGAAGGCGATGTTCACCAACACGGTGCCGGTGGATGCCTATCGCGGTGCGGGCCGGCCGGAGGCGACCTATCAGCTGGAACGCGTCGTCGACAAAGCTGCGCGCGAGCTGGGGGTCGATCCCATTGCGCTGCGCCGTCAGAACTTCATCACCCAGTTCCCCTATGACACGCCGGTGGCGCTGACCTATGACACTGGCGATTACAACGGGACCATGGACAAGCTTGAGGCCGCCGCCGATCTGGCAGGCTTTGCCGCGCGGCGTGCGGAAAGCGAGGCCAAGGGCAAGCTGCGCGGTCTGGGCATCAACTGCTATATCGAGGCGTGCGGCATTGCGCCGTCGAACATCGTTGGCATGCTGGGCGCGCGCGCGGGTCTTTATGACGCTGCGACCGTGCGGGTGAACGCCACCGGCTCGATCAGCGTCATGGTGGGCGCACACAGCCATGGGCAAGGGCATGAGACCGCCTTTCCGCAGGTCGTGGCCGACATGATCGGCATCGACGAGTCGATGGTCGAGATCGTGCATGGCGACACCTCGAAGATCCCGTTTGGGATGGGCACTTATGGCTCGCGCAGCCTTGCGGTCTGTGGCTCGGCCATGGTCAAGGCCACCGAGAAGGTGATCGACAAGGCCAAGAAGATCGCCGCCCACCTGCTGGAGGCCTCCGAGGCCGATATCGAGCTGAAAGACGGTCAGTTCAGCGTCGCGGGCACCGACAAGTCAGTGGCCTGGGGCGATGTGACCCTGACGGCCTATGTGCCGCATAACTACCCGCTGGAGGTCGAGCCGGGGCTGGAGGAGACCGCGTTTTACGACCCGGCCAACTTTACCTTCCCCTCGGGCGCCTATGCCTGCGAGGTCGAGCTGGACCCCGAGACCGGCAAGGTCAGTATCGAGGCCTTCACCGCCGCCGATGACTTTGGCAATATCGTCAACCCGATGATCGTGGATGGTCAGGTGCATGGCGGTATCGGTCAGGGTATCGGTCAGGCGCTACTGGAGAACTGCGCCTATGATGAGAATGGCCAGCTGCTGAGCGCGTCCTTCATGGATTACGCCATGCCCCGCGCCGATGACGTGCCCTTCTACGGCGTCGATCATTCCAGCCAGACGCCCTGCACGCATAACCCGCTGGGGGTGAAGGGCTGTGGTGAGGCTGGGGCTATTGGCTCACCCCCTGCGGTGGTCAATGCGGTTCTGGATGCGATGAACTCGGGCGGCAAAGCGGTGGATCACATCGACATGCCGGTGAGCCCGTCGCGCGTTTGGGCGGCGATGAACAGCTGAGAGGTTGGGGTAGCTGGGGGCTCTGCCCCCAGACCCCCGAGGTATTTATGGCCAGATGAAGAGCGGATCTGTGTTCTTCGGAAAGGAAAAGCGGAATGTATAATTTCGAGTTTGAGAAGCCCTCGACCATCGCCAATGCGGTGGCTGCGTTGGGGGCTGAGGATGCGCAGGCGTTGGGGGGTGGTCAGACACTGATCCCGACGTTGAAGCAGCGGTTGGCGGCGCCCTCGGCGCTGGTGTCGCTGAGCGGGATTGCCGAGATGCAAGGGGTTTGCATCGAGGATGATGGCTCGGTCGCTATCGGTGGAGCGACGACCCACGCCACGGTGGCGCGCGAGGCGGCGGCAAGCTATCCGGCGCTGGCAGCATTGGCCGGTCAGATCGGGGACCCGGCAGTGCGCAATCGCGGCACAATTGGTGGGTCGGTGGCCAACAATGATCCGGCGGCCTGTTATCCGGCAGGGGTGTTGGGTTCGGGCGCGACCGTTGTGACCAATACGCGGCAGATTGCGGTGGATGATTTCTTTCAGGGCATGTTCACCACCGCGCTGGACGAGGGTGAGATCATCACCCAGATCCGCTTCCCGGTGCCGCAGGCCGCAAGCTATCAGAAGTTCCTGCAGCCGGCCTCGCGCTTTGCGTTGGTGGGGGTCTACCTGGCACGGTTCGCGGATGGTGTCCGCGTCGCCGTCACCGGTGCCAGCGAAGATGGTGTATTCCGCTGGTCCGAGGCCGAGGAAGCCTTGACCAAAGAGTTCCGCGCCGACGCCCTGATGGGCCTGAAGGTGAACCCAATGAACATGATCGGCGATCTGCATGGCAGCAAAGACTATCGTGCACATCTGGTCAGCGTCATGACCAAACGCGCCGTCCAAGCCTGTAGCTAAATCAAACGTCAGCCCTGAAGCAAAAAACAGGGCTGACTTTAGGA
>NZ_JBXWSR010000003.1:0-3098 GCF_059613525.1 Ruegeria sp. SATB045 | reverse complement strand
TGAAGCTAGGCACACCAAAGGAAATACTGGACGGTGAGAACCGGGTCGCGATGACGCCCGAGTCCGCTTTGCAGTTGCAGAAACTTGGCTATGACTGCGCCATTGAGAAGGGGGCTGGTCTTGCGGCAGGTTTTTCGGATGCTGCCTATGAAGCTGCAGGGGTTGAGGTTATCAAGACCGCTGCTGCGCTGTGGAAAGACTGCGATATTGTCGCCAAGGTGCGTCAGCCCTCTGAGACCGAGCTGAAGCGTCTGACCAAGGGCAAGACGCTGATCTCGTTCTTCAACCCTGCGGGCAATGAAGACGGGATGGAGCTGGCCAAATCCAAAGGCGCGAATGTCATCGCGATGGAGATGGTGCCGCGTATTTCCCGCGCGCAGAAGATGGACGCGCTGTCGTCGATGGCGAACATCGCAGGCTACCGTGCCGTAATCGAGGCGGGCAACAACTTTGGCCGTTTCTTCACCGGTCAGGTGACAGCGGCGGGTAAAGTACCTCCTGCGAAAGTTCTGATCGTGGGGGCCGGTGTGGCCGGTCTGGCCGCGATCGGGACGTCCACGTCGCTGGGCGCGATCACCTATGCGTTCGACGTGCGCCCCGAAGTGGCCGAACAGGTCGAGTCGATGGGTGCGGAATTCGTCTATCTGGACTTTGAAGAGCAGCAGCAGGATGGCGCGGCCACTGGCGGGTATGCGTCGGTTCAGTCCGAAGAATTCCGCAACGCGCAGTTGGCCAAGTTCCGTGAACTTGCCCCCGAGATGGACATCGTGATCACCACCGCGCTGATCCCGAACCGCGAAGCGCCCGAGCTTTGGACCAAGGATATGGTCGAAAGCATGAAGCCGGGCTCGGTCATCGTGGACCTAGCGGCGGAAAAAGGCGGCAACTGTAAGCTGACCGTCGCGGATGAGAAGATTGTGACCGACAATGGCGTGACCATTATCGGCTATACCGACTTCCCCAGCCGGATGGCGGCGCAATCGTCGTCTCTGTACGCGACCAACATCCGTCACATGATGACTGACCTGACGCCCGAGAAGGACGGTCAGATCAACCACGACATGGAAGATGACGTGATCCGCGGCTCGACCGTGACCTTTGAGGGTGAGATCACCTTCCCGCCGCCGCCGCCGAAAGTGCAGGCCATCGCGGCGCAGAAGAAGCCCGAGGTCAAGGAACTGACCCCGGAAGAGAAAAAGGCGCAGGAGATTGCGGCGTTCAAGGCGCAGACCAAGCAGCAGTTCACCCTGCTGGGTGTGGGCGGCGCGCTGATGCTGCTGGTGGGTCTGGTCGCTCCGGCCAGCTTCATGCAGCACTTCATCGTGTTCGTGCTGGCCGTGTTCGTTGGCTTCCAGGTGATCTGGGGCGTGGCGCATTCGCTGCACACTCCGCTGATGGCGATCACCAACGCGATCTCGTCGATCATCATTGTTGGGGCGCTTATGCAGATCGGATCGGGCTCGTTCCTGGTGATCCTGCTGGCGGCGCTGTCGGTCTTTATGGCCGGGATCAACATCTTCGGCGGTTTCCTTGTCACCCGGCGCATGCTCGCCATGTTCCAGAAATCTTAAGGAGGCCGGGTAGATGATTGGCTTCACCACTGCCGCTTATGTTGTTGCGGCTGTTCTGTTCATCCTGTCCCTGGGCGGGTTGTCGAACCAGGAAAGCGCCAAGCGCGCTGTCTGGTACGGTATTGTCGGTATGGCGCTGGCGGTCTTTGCCACGCTTGTGGGCCCCGGTTCGGGCCTGTGGTTGCTGTCGCTGCTGCTGATTGCAGGCGGCGGTTTGATCGGGTCCTATGTCGCCAAACGCGTGCAGATGACCGAGATGCCACAGCTTGTCGCGGCGATGCACTCGCTGGTGGGTCTGGCGGCTGTGTTCGTGGGCTTCAACGCGCATTTTGAGATCGGCAACGTGGCGCAGGTCATGGCGATTGCGGATGCGGCGAACCAGGCGGACCTGTCGGATCTGGGCGCCTTTGCCAAGCTGATCGCCAAAAAGACGGCGGCCGAGCTGACGATCCTGCATGTGGAACTGTTCCTGGGCATCTTCATCGGTGCGATCACCTTTACCGGTTCGGTCGTGGCCTATGGCAAGCTGGCGGGCAAGGTGACATCGGCGGCGACCAAGCTGCCCGGCGGTCATGCGCTGAACGCGGCGGCGGCAGGTCTCTCGCTGATCTGCCTGATCTGGTACACCGCCTCGGGCGGTCTGTTCCCGCTGATCCTGATGACACTGGCGGCGCTGTTCATCGGCTATCACCTGATCATGGGCATCGGTGGCGCGGACATGCCGGTGGTTGTGTCGATGCTGAACTCGTATTCGGGTTGGGCCGCAGCGGCCATTGGCTTCAGCCTCGGCAACGACCTGCTGATCGTTGTGGGTGCGCTGGTTGGCTCGTCGGGTGCGATCCTGTCCTACATCATGTGTAAGGCGATGAACCGGCACTTTGTCAGCGTGATCCTGGGCGGCTTTGGCGGCACCTCGGGCCCGCAGATGGAAGTTGAGGGCGAGCAGGTTGCCATCGACGCCGATGGCGTTGCCGCAGCTCTGAACGACGCCGACAGCGTGATCATCATTCCGGGCTACGGTATGGCGGTGGCGCAGGCACAGCAGTCGGTCAGTGAACTGGTCCGCAAGCTGCGCGCCAAGGGCAAAGAGGTGCGCTTCGCGATCCACCCTGTTGCCGGTCGTCTGCCGGGTCATATGAACGTGCTGCTGGCCGAGGCCAAGGTGCCCTATGACATCGTGCTGGAGATGGACGAGATCAACGATGACTTCCCGGAAACGGATGTGGCCATCGTGATAGGGTCGAACGACATCGTAAACCCTGCGGCGCAGGAAGATCCCAACAGCCCCATCGCCGGAATGCCGGTTCTGGAATGCTGGAAGGCAAAGCAGGTGTTTGTGTCCAAGCGTGGTCAGGGCACCGGCTATTCGGGCATCGAAAACCCGCTGTTCTTCAAGGAAAACACCCGCATGTTCTATGGCGACGCCAAGCAGTCGCTGGACAAGCTCCTGCCCATGATCGACTGATCCAAAGCACACGAAACACAAAAAGGCGCCCAAACGGGCGCCTTTCCGCGTTTCGCGGTAGG
>NZ_JBXWSR010000002.1:0-29625 GCF_059613525.1 Ruegeria sp. SATB045 | reverse complement strand
ATGACCAAACGCGCCGTCCAAGCCTGTAGCTAAATCAAACGTCAGCCCTGAAGCAAAAAACAGGGCTGACTTTAGGATCGACGAAGTCGCGGGAGTTTGGACGGTTGCCAATACGCGCCGGTACCTTCGCGCGCTTTTTGGTAGCGCTCGACTCTTTTGCGCGCATCTTCGCCACCGGTTTCAAATAGATGTCCCAAAAGGCAATCCAGAACCGCCGTAGCACCCGCGAAGTTGGAAAAATGATGCTGAGATCGGGTGCTGACCTGAAAAACAACGTCAGGTTCGATGCCTGGGGCGATCACGTCGCTTTCGGAAATCAAAATGACTTTCAGCCCCCTTTGTGTTGCAAAGCGCATCGCGGCGATTGTTTCGGCGGAATAGGGATGAAACGTGATGGCGATCAGGCAGTCCCGATCATTCGAGTCCAACAGGTCATCGATGACGGACCCCGAATGTCGCGGAGCAAGCTGTATGCCAGGATGCGCCATGCGACCCGCGTATGAAAAATAGTAGGCTAAGGCATGGCTTGCCCGAGTTGCTGTCACAAAACATCTGTTTGATTCGGTGATGTAGTGAATGGTTTTTGAAACCTTCGCAGGCTGCATAAGTCTCAGAGAGCGGGTCACGACATTCAATGAATTGTGCGCGAACTTCGCTTGTGCCCGATCCAGTTCACTTCCGGACTCTGTGGTGTCCAGCCACTCTTGGCCCAGCTGGGATTCTTGGTCGGTGACCAGAGTTTTGCGGAAGGGTGTGCGGAACGCTTCAAAGCCATCATACCCCATGCGCTGAGCCAACCGAACCAAGACGTTCGGGCTGACACCGATATTACTGGCCGTAACCCTAATAGAGTCCAACGCGAAGTCGCCGGGGTGATCGATAATATACTTAGCCGCCGCCTGAAGGCCCGGTGGCATTGATGAGATGTCGTCTCGCAGCTTGTGCGTAATTCGGGACGGTGTATCTGGCATAGTGTAAAAAAACATTTGTTATGAAAATTGTAAATTAAAAACGTGCTCGCACACAACTAGAGTGAGCCCAAGCAATCAAGGCCGCATCGATGAAGCACACAGCCCGTCCTTACGTTTTGGTCGCGCCAAATGGCGCGCGTCGCACGTCGCAAGACCACGCGGAACTTCCTGTTGGGATCGACGATATAGTGTCGACGGCAAAGGCATGTTTTTCTGCCGGAGCACACGGTCTCCATCTGCATGTGCGTGACGAACAAGGAGCGCATTCGTTGGATCCGGGGCGATATCTCGAAGCGATAACCGAGTTGCGGCGCGCCGTTCCCGGCATGGATATCCAGATCACGACCGAGGCCGCCGGTATTTACGATGTCGCCGAGCAGTTGGACTGTCTTACCAAGGTTCGACCTGCATGGGTCTCAATCTCGGTGCGCGAAATCGCTCGATCACCGGAATTGGCTGCAAAAGTGTACGCAGTGTGTGCGGATATGGAGGCGCGCGTGCAGCATATCCTTTATGATGCTGAAGATGCGGCTCTGCTGTCCTATTGGCGGGCCAATGGAACAGTGAAATCGGCTCAGACAGACCGACTTCTGGTACTGGGACGGTATATGCAGGGGCAAGAATCCGCGCTCGAAGATTTGGATCGGTTTCCCTTGGGAGTGTCGCCCTGGATGGTCTGCGCATTCGGTAAACAGGAACACGCTTGTTTGCGTCTGGCGGCCTCGCGAGGGGGAGACGTACGGGTCGGGTTTGAAAACAGTTTGTACAGGCCAGACGGAACGGTTTGGGCGGACAATGCGGCGTCCGTGTCGACTTTGGTTACATCACTTAAGAAAGGTTCGTTATGAGCAACATATTTCCGAGACACACGAAGTCGAAACTGCCGGTCGCTGTCGCGGGTGACGGGGCGTATTTGATCGATAGTCAGGGACGTCGATACCTGGATTGCGGAGATGCAGCCGTGTCGTGCCTGGGGCATTCAAACCAGTCGGTCATCAAGGCCGTTCAGGATCAGGTTGAGAAAATTGCTTTTGCTCATACGGGGTTCATGACCTCGGAGCCGGCGGAAGCATTGGCCGAGATGTTGATACAAAATGCGCCGGGAAATCTGGACCGCGTCTACTTTGTATCCGGAGGATCCGAAGCGACGGAAGCTGCGATCAAGTTGGCCCGACAGTATTTCCTTGAGGTTGGTCAGCCGGATCGACGGCATGTAATTGCGCGGCGTCAAAGTTACCACGGGAATACGTTGGGCGCGCTGTCTGCTGGCGGCAATGCCTGGCGTAGGGCGCAGTTTGCGCCCATGCTGATAGAGATGACGCATATCGCACCATGTTACGAATATGCTGAAAAAACTGACGGAGAGAGCAGCTTTGACTACGGCCAACGCGTCGCCAACGAGTTGGAAGATGAAATTTTGCGCCTGGGTCCGGACAGCGTTATGGCCTTTATGGCTGAACCCGTTGTCGGGGCAACTCTGGGTGCTGTCCCAGCTGTTGACGGCTATTTCAGGCGAATCCGTGAAATCTGCGACAAATACGGTGTGCTTTTGATCTTGGACGAAGTGATGTGCGGAATGGGGCGCACGGGTCACTTGTTCGCTTGCGATCACGACGGAGTTGTGCCTGACATATTGTGTATCGCGAAAGGCCTAGGGGCTGGCTATCAACCGATAGGCGCGATGCTTTGTACAGATGGGATTTACAGCGCGATCCGGGACGGGACGGGGTTCTTTCAGCACGGCCATACCTATGTTGGCCACCCCGTCGCAACGGCGGCAGCTTTGGCCGTTCTCCAGGAGCTAACCTCACGCAATTTGCCCGCCCGAGCCGGGGCGATGGGTCAAAAGCTCCAGCGTTCACTAGAAGACGCTTTTGGTCAGCATCCCAATGTCGGGGATATTCGAGGTCGAGGCTTGTTCCGGGGGATCGAGCTGGTCGCTGATCAGGGCAGCAAGCGTCCATTTGACCCGGCGAATGGACTGGCTGGAAAGATCAAACAGGCCGCATTTGCCGAAGGTCTGATCTGCTACCCTATGGCTGGTACTCGCGATGGACGTGTGGGGGACCACATTCTTCTGGCGCCGCCATTTGTCATTGAAGACACACAAATCGAAGAATTAACCTGGAAGCTGGGCAAAGCGATTTCGACCGTGCTATAACACCCTTGTGAACTGACTTTTCTTTTTAACTCAATAAAGTATTAGTCAAATTTTTTATTGGGGCGAGTGTAATGGTTAACGATATTTGGGTGAGTTTTCGAAGTCTTCCAACATGGGTTCAGATTTGGGTTCTCGTAGTTTTAATCCCGGTTAACCTTGCACCTTTGGCTTTTATGGATCAACCACACGGTGAGTTAATCGCCGTTTTGGCAGTAACCGGTATGGCCCTGAATATTCCGATCATGCTAGCCGCCCGAGGGATGAGCAAGGCGATGGCTTTGCCGCACCTGTTGTGCTGGGGGCCTTTGGTGATTGTCATCGCGATGGTGTTGTCCGCAGATTCGGCGCTTTCGCCTGAATACGCCGGTTTCCTGACGTTGCTTCTTATCATTGATACGATATCGCTTGGCTTTGACCTGCACGATTCATTCCACTGGGTAAAAGCCAGATCGCAAAACAAAAGCCCCCTTTAAAAAAGGAGGCTTCTTCAGGGTTTACGCGGTCCTGATTACTTCTGAGGAAGCGGCCCGATCATCATGATCATCTGACGACCTTCCATCTTGGGCATGTTTTCGACCTTGCCCAGTTCCTTGATGTCCTCGGCGACACGTTCCAACAATTCGCGCCCAAGGTTCTGGTGCGCCATCTCACGGCCACGGAACCGCAGAGTGACTTTGACTTTGTCGCCTTTTTCCAGAAACTTGAAAACGTTCTTCATTTTGACGTCATAGTCATGCGTATCGGTGTTGGGGCGGAATTTGACCTCTTTCACCTCGATGACTTTTTGTTTTTTGCGCGCCTCGGCTTCGCGTTTTTGCGTCTCGTACTTAAACTTGCCAAAATCCATGATCTTGCAGACCGGCGGGTTCGCATTGGGCGAAATCTCGACCAGGTCAAGGCCCGCATCTGCGGCAAGTTGCATGGCTTTGGCGGGATGAACCACCCCGACGTTATCGCCGTCAGCGCCAATCAGGCGGATTTCGGGGGCACGGATTTTTTCATTGACGCGCGGGCCGGTATCTCTCTGAGGCGGCGCGTTGTGAGGTCTGCGAGCTATGGGTTCATTCCTTTGATGATTGCAGAAATTCGAGCCCGAAATTTAGACCGCCCGGCGCGCTGATTCAAGCGTGATCCGCGCCGAAAAGGCCGAATTTCTTAGGTATCACAGCAGCTTTATGCGCCGACCACAGTCATTCCTGTGCCCGGCGCGGTCAGTTTAGCCCACAAAGGCTTTTTCGATCACGAATTCCTTGGGCTCGGAATTGGCGCCTTCGCGCAGGCCGAACTCCTCCAGAATCTCTTTGATATCCAGATTGAAAGCTAGCGACCCGCAGACCATGCCGCGATCGGTTTTCGGCTTAATGCCGCCTTCGATGCCCAGATCAGCAAAGACAGTGCCGTCTTTCAGCAGGTCGGTGATGCGGCCCATCTTGGGGCTCTCTTCCCGAGTGGTGGTCGGGTAATACCGGATCTTGTCGGCGAAACCTTCGCCCATCAACTCGGCCAGCATCTCGTCCTGACGGATGTTTTCGATCAGTTGGCGACCATATTCCAGTTCGGCCACTTCGCGGCAGGTATGGGTGATGATAACCTCATCGTAATCCTCATAGGTCTGCGGCTCGCGCAACAGCGAGGCGAAGGGGGCAAAGCCGGTGCCGGTGGCAAAGAACCACAGACGTTTGCCCGGAAGCAGAGCGTCATGGACCAGCGTGCCAACGGGCTTGGGCCGCAGGATGATCTGGTCGCCGGGTTTGATGTGCTGCAGCTTCGAGGTCAGAGGGCCGTCCTGCACCTTGATCGAATAGAACTCCAGCTCTTCGTCCCAGGACGGCGATGCAATGGAATATGCGCGCAGCAAAGGTTTCCCATTGTCGCCCAGCAAGCCGATCATCACAAACTCGCCCGAGCGGAAACGCAGCGAGGCAGGGCGCGACACCTTGAAGGAAAATAGGCTGTCGGTCCAATGTTTGACGTCGGTTACGGTCTGCGCGTCCGGCAGAACGGGGGCCTTTACGGCGGTTGCTTCGGTCACGGGCTTCATCTCTGTCATCGTTTCACTGCCGGTTGGGTAAACCGACATCTCCGTTTAATCTTTGATCCACGTCAGGAAAAGGGGCAGTTGCCCCAACGTCGCGCTGACTGACGTAAAGTTCAGTTATCCGCGCAGGAGGGATTGATAATTGTTGTCCTGCCAGTTGGCGCGGGCCAACCACTGATCTTCGGGCTGACGTTGCGCAAGGGCCTGGTCGATCTCGACTTCGTCAAAGCCGCTGCGACGGGCCATCGCAAACTGATCGGCCAACACATGGCCGCGCGCGCGCAAACGCCCGGTATAGCCTTTCAGGCGCAGAATGCGCGCGATGGTAAACCCGCGCCCATCGGCCGAGGACGGAAAGTCCACGCGAACCATTCTGGCGCTGCCGAGGCGGTCATACAGTTCATCCGGGTCGGTGTCCGAAGCCACATCCAGCGCAACCACGTCGTTGGCGGCGTCTTCCAGCGTGACAAACCCATCGGTCCAGTCGTCGGGGGCAAAGCCCTCATCAGTTACGATTACGTTCATGTTGTCTCTCCGGCGCGCACCATTTTGCCATCGACAAAATGGATGCCGCATTCTTCCTTGTTCTGGTCGCGCCAGCGTCCGGCGCGGGGGTCTTCGCCTTCTTTGACCGGAGAGGTGCAGGGCGCACAGCCGATCGAAGGGTATCCTTTGGCCACCAGCGGATGCCGTGGCAGGTTGTTTTCTTCCATATAGGCGCGCACGTCCTCGGGCGCCCAATGGGCCAGCGGGTTAACCTTGATCCGACCGGTGCCGTCCTCGACCTCAAAGAAGTCAAGCGCGGCGCGTGTGCCGGACTGGAACCGCTTGCGCCCTGTGATCCAGCCGCAATAGCCCGTCAGGGCTTTTTGCAGCGGAAAGGTCTTCCGCAAGTTGCAGCACGCATCCGTGTCGCGCAGGCGTAAGGCACCATAAGGGTCGTCGCGCTGCACATCCTCATCCTCGGCGCGGATGATATGGACGTTTTTCAGCCCCAGACGTTCGCTGACCTCCTGCTGGTACTCCAGCGTTTCGGTGAACAGCATCTGCGTGTCCACAAACAGCACCGGGGTCATCTTGTCGACTACAGCCGCCATATGCAGCAACACAACTGACTCGGCCCCGAAGCTGGACACCAGGGCAAGGTCTTCAATCTCTTCGATGGCACCATGCATCACGTCATGCGCGCTGTGGTGCCGGAACCGGGCGTTCAGCGCCTCGACCTTTTCGGTCAGTTCGCTGCGGTCTTTGCCCAGTTCCGTCTGGATCAGATCAAGCGGCATTCGCCTGAGCCTCGGGGTACAGAGCCGCCTTGAATGGAGCCATGCCGACACGACGATAGGTCTGCAGGAACTCTTCTTCGGGGCTGTCACGCTGTTCCAGATAGGTGTTCACGATCCGCTCGACCGCGGGAACGATCTCATCATAGGCAAAGCCGGGGCCGGTCCGATCGCCGATGGCCGCTGTTTCGGTGCCGTCGCCGCCCAGAGTGATCTGGTAGTTCTCGACGCCTGCGCGATCCAGACCCAGAATGCCGATGTGGCCCACGTGGTGATGCCCACAAGCGTTGATGCAGCCCGAGATCTTGATCTTCAGGTGGCCGATATCATGCTCGAGCTTCAGATCGTCAAAGCGGGTCGCAATTTCCTGCGCAACGGGGATTGAGCGTGCGGTGGCCAATGCGCAGTAGTCCATGCCCGGGCAGGCGATGATGTCGCTGATCAGGCCGATATTGGCGGTCGCCAGCTCGTATTCCTTCAGCTTGGCGTGGATCGCGGGCAGGTCCGATTTGTGGACATGCGGCAGGATCACGTTCTGCTCGTGGCTGATGCGCAGCTCGTCATAAGCGAACTCTTTCGCCAGATCGGCCATCACGCGCATCTGTTCAGCGGTCGCATCACCCGGCGTCGCGCCGTGCTTTTTGATCGAGATCGTGACAATCGCATGATCCGCGTTCTTGTGCGGCGCGATGTTGGTGTCGACCCATGAACGGAAGACCGGATCTTTGGTATAGGCGCTTTCAAACGACGCGACCGAGCCCTGACGGAAATCAGGCGCTGCAAAGTGGCCTTTGATCTCTTCCAACAACGCCATATCGGCACCTTTGAACTGCGGGCGAACCTGCAGGAAGCGCTCGTTGACCTTGGCGCGGATGGTGTCGATGCCGTTTTCGTGGACGGTGATCTTGATGCGGGCTTTGTATTTGTTGTCGCGGCGGCCGATCTGGTTCCAGACGGACACAGTCGCTTCAAGATAGGCCAGCAGATCGTCAAAGGCGACGAAATCCGACAATTCCTTGCCGATCATCGGAGTGCGGCCCAGACCACCACCTACGATCACGCGGGCACCCAGAACGCCGTCACGCTCGACCAGTTGCAGGCCGATATCGTGTGCCTTGATCACGGCGCGGTCGTTTTCGCTGCCGGTGATGGCGATCTTGAACTTACGCGGCATGAACTGGAATTCCGGGTGATCAGTGGACCACTGGCGCAGCAGCTCGGCATAGGGGCGGGGATCGGCGATCTCATCCGCGGCGGCACCGGCGAAATGGTCCGCAGTCACGTTGCGGATGGTGTTGCCCGAGGTCTGGATGGCGTGCATGCCCACCTCGGCCAGCGCGTCCAGCATATCGGGCACGTCGTTCAGCTTGGGCCAGTTATACTGGATGTTCTGGCGGGTGGTGAAATGGCCATAGCCTTTGTCCCACTTCTCGGCCAGCAGGGCCAGTTGGCGCATCTGTGCGCTGGACAGCGTGCCATAGGGAATGGCGACGCGCAGCATGTACGCGTGCAACTGCAGATACAGGCCGTTCATCAGGCGCAGGGGTTTGAATTCATCCTCGGTCAGCGAGCCGTCGATGCGACGCTCAACCTGGGCGCGGAACTGCTTGTTACGTTCTGCCAAAAATGCTGTGTCGAACTCGGAGTAGCGATACATGATTAGCTGTCCTTAGTTGCAGCCCCGAACCTGGGGCCTTGAAAAGGGGAGAGAGAGGGCCTGAGCTCAGGCCCGGGGCTGCGTTGCTGTTTCCTGCTTGCCATGGGCATAGTTGGACGGGCCAGTACGGCGGAAGTCCTCGCGGAAATGGGTGGGTTCGGGCCCGTTTTCACCAGCCACGGCATCGGCCAGATAGGCTCCAACAATCTTGTTGGCCTGACGTGCGGCGTCCAGCAGACGGACCTGTGCGTGGGCTTCGTCGGTGATCAGTTCGGCTTCGGCCAGATCACGCGACCAGCGGTCATCTTCAGTCAGGTAGATCACGTCGCCTTCCAGCAAGTCATTTGCGGTGACGATTTTGGGGGTAAAAGCGCGGGCCATCAGGCGTGCTCCTTATTGAATTCGGTCAGGGCCTGGGCCGCTTGGCGCGGTTCAAGGCCAATGAATGTGAGGGTAGGGCCGTCCATTTCGGCGGCGGTCAGATCAGCGGGTAGGCGATCCAAATTGGTGGCCATAACGCGTTGGTCGGAACGCGATGCGTTTTCGATCAACGTAACGGGGGTTTCTCGATCCGCACTGTGCATGATCAGTCGGCCTTGGATGAAACGGGCTGACTTCTTACCCATATAAATTGCTGCGACGGAACCTGGGCGCGCCAAAGCAGCCCAGTCGTGATCGGCAAAACCCTTCATGTCGTGCCCCGTCAAGAACCGGACCGAGGAATTTCGGCCACGTCGGGTCAGGCTTTGACCGATCCCAGCAACAGCTGCGGACGCCGCAGTAATACCGGGGATGATGGCCCACGAGATGCCCGAGGCTTCAACGGCCTCGATCTCTTCGTCCAGACGCCCAAACACGGTAGGGTCACCGGATTTCAACCGGACGACGCGCTGTCCGTTCAGCGCATGTTCCACCAATAGTGCGTCGATATCCTGCTGCTTCCACGAGGGGCCGAACCCGGCTTTGCCAACATCAACCAGAACAGCAGTCTTGCCGGCCAATTCCAGAACTTCGGCACTTATCAACCGATCATGCAAAACCACATCCGCGCATTCAAACGCACGCAACGCCTTGAGCGTCAGCAATTCAGGATCGCCCGGACCCGCGCCGACAAAGTCGACATGTCCTGCTCCGTTATGTGAATGCGCGTTCTGCATGTTTGGTTCCGGTTCGTTTGACTTGACCTGCAATATAGGAAATATTCCCGGTATTGCGCCATATGGGTGCATAAATAAGAACAAATGTTCTTTCGACGGCGCGTTGGAGAACGTGAGTTTCGAAACAAAGGAAAAATTGGGATGTCGGTGCGAATTGACGACACAGATCGGAAAATTCTGGTTGAGCTGCAGCGCGATGCCAGCCAATCACTGGACGAAATTGCCGCGCGTGTTGGCAGTTCGAAGACCCCGGTCTGGAACCGAATCCGCAAGCTGAAGGGGGCCGGTGTGATCGGTCAACAGACCGTCTTGCTGGATGCCGAGGCACTGGGTTTTGAAGCGACGTTCTTCGTTCTTATACGCACGTCCGAACACGAAGCAGACTGGCAGCGCAAATTCCTTAAGGCCCTTCGCGACCGTCCCGAGGTGCAAGAGGCGCATCGTTTGGCGGGTGACATTGACTACATCCTCAAGGTTCGGGTCAAAAATGCGCGGGCTTACGACGAATTCTACCAAACGCTGATCTCGGAAGTGCGGGTTCACAATGTGACCGCACTGCTGTCCATGGAAGAGATCAAATCGACCACAATGCTGCCGCTGAACGCTCTGGTCGCAGAATAATCCGTCAGGTCGTGACCATCAGGCGGGTCAACCCGTGAAAGTGGTACGTGTTGGAATAGTCCGGATCGCCCTCTAGGCGCAGGGACGGGCAATGATCAAATAGGGTTTTGAGGGCGATGCGCATCTCGAGACGCGCCAATGGCGCGCCTACGCAGAAATGCAGCCCTGCGCCAAAGCTGGTATTTGTTACGACGTCTCGGCTGGGTAAGAACTGATTTGGATCGGCCCAAACGGAAGGGTCGCGGTTTGCAGCGCCAAGCAACAAGGCGACCTCATCGCCTCGTTTGAAGCTGTGGCCGAAAAGATCAACCTGCTCATAGGCGTAGCGTGTGAAGATGTGTAAGGGCGGGTCATATCTGAGGATCTCCTCAACGGTGCCGTCAATCCGGTTCTCATCCAATACGTCTGGCCTTGTTCCGGTCTGAAGCAGTGTCTTTACGCCATTTCCCAACGCATGGACCGTCGCCTCATGTCCGGCATTCAACAAAAGCACACAAGTCGCAATCAATTCGTCCCGCGATAGCTTTTCGCCGTCTTCCTCGGCTGCGATCAGCTTTGTGATCAGATCTGGACTCGGCTCGACGCGGCGCAGGTCGATATAATTGCTTAGGAACTCAGTGAACTGCGCTGATGCCTGCGCTGCCCGGTCTTCGGTCTGGCGGGTTCGGTTTGCCTGGTACATCGCGACCATATCGTGGGACCATTGCAGAAGGTCAGGGGCCATATGCTCGGGTACGCCCAGCAACCGGCAAATGGTGATCACTGGCACCTGCGTGCAATATGTCTGCAGCAGATCGAACGGTTCGTCGGGAAATTCGTGGATAAGGTCGCGGCACAGTTGTTCGATGTCTGGGGTCATCGCGGCAATAGAGCGGGACGTAAAGGCCCTTATGACCAGACTACGCAATCGCGTGTGGCGCGGAGGTTCCAGTTCGAGAAGAGAATGATCCTCGATCGCCTGCCAAGCTGCCAGATGATCGGGGCCGGGGGTTTGCAATTCGGTTGGCTTCTCGCGCCCAAATCGCCGATCTTTCAGTAGTGTCTGAACGGCTCTGTGCGATACTGCGGCAACCTTGTTGTAGTCTTCCCAGAAAAACAGGTCTCCGAACCTGCGCGCATGGTCATAAAAAGGATAGGGGTCCTGAACGAATACGGGATCAACCGGCGACTGCGAGATTTTCTTCATGCCGCGCAGACTTGCCATAGGCCGCGCTGAATGCAAGACCCTAGGATATGCACAGAGCATTCGTCGTCATAGGTTTTCTGTTCTCGGTCGCGCTGCTGTCGGCGGGCGTCTGGTCCTACGGGTTCAGGCAGGCGTTGTCGCAGCTTAGCGAGAAGGCCGAGGCCGATTTGGAACTGGCCGCGGACCGGTTAAGCACTCAGATGCAGGTCTATCAGGAATTGGCCGTTCTGATGGCGGGCCATCCTGCGCTGGCTACGCTGGACACACCCTCACAACGTCAGGCGGCACAAGCCATGTTGCTGGACGTGGCCGATAAGACAGCTGCCGTCAACATGTTATATCTGGACCGCAATGGTCGGGTTCTGACCGCTGCACAGCCGACCGCGCAGGGCAGTCTGGCGGGTCACCCAGCGTTCGAACGCGCATTGCAGGGCGCTTTGGGGAGTGCGCACGGGGTCCTTCCCGAAAGCGGTGCGCGCATTTATTCTTACGCAGCACCGACATTTGATGCATTGGGTCGGGTGCAAGGGGCCTTGATGGTCGTCGCCGATGTTCAGGATGTCGAACAAACATGGCGCGGCAGTACCGAGGCCGTTTTCTTTGTGGATTCCGACGGGGTGGTCTTTATCTCGAACCGGTCCGACCTTCTGTTCTGGTATCGGTCCGAGGGTCAGCAGGGCCTGTCTCCGCCAGAAGGGAATGCGACCGATTTCGCCTCGACCATGATTGGTGGGCACGAGCTTTGGCGATTGGGGTGGGGCAGGTATCTGCCCGAACGTGCGCTGCACCTGACGCTTGATTTGCCTGTGATCGACATGACGGCCGAGGTTTTGGTCGATGTAGCTCCGGCGCGGCGTTTGGCGGGGCTGCAGGCTGCTGCGGTAGCTGCGATCTGTTTTGCTTTTGGTGCCTTGTTGTTCCTGGCGACGGAGCGGCGCAGGACGCTGGCGCAGGCCAATGTCGTTCTGGAAAGTCGTGTTGCGCAGCGAACCCGAGCTCTGACGGCCGCCAACACCGCGCTCAGGCGCGAAGTTCATGAGCGGCAAGAGGCTGAAACCGCATTAAAAAAAGCCCAGGCTGAGCTGATACAGGCCGGAAAGCTAAGCGCATTGGGGCAGATGTCCGCCGGGATCAGCCACGAATTGAATCAGCCGCTCATGGCGATCCAGCAATTTGCCGATAATGGCACAGCATTTTTGTCGCGTGGGCGTGAAGGGCGGGCGGCTGAAAATCTGACACGCATATCGGACATGGCGGCGCGGATGGCGCGCATCATCAAAAACCTTCGGGCCTTTGCCCGAAACGAAAGTGAACCTATGGGTAAGGTCGACTTGGTTCAGGTGATCGAAACGGCTGTCGAACTGACCGATGCGCGCCTGCGGTCCGAAGGGGTCGAACTGGAATGGCAGCTGCCTTCTGGTCCTGTTTTTGCTTGGGGCGGCGAGGTGCGGCTTGTTCAGGTGTTTGTGAACCTGATCAACAACGCCGCCGATGCCATGAGCCAGCAGGATGACAAGTTGATCAATATTGCGATCGAGACGGGTGACAAACTGGCGGTCACGGTGCGCGATATCGGCCCAGGTATCGAAAACACTGAAAAACTGTTCGAGCCGTTCTATACCACCAAGGCTGTGGGATCGTCCGAGGGGATGGGGTTGGGCCTCTCGATCTCTTACGGGTTGGTCCAGAGTTTTGGTGGTAACATCCGTGGAACCAACGCGCAGACAGGGGCGATGTTCACGGTCGAGCTTGAGTATTACCGGGAAGATGAGGTCGCATGACACGAAAGGTCCTTTTGGTCGATGACGATGCGGCGGTGCGCGAGGCATTGGCCCAAACCCTGGAGCTGGCGGATTACGCGCCCGTGACTGCTGGATCTTTTGTGGCCGCCAAGGATCACATTCGGGCAGATTTTGCAGGCGTTATCGTGTCGGACATCAGGATGCCCGGACGTGACGGGTTTCACCTGTTGAACTACGCGCGTGAGGTTGATGCCGATCTGCCGGTGATCTTGTTGACTGGCGAAGGTGATGTCCCCATGGCCGTTCGTGCGATGGGGACAGGTGCATTTGATTTTCTCGAAAAACCATGCGCTGCCTCGGACTTGCTCGAGGTTCTGGAACGCGCACAGGCGGCGCGGCGACACGTTCTGGAACAGCGTGCCTTGAAACATGAGTTGGAAAAAGGAGATCCAGCCGCGCGGCTTCTGTTCGGCCTGTCTGCGCAAGCCGAGCGGCTTAGGGAACGGGTTCGTACGGTTGCCCGGACAGGGGTAGAGGTTCTGGTGACCGGCCCCGCAGGCAGCGGCATTTCAAAGGTGGCTGAAGTGGTGCATTTGATGTCTCCGCAATCGCAAGGCCCGTTTGTCAAGCGCCCTGCCTCGGGGTTGACGGTGCAGGAGTTACGACATGTTTGCGAGGACGCCGCGGGGGGCTCATTGTTTTTGGATGAGATTTCGGCGATGCCGACTGAAACCCAGTACGCTGCCCTTGAAATCGTCGAGCAAGGGGTCGGCGCGCGTATCATCGCCGGAACCACTGCTGATCTCGCGCGCTTGTCTGATGCTGGACAGTTTCATGCCGATCTTTTCTATCGTTTGGACGTGATGCGGGTTCGGATACCGTCGCTTGCTGAACGCCCCGAGGATATTCCGGTGATCTTTCGCCACTATGTTGCACAAGCGGCCGAGCAGGCCGGGATTGCTGCACCGGATATCACGTCGGAACATTTGGCGTCATTGATGACGCAGGACTGGCCGGGCAATGCGCGATCCTTGATGTCAGCGGCCATGCGGTTTGTTCTTGGGATGCCGGACGAGGTCGCTTCGGCCGCAGAACTGGGGCTGAGTGAGCAGATGGCCCAAGTCGAACGTTCGCTTTTGATTGCGTCTTTGGGGCGCCACAATGGCAAGGCCTCGGACGCGGCCAAAGCGCTAAAACTGCCGCGCAAGACCTTCTATGACAAACTAGCGCGTTATGGCATTCGCCCCGAGGATTACCGAAGGTAGGTTCTCCCGCCGCCTGTCACTGCATTTTCATGCAATTCAAGGCGTTGGGCGTGGCAGTCCGCTGGTGCGGACTGCGGTGGCGCCGGTGTTGTCGGGTGATTCTAACCGTACGATTCGAAATATGTGCGAAAATCCGCACAAAGGCAGATTTCCTTGTGTGGAAATTCGCACGTAGTCCAGGTTGGTTCACGGCAGACTTAGTTGAAACGCTGATACATGAAATAAAAACAAAGGCTTAAAACGAATCTCGCGCATCCCCAACAAAAAGTTGAGCGGTGGCAGGCGATTCGGTTCACTGCCCGGCATAAGGCGCCTTGGCGGCGCTCTTGAGAAGTTTCTGAGAAGTCTGGGAGGAAAAGACAGATGAAATTCCTGACAACAGCCGCGACAGCAGTTGCTCTGACTGTGACGGCAACTGCCGGTATGGCAGCGTGTGATGATGGTGAGATCGTGGTGAAGTTCGCTCACGTGACGAACACCGACAAGCACCCCAAGGGTATAGCAGCGTCGCTGCTTGAGCAGCGTGTGAACGATGAAATGAATGGCGTCATGTGTATGGAGGTTTTCCCGAACTCGACCCTCTATAATGACGACAAGGTCCTTGAGGCTATGTTGCAGGGCGATGTTCAGCTAGCTGCGCCGTCGCTGTCCAAGTTTGAAAAATTCACCAAGCAATTCCGGCTATTTGACCTGCCGTTCATGTTCAAGAACATCGATGCAGTGGATACGTTCCAAGCCTCGGCCGACGGTCAGGCCATGAAGGACAGCATGCAGCGCCGCGGCCTGCAGGGATTGGCGTTCTGGCACAATGGCATGAAGCAGATGTCCGCCAACAAGCCACTGGAAACACCGGCAGATGCTAATGGTCTGAAGTTCCGCGTGCAGTCGTCGGACGTGCTGGTCGCGCAAATGGAAGCGATCGGTGGTAGCCCGCAGAAGATGGCGTTCTCGGAAGTGTATGGCGCTCTGCAGCAGGGTGTTGTGGATGGCCAGGAAAACACCTGGTCGAACATCTATGGCAAGAAGTTCTTCGAGGTGCAGGACGGTATCACCGAAACCAACCACGGTATCATCGACTATCTGGTCGTGACCTCGGTTGACTGGCTGGACAGCCTGGACCCCGAAGTGCGCGATCAATTCCTGACGATCCTGGGTGAAGTCACCGAGACGCGCAACAAAGAAGCCTTTGCAGTCAACGAAGCGGCCAAGCAGTCGGTTATCGACGCTGGTGGCACCATCCGTGAATTGAACGCTGAACAGCGTCAGGCTTGGGTCGATGCCATGAAGCCTGTTTGGGACAAATTCGCTGGTGATGTAGGCCAAGACAAAATCGACGCCGCTCAGGCGATCAACGCCGGGTTCTGATCCGGATCGCCGCGCGTCGGGGGACTGGGGAGTTATCGACGCGCAGGCCGGGCGGGCCGCATCAGGCCCGCCCCAATCAATCATCCTAAAAATGTGGGGACAGAGAGATGTCTGGTGCGAATCCCGGCCAAGGCGGGCTGATCGACCATATCGAGGAAACCCTGATCGCGGTGTTGCTTGGCCTGATGACGGCTGTGACGTTTGCCAACGTGATCGCGCGGTTTGCCTTTAATTCCAATATCCTGTGGGCACTTGAAATGACCGTGTTCATGTTCGGGTGGCTGGTGCTGCTTGGCGCGTCTTATGCGGTCAAGAAACATGCGCATCTGGGCGTTGATGCGATCCTTAACATGCTGCCACCTGCACCGCGCCGTGTGCTGGCTCTGATCGCAGTGGCTTGCTGTCTGGTCTTTTCGTTGCTGTTGCTGAAGGGGTCGTATGACTATTGGGCTGTGTTTGCGGATCTGCCACCCACGTCGGGGCGCTGGTTCCCAACCGGGTTTGATACCGGGGCGCGCAGTCAGAGTTTTTATGAGGTTGACGATATTCCGATGGTCGCGCCGCTGCGCTTTCTGGAAGACCTGATCAACTATGGTGAAGGGTACGAGAAAATCCCAAAGGTCATTCCGTATCTGGTGCTGCCCGTATCCATGCTGTTGCTGTTGATCCGGTTTACGCAAGCCGCCATTCAAATCTGGCGCGGAGAGGCCGACCGCCTTGTCGCCAGCCACGAAGTCGAGGACGAGATCGAAGAAGTCCGCGCACAACAAGGGGTGCATGACTAATGGACGTCGTTCTTCTTTTCTCAATGGTCATTGGCTTGCTGCTGATCGGTGTTCCGATTGCGGTGGCGCTTGGCCTCAGTTCGACCCTGTTCCTGCTGATCTATTCTGACAGTTCGCTGGCCTCGGTCGCAGGCACACTGTTCGAGGCATTCGAGGGCCATTTCACCCTGTTGGCGATCCCGTTCTTTATCCTCGCGTCGTCCTTCATGACGACGGGCGGTGTGGCGCGGAGGATCATCCGGTTCTCGATTGCCTGTGTGGGGCATCTTCCGGGTGGTTTGGCGATTGCGGGTGTGTTTGCCTGTATGTTGTTTGCGGCGCTGTCAGGCTCGTCCCCGGCGACCGTGGTGGCCATCGGCTCCATCGTGATCGCGGGCATGCGTCAGGTCGGCTATTCCAAGGAATTCGCTGCCGGTGTGATCTGTAACGCCGGTACTCTGGGCATCCTGATCCCGCCGTCGATCGTGATGGTCGTCTATGCGGCGGCTGTTGAGGTGTCCGTCGGGCGCATGTTCCTTGCAGGCGTCATTCCAGGCCTGATGGCGGGTCTTATGCTGATGATCACCATCTACGTCATGGCCAAGGTCAAGAACCTGCCCAAAGGCGATTGGAAAGGGTGGGGTGAGATCTTTGCCTCGGCGCGCGAGGCCGGATGGGGCCTGTTCCTTATCGTCATCATTCTGGGTGGTATCTATGGCGGTATCTTCACCCCGACCGAGGCGGCAGCCGTCGCTGCGGTGTACTCTTTCCTGATTGCCAGCTTTGTCTACAAAGATATGGGGCCGCTCAGCACCGAAGAGGGCCAGCAGAACCTGCCTTTGATCAAAAAGCCTTATGCGCTGGTAACCGCGTTCTTTCACCCGGACACCAAGCATACGCTGTTCGAGGCCGGCAAGCTGACTGTCACGCTGCTGTTCGTGATCGCCAACGCGCTGATCCTGAAACACGTTCTGACGGACGAGCAAGTGCCACAGCACATCGCTAGCGCAATGTTGTCTGCAGGTCTGGGTCCTGTGACTTTCCTGATCGTGGTGAACGTGATCCTTCTGATCGGTGGTCAGTTCATGGAGCCCTCGGGCCTGCTGGTCATCGTCGCACCGCTGGTGTTCCCGATTGCCATCGAGCTGGGAATCGACCCAATCCATCTGGGCATCATCATGGTGGTCAACATGGAGATCGGGATGATTACACCTCCGGTCGGGTTGAACCTGTTCGTGACTTCGGGCGTGGCCGGGATGCCGATGATGAGCGTTGTGAAAGCGGCGTTGCCGTTCTTGGCCGTGCTGTTCGTCTTCTTGATCATGGTGACGTACATACCGTGGATATCGACCTTCCTGCCCAACACCTTCATGGGGCCAGAGATCATAACGAACTAAAGAAAAAGGCCGGACCCTCTTGGGCCCGGCCTTTCTTCTTACGTGCTGTATTTCTGTAGATATGTCTCAACCCAGCCAATGCTGCCAAAGCCACGGCGGCGCTTCGTTCCCCATTCCCCGACATTCTGCCCCGCCAGCTCAAGCGCTTTCGGGTTTCCTTTGAAGATAACGATTTTAGGGCGTTTTGGCAGGTTGCGGTACTTTCGGAAAATCAGATTGAACGGCCAATAGGGGACCAGGTGTATCATCCCGATACACCAATCCTTCGGGTAGCACCGACGCCGCCACGCCCGCCCTGAGATATAGTCCTGATCATTCTTGTAAGCCTTCAGGTCGCGGGCCGCGTCAAAGTCATCATACAAGTGGAACTGCTTCCTGGGTATAAATCCGACCACAGAAGAAGTCCCACGTGTGACCAGGTTCATAAGCCCCGGAACACGATCCCAGAACGCTGCGGGTATCGCACGCCACACAAAGGCGCGAAACTTAGGCATAAGGTAAAGCCCGCCGCGTTCACGTACGCTGAGCAACAGGGGCGTGAGTTCACCGGTTACTAAGAGATCGAGGTCAAGGAACAGCGCTGTTTCGTAGCCTTGCACAATCCGTCTGTCGAACATAAGCAATTTGGGCCATTTACCGTGAACCCATTCCGACTGATCCAATTGGGGAAAGGACAGGGCGCGCGTCTTGATGGCGGGATCAAGCCCGGTGGTGTCATCTGTGATGCAAATGACGTCATGGTCTACGGGCAAATGATCGCGGACAGCCGCGAACAGCATGTTGACATCATGCGCACTGAACGGCGTACCCCATTTCATGCACGGAACACAGGCTTTGCCAGAGGTTTCCGTCAGCAGGTTTCCATCCGTTTTGTTACGGCCACCGCGCGACTTCAAGTTCGCGGTGTAAAAATGCGATTTCTGCATCTTTAGAGGCGGGATGTGACGGTCAGGCTACAGTTTTGTGAAGGAAATGCTCTTGAATGAGGGATTTTTAGTGCCCAGATTGAGGGCCGAGGACGACCTCATCTAAACCTGTGTATCGTTCGGGACGACTCGAAGATATGAGAGGTGTCCCAATGCCTTGGATTTTTCTTCTGTTCGCCGGTGTTCTCGAGATTGGCCGGGCTGTTGCCATGAAGCAATCTGCCGGTTTCACCCGTCTTTGGCCAACCGCCATTATGGGTGTTTCCATGGTCGCATCGTTCGGACTTTTGGCTTTGGCAATGCGTGATCTGCCACTTGGCACAGCCTACACGATTTGGACCGGAATTGGGGCCATCGGTGCTTTTGCCGTTGGCGTTGTCTTTCTGGGCGAGGCCGTGACAGCCCCGCGCCTTATCGCAGCCGCCCTGATTGTGGCCGGTTTGGTTACCATGAAACTGGCGTAGTCTCAGGCGTTCTGCAATGCGTCGATAATGCCGGAAAAGTCGTTAGCCTTAAGGCTGGCGCCACCAACCAAGGCACCATCCACGTTGGATACGGCAAAGATATCTGCCGCATTGCCGGGCTTGACTGACCCGCCGTAAAGCAACCGGACGGACCGCCCCACGCCTTCGCCAAACCGCCGTTCCAGACGCGCACGGATAAAGTCGTGGACTTCTCCGATTTCGTCCAATGTGGGAACTTTTCCCGTGCCGATGGCCCAAATGGGTTCATAGGCTACGATCAGGTTCTCGCCGGTGGATTGGTCCGGGATCGAGCCCGACATCTGGCCGCCAATGATGTCCAGCGTGTTGGCCGCTTCGCGCTGTTCAAGGCTTTCACCGACGCAGATGATGGCCTTTAGGCCAGCATCCATAACGGCACGCGCTTTGGCGCGAACATCTTCGTTCTGTTCGGCGTGATCTTCGCGCCGTTCAGAGTGGCCAAGGATCACCATTGATGCCCCGGCATCCATCAGCATCTGGGCGCTTATGTCGCCAGTATGGGCGCCGGATGACGCGGTATGACAGTCCTGACCGCCGATCATGATCCCGGCTTCACCGACCGTTTGCGCGGCACGGTGTATCAGCGTTGCGGGTGGACAAATCAGCACATCAACTGATGGGGAAGGGTAGGTCCTTGACAGCGCCTCCAACTCGGCTAAATCCGCAGCCGTTCCGTTCATCTTCCAATTCCCTGCCGCAAGCTTGCGCCGCATCATAGGATCCCCCATTTAAGCTATTGTTTGCACATCGGATAGCACCGTGCGGACACACTGACAATTCTGGTTGCGGATTAGCTGCCAAAACGGCACAACTCCCGCGCAATTTCCGAGGCCCTCATGATCAACAACCTAGACCTAGAAAAACTGGACCGACGCGAGCCCGATGAGTTGGCCCGCCTGCTGCACGCAATCGGTGAGGTGGGTTTCCTGACTGTGTCCAATACAGGCTTGGATGCATCACGGTGCACGTCGGTCATTGAAGCCTATCGAAAGTTCTTTCACTTACCCGAGGCCCAGAAAGCGCGCGTTGATATGGCTAAGACTGGGGCAAACCGAGGGTGGGGCGCTTCACAATCCGAACAGGTCGACCCGAATGCCAACCCCGACTTCAAAGAGGTTTTTGACTGCGGATACGAACTACCAGCAGGAAACCTCTATGCAGCCAAGGACCTGAGCGTTTATGCGCCGAACCAATGGCCCGAGGCGCCGGCCGGCTTCCAAGATACCATCCAGACCTACTACACCGACGCCAGTGCGGTCGCGATGCGCGTTCTAAGGGCAATCGCTGTGGCCCTGGGGCGAGATGCAGCCAGCTTCGACAGCGCATTTGAAACGCCCATGGCCTTGCTGCGCGGCAATTACTACCCTCAGCGCCCCGCCTGGGCAGGGCATCAGGATTTTGGAATCGGCGCACACACTGATTATGGGTGCCTGACACTGTTGGCGACAGATGGAACCGCTGGGCTAGAGGTTCAAATGCCTGACGGAAAATGGGAACCGGCCGAAGCCCGACCCGGAACCTTCATTATCAACTTTGGTGAAATGCTGGAATTCTGGACCGACGGTCGGGTCAAAGCCACGTTGCACAGGGTGGTAGGAGGGTCTGTGGAGCGGATCTCGGTGCCGCTGTTCTTCAATCCGTCCTACGACACAAATGTTGCTCCGCCGAATTCAGACAAGGTTATTCGTGCCGGAGAACACCTGACGACGCGGTTCAACGAAACCTATGTTCACCTGAAAGAAGCGTCTTAACGCTGGGCCGAGAGCGTTTCGTCAAACTTGATCGACTCGCCACAACCGCAGGCATCGACAACGTTAGGGTTGCGGAACTTGAAGCCGGATTCCAGCAGCGAAACCTCATAGTCGATCTCGGTTCCGAACAGAAACATCTGTGCCATAGGGGCGATCATCACCCGTGCGCCATCCTGTTCGACGACCTCGTCATTGGCATCGGCTTCGTCCACGTAGTCCATGGTGTATTCCATGCCTGCGCAGCCACCTTTCTTGACACCGATGCGCAGCCCGGCATGTCCACCTGATTTCATCAGGCTCACAATCTGGGTCGCAGCTTTCGGTGTGATCGTCACCGCTTGTTTCCCGGGAATGCCGAACATGTTGGTCTCCGTTATCGCGCGTTATCTTCAATTTAGTGCTTAGGCGAAACAGTCTCAAGACATAGCAGCCGTGCTTACCTAACTTTTCCAGTAAGGTTGCCGTCAGACGGAACCCAAGCTTGCGTTCAGACAATGGGTCGGCCTAGCCTGCGAACAGGGTATGGCAGTGGATAATGAAAGGTGCATGGACATGCATAAACTCTCCAAGGTGTTGAAGGCGGGCCTGTTTATCTCGATTGCAATAGTGGTCGCAGGCGTTGCATCCGCAGCTGTGGACGGCAAGCGGCACCCGGTAAACTGTGCGACGGCCGAAGGCGACTTACGCGCCATCGCAGCAGAAAAGAAACATGCACAGGACCAGCAAGTTGAAAGTGTCGTGTCGATATTGCCCGCAGGTGCGTTGTTGGGGCTGGTGACCGGGACGGAGAAGAAGCGGTTATCAATGCTTTCAGGCGACTACGTCAAAGCGCTGGACGAAAGGGCCGCCGAGATCAGAACAACCTGCGACGTCAAATAAAAAACCGCCCGGTCAGGCGGGCGGTTTTTCGGCAAGATATCAGGTCGTGCTTACATGAAGCCAAGCTCTAAACGGGCTTCGTCTGACATCATCTCCATTCCCCAGGGGGGTTCCCAAGTTAGTTCGACATCGACTTCCTTGACGCCCGCAACCGGCTCGACGGCTTCGACGATCCAGCCGGGCATTTCGCCTGCTACCGGGCAACCTGGTGCAGTCAGGGTCATGATCACTTTCACAGCGTTCTCGCCGGAAATGTCGATGGTATAGATCAAACCCAGATCATAAATGTTAACTGGAATTTCAGGGTCATAGACTGACCGGCAGGCCTCGACCACTGCGTCATACAGGGGGTGCTCAATTGTCGAAGGCGCAATCAATGGCGTGCCTTCAAACTGTTCGCTGGGGTGAGTCATTCGTGCCTCGGGTCTGTTTCCTGAGCTTTTATATAGGGAAAGCTATGGGCAGCGTCCAGAGGTGGCGTGGTGCCCAAAGCGGGCACCAGTGGGTTCATTCGTTGATGTCGTGCCGAAAGGTCTTCACTTGACCGTGGGGCAGGGCGAACATCCGTCGCAGAACCAGCCATGCTATCAGCGACAATGCAGCAAAGATCAGCAGCAGAACCGGCAGGGACGGCGCCACACCTGGGATGATCAGCAACAACCCAGTGATTGCCGCGCCGATTGCGAAGCCCAGAAAGATGAATCCCGGCAGCACAATCTCGAGGATGCCGAGGGCCAATGCCCCCGCCAACCAAATCCACCATGTCAGCCAGAACGGGTCTGCCATTACTTGCCTCCCTTCAGCATCTTAAAGGCATCGCCAAATGCTTCCAATGCATTTGCAGGCACAACGATTGTCTGCGAACCATTGCCAGCGCCCAGCGCGTTCAGCGCTTCGACCTGTTTCAACGCCACCTGGTATTGCGCAGCCTCGATACCATTGTCCTGAATGGCCTTGGCCACAACACCGGTTGCATACGCTTCGGCTTCAGCTTCAATACGACGAGCTTTGGCGGTTTGCTCGGCCGCATACAGCTCGGCGTCGGCGTTCAATTCGACAGCGCGTTTTTGCCCCTCGGCCTCGGTGACCTGTGCCCGACGGGCGCGTTCGGCGTTCAACTGCTGCAACATCGCATCGCGCGTCGCCTGATCCAGATTCACATCCAGAATCTCGGCACGGGTCACCTCGATGCCCCAGTCATCTACGGCAGTTTCCACACTTTCCTGAATGCGGTTGATCAACTGTGCACGGTTCGACTGAACCTCATCCAGGTCCATTTTGCCGATCTCGGCCCGGACGATCCCAGCCACAGTGGTGGCAATCGCACCATCTACATCGCGGATGCGGTAGACGGTCTTTTCAGGCTCAAGAATGCGGTAAAAGACCGAGGTGTCGATTTGCACCAACACGTTGTCCTTAGTAATCGCGTCTTGCGTCGCATTGGGCAATTGGCGTTCCAGAATGGATATCTTGTGACGTGCAACATCAAGAAACGGAACAATAAAGTTGATACCCGGTCCAAGGACCGAATGCAGGCGGCCAAAGCGTTCAATCACGTATTTTTCCGACTGAGGCACGATTTTAATGCCTTTGAAGATAACAACGACAATCAGAACGGCGCCAAGAACGAAAATGATGTTCGACGAAAGCAATCCTATAATCTGGTCTTCGGTCATATCTGTCCTCTCATTATTGTGTACTATGGTATACATTTGGGGATTGACTTGCCCAATTTCAAGTCAGGTATGGCGGGTATAGGATTAGATTCAAATCTATGAACGTTTGGATGTAAGGGGGAAATTTCCGAATGTGGCCGCTTTGCATCCCTTGGTGATTGCGCTATCGGACGTGCATGAAACTTATTATCGACACCGATCCCGGCATCGACGACGCCATGGCCATATCTTATGCGGCGGCGGCCTCGGAAATTGATCTATTGGGGCTGACCACCGTTTTCGGCAACACGCATGTTCACCAATCCAGCCGAAATGCGCGTTACCTTTTGCATCGACTGGCTGTAGAAGCACCGGTCGCCGAAGGTGCGCCTTTCGCACTGGGTAGGACCGATCACGCGCCATCCGAGCGTGTTCATGGTCCCGAAGGCTTTGGTGACTTAACGGATATTCCAGAGGTAGGGACAAACCATTCGCTGGACGCCGCCGCATTCCTTGTGGAAATGGCGAAAGCGCATCGTGGTGAATTGGTGGTCTGTGCCGTGGGACCGCTGACCAACATCGCTGCGGCAATGCGCTTGGACCCCGAGTTTTCAGGCAACATCAAGCGGTTGGTCATAATGGGTGGGGCCGTGTTTTGCCCAGGTAACATTACCGAACACGCCGAGGCTAACATTTACCACGACGCTGCAGCAGCGGATGAGGTGTTCTCTTCGCCTCCGGATACTGTTCTGGTCGGCTTAGATGTCACGCTTAAAACCCTTTACGAAACCGCCGATTTCGAAGCGTTGGCGAGACGATCTACGGATATTGGCGGGTTCTTGCGGGATATCTCTCGGTTCTATCTCAATTTCTACAAGGAAATTGGGGGTCTTGAGGGGTGTGGGCTCCACGACTCCACGGCTGTGATCGCCTGTACGCATGATGGGATGTTCGACATGGTTGACACCGGGGTGAAAGTTACCACAACTGGCTCTGAAATCGGTGCCACGCGCCCCGACCCCTCTCGCCCGCCAATCCGAGTTTGCCGCGATGTGGATGGGGCAGGGGTTGTGCAGCTGTTCACCGAGCGCGTCGCCTCTCTTCCTTGACGGGTTGCATTGGGCGCGCGGATCGGGCAAACGCTGCCCGGTTCAGCGACCCCGAGGCACCGAATGACCGAACGTTTCTCTTTTGACCTGAAGGCCACCGATGGCAAAGCCAGAACCGGAGTAATCCACACTCCGCGTGGTGAAGTGCGTACTCCGGCCTTCATGCCGGTCGGAACGGCGGCGACGGTCAAGGCGATGATGCCGGAAAGCGTACGTGCGACGGGTGCGGACATTCTGCTGGGCAACACCTATCACCTGATGTTGCGTCCCACCGCCGAGCGGATCGACCGCTTGGGCGGATTGCATAAATTCATGAATTGGGATCGTCCGATTTTGACGGATTCGGGCGGCTTTCAGGTCATGTCGCTTGCCGGGTTGCGCAAGTTGACCGAAAAGGGTGTGACGTTCAAATCGCATATTGACGGCTCCAAGCACGAGTTGACGCCGGAACGGTCGATGGAGATTCAGCGGCTTTTGGGCTCGGATATTGTTATGTGCTTTGACGAATGCCCTGCGTTGCCTGCTGACCGAGACCGGATTGCCTCGTCCATGCGGCTGTCGATGCGATGGGCGCAGAGATCCCGTGATGCCTTTGGCGACCGTCCGGACCATGCGCTGTTCGGCATTCAGCAAGGCGGGCTAGAGCAGGATTTCCGCGAAGAATCTGCCGAAGCGTTGAAGGAAATCGGCTTTGAAGGTTACGCCGTAGGTGGACTGGCCGTAGGTGAAGGGCAAGAGGCCATGTTCGATGTGCTGGACTTTGCGCCGGATATGCTGCCAGTCGACAAGCCGCGCTACCTCATGGGCGTCGGCAAACCAGATGATATCGTAGGCGCGGTTGCACGCGGTATTGACATGATGGACTGTGTTCTGCCCTCGCGTTCCGGCCGAACAGGGCAGGTGTTTACGCGGTATGGTGTGGTGAACATCAAAAACGCCCGTCACGCCGACGATCCGCGACCGCTGGACGAGCAATGCAAATGCCCGGCTTGCTTGAATTATTCCCGCGCGTATCTTCACCACGTGTTCCGTTCGAACGAGATGATCTCGGGGATGCTGCTAACGTGGCACAATCTGCATTATTTCCAGGATATCATGCAGGGAATGCGCGACGCCATTGCAACTGGAACATTCGAGGCATGGCAGGCCGAGTTCCACGCGCAGCGCGCTCAGGGCGATATTGAACCGATTTGATGCCGCACATTGCGTCAGTTGTGTTAAAATCGGCGGATATTCCGGCGCGGTGCCTTGCAGTCCGAAAAACCTCGGGTCATTCTGGATCACGACATACGGCGATGAGGTTGAAATGGGGTATTTGAACCCCACCTTAATCGTCCAAACAGGAGACGGTCGGGCGTTGCCTTAATAGGGACCAGTACCGTCTTGCCAATGATAAGGATTGAGCATGCAAGAGCCTCTGAATTCCTCATACCCGGTGCTTCCGCTGCGCGATATTGTGGTTTTTCCACATATGATCGTGCCGCTGTTCGTGGGTCGGGAAAAATCTGTTCGCGCACTGGAAGAAGTGATGCAGGACGACAAGCAGATTTTGCTGTCCAGCCAGATTGACCCAGGTGACGATGATCCCTCGATTGATGGGATTTACCGGTCGGGTGTGCTGGCCAATGTTCTGCAACTGCTTAAACTGCCCGACGGCACCGTGAAAGTGCTGGTCGAAGGTCAGGCGCGGGTGCAGATCACCGAATTTTTGGAAAACGAAGATTTCTTCGAAGCTCGTGCTGAATATCTGACCGAGATTCCCGGTGACGTGACGACGACCGAGGCGCTGCTGCGCACCGTCGCGGATGAGTTCGAGCGTTACGCCAAAGTCCGCAAGAACATCCCCGAAGAAGCGCTGACAGCCGTTGGTGAAACCACCGAGCCTGCCAAGCTGGCTGACCTGGTTTCGGGCCATCTGGGCATTGAGGTTGAGCAAAAGCAGGAACTGCTTGAGACGCTCTCGGTTAGTGAGCGGCTGGAAAAGGTCTATGGCCTCATGCAGGGCGAGATGTCGGTTCTTCAGGTCGAGAAAAAGATCAAGACCCGCGTCAAATCTCAGATGGAGAAAACGCAGCGCGAATATTACCTGAATGAGCAGATGAAAGCCATTCAGAAGGAACTTGGCGATGGCGAGGACGGCAGCAATGAAGTTGCCGAACTGGAAGAGAAAATCGCCGAGACCAAGCTGTCGAAAGAAGCGCGCGAAAAGGCCGAAGGTGAGCTGAAGAAGCTCAAGAACATGTCGCCCATGTCGGCCGAAGCCACCGTGGTGCGCAACTATCTGGACTGGATTCTGGCGCTGCCGTGGGGCACCAAATCCCGCGTCAAAAAGGATCTGGGTCGCGCGCAGGACATTCTGGATGCCGATCACTACGGCCTTGAAAAGGTCAAGGAACGGATCGTCGAGTACCTTGCGGTTCAGCAGCGTTCGAAAAAGCTGAAGGGCCCGATCTTGTGCCTTGTTGGCCCTCCGGGTGTGGGTAAAACGTCTTTGGGTAAGTCGGTCGCCAAAGCCACGGGGCGCGAGTTCATTCGCATCTCGTTGGGCGGTGTGCGCGACGAATCCGAAATCCGCGGCCACCGTCGGACCTATATCGGGTCGATGCCCGGTAAAATCATTCAGGCGTTGAAAAAGGCGAAAACCACGAACCCGCTGATCTTGCTCGATGAGATCGACAAGATGGGGCAGGATTTCCGTGGCGACCCGGCTTCGGCCATGCTTGAAGTGTTGGACCCGGAACAGAACAGCACGTTCATGGACCACTATCTTGAGGTCGAATATGACCTGTCCAACGTGATGTTCCTGACCACGTCGAACAGCTACAACATGCCTGGGCCTCTGCTGGATCGGATGGAGATCATTCCACTGGCTGGCTATACCGAGGAAGAGAAATCCGAGATCGCCAAGCAGCACCTGATAAGCAAGCAGGTCAAGAACCACGGCCTGAAGGCTAAGGAATTTGAGCTGACCGATGACGCGCTGCAATCCATTATCCGCACCTATACCCGCGAGGCAGGCGTGCGGAATCTGGAACGCGAGATCGCCAAGGTTGCCCGGAAGTCGCTGACCAAGATCGTCAAGAAAGAGGCTGAATCCGTTACGGTGACGCCAGACAATCTGGATGATTTCCTAGGCGTACCCAAGTTCCGGTACGGCTTGGCCGAGCAGGATGATCAGGTCGGTGTTGTCACTGGTCTGGCATGGACCTCTGTTGGCGGCGATTTGTTGCACATCGAGGCGCTGAAACTGCCGGGTAAAGGTCGGATGAAGACCACTGGTAAGTTGGGCGATGTGATGAAGGAATCCATCGATGCAGCCTCGTCCTATGTGCGGTCAATCTCACCGCAGATCGGTGTTAAGCCGCCGAAGTTTGACACACTGGATATCCATGTCCACGTGCCGGATGGGGCGACGCCAAAGGATGGGCCTTCGGCAGGTCTGGCGATGGTCACATCGATCGTTTCCGTGCTGACGGGTATTCCGGTGCGCAAGGACATCGCCATGACCGGCGAAGTTTCGTTGCGCGGAAATGCGATGCCGATTGGTGGTTTGAAGGAGAAACTGCTGGCAGCTCTGCGTGGTGGCATCAAAACGGTTCTGATCCCCGAGGAAAACGAAAAGGATCTGGCCGATATTCCGGATAACGTGAAGGAAGGGCTAGAGATCATCCCGGTCTCGCATGTCTCGGAAGTGCTGAAACAGGCTTTGGTCAGCGAACCAGAGCCGATTGAGTGGGACGAAGCGGCCGAGGAAGCCGCTGCCGCTGCGGCTAAGGCTTCTGATAATTCGGCGGCTTCTGCAACGACACACTAAATTGAAAGTGCTGTGGAAAGGGCGGAGTGAAAACTCCGCCCTTTTTCTATTCGGATTACCAAAGCCCTGGGGCCTTTTTATGAATCGCTAAAAGGAAAAAATGGTGGGTGATAAGAGATTTGAACTCCTGACATCTTCGATGTGAACGAAGCGCTCTACCACTGAGCTAATCACCCGTAAGGCGGCGTATTACAGCGACTTTGAAACTGCTGCAAGTGCCATTTTGGCTTTACAGTCCCGGCAAACCCGGAAGTTGGGTCAACACTCCGCGACGACCGAATGTGGTGCCACGGTCGTTGCCAAAGTTTACGCGAACGCCGACAGTCACATAGGCTTCGTTTGAGCTGCCTGAAACAAGCGGGGACGAGACATGAGCCACGCCTAGGTTGCCATAAACTTCGGCATTGTCAGCCGCCGCGTAAGACGCGCCAATCGCGAAAAGGTTGAAGTCCAGCGCGCCTCCAAAGTTGTCGACGATGTCGAAGCTGGTGCTCAGTTCCCAAGCGTCGGTCAGCTCGGTCTTGGCCGAGATTCCGAACAAGGTGCCATCTAGGTCCGAAGCATTGGTCAGATCCTGGCGTCCCAGGTACCCTTCGATTTCGGCGGGTCCAGCATCAAATCCAGCTTCGATCCCGTAGAATTCGAAATCCGCATCATCTAGGTCCTCCTGGCCGTAGAACAGGCCAAAGGACGCGTTGTTGGCGGTGTGCAAGTTGCCGTGCAAAGTCCAGTTGGTTGCGGTTTCACTCAGGTCTTGGAATCGCTGTACGCCAAGGTCGAGTTGTGCGCTGAAGGCGCGGCTAAACGCCAATTCTGCAGCGCCGTTTAGGTTGTAGGCATCACCAAAGTCGGTGTCTGTAAATGTCGAGTAATCCAAATTCAGGTAACCACCGGAAATTTCCGCGGCCTGTGCGGCTCCGATTGTTGTTGATGCTGCCAAAATGCTGCAAATAATACGTTTTTTCACGTTTCTGCTCCGTTTGCTTGTTTTGTTTGCTAAGGGTCACACTATGACCTGATGAGCAGTCGTCGCTTTATCTAGGTGGTGCCTGAATGTGTATCTAAACAGACCGAATTTCAGCCTGTGTGGCGAGGGTGACACAGGTTCAGGTTGTGGAGATCATGAGTCTCCCGTTGGTTTGTCGCCAGTGATCAAAAAGCGGCAGTTTTCTTTGAAACAGGCAGAGTAAGGTCGACAGGGTTTCGCAGTAAAATTTCGCAATTCAGAAAAAACTTCAAAACGCCGCTTGACGCTGCCCGAGCGTAGCCATAATACACCCAAACGTTCAGCAACGAACGGGCAGCGGGCGGTTGTAGCTCAGTTGGTTAGAGTACCGGCCTGTCACGCCGGGGGTCGCGGGTTCGAGCCCCGTCAACCGCGCCA
>NZ_JBXWSR010000001.1:0-100505 GCF_059613525.1 Ruegeria sp. SATB045 | reverse complement strand
AAGTCCGTTAGTGAGACCGCACTGCGGCTTGGCTACGCAGACCCCACTGCGTTTTCGAGGGCCTTCCGAAAATGGTCCGGAATGTCGCCTTCGGATTTTAAGAAAACGGTAAAAGAACTGGGCTGAAAAACCGGCGCCAGTGCGGTCGCATGCTGCTCGCCGTCGTTTCTTCGGGCATAGGATGAGAACACTAGCCGAATAAATCCCAAGTTGCACGCACGTTGTGAAAATCTGGTCGAGCGCCAGCAACACCATTCACTCATGTCCGGTTCTGCTAAAAGCTAGAATTGCAAAGTCTTGGGTTGAATGTCCGGTTTGGGCTGGAAGCGGCCATCCGAAAACCTTCCCCGGCAATAAGGCGATGGCGCTAAACAAGCAAAGAATGAGACCCGAAGATATAGAACCTCGAACTAAGAAAGTTGAAGATTAATGCGCCCAGAGTTTTGGGCCAAAAATGCAAATCTTTGGGCGAAATGCAAAGCTAAGGGCGCACCTACAACTGCTTTAGAAATCCAGATTTTCCACGCTCAAGGCATTTTGCTGGATGAATTCGCGGCGCGGTTCGACCACATCGCCCATCAGTTTGGTGAACAGATCATCCGCTTCAACCATGTCATCCACACGCACCTGTAATAGGGTACGCGCATCCGGGTCGAGCGTTGTTTCCCACAGCTGATCGGGGTTCATTTCGCCCAGACCCTTGTAGCGTTGTAGCGATAGGCCCTTTTCACCCTCTTCCAGAATGGCGCGCAGCAGGTCCAGCGGGCCGTGGATCGCCTGCATCCGGTCGCGACGTACCAGCGTGGCGGGGGTGTTGTAGACCTCTTGCAGGCTTTGGGTGAAGCTGCCGGTTTTGCGGGCCTCGCCCGAGCGTAGCATGGGGCCGTCCAGAGTGCGGACCTCTTCCACGCCGCGCAGGATGCGGGCCAGACGAATGCCGTGATCCTGTGTGATCCGGCCCTGCCAGCCGCGCTCGTATTCCAGCGCGATCAGGTCGAGGCGGGCGGCGACCTTGTCGGCAACGCCTTGCAGGTCGGCATCGACCGCACCCGGCACAAAGGCCCCCGCAACAGCGGCCTGTTCCAGAATGTGGCGCGGGTAATGCGTTGGGAAGGCGTCCAGAACGCGTTTCAATTGACGTGCTTCGTCCACCACACGGGTCAGGTCCTGCCCGATGATTTCCTCACCCGAGCCCAGTTTCAACACTGCGCCCTCGACACCTTGATTGATCAGGTAGTCGTCCAACGCCGCTTGGTCTTTCAGATAAACCTCTGACTTCCCACGCGAAACTTTATAGAGCGGTGGCTGCGCGATATAAAGGTATCCACCTTCGATCAGCTCCGGCATCTGGCGATAGAAGAATGTCAGCAGCAGAGTCCGAATGTGCGCGCCGTCCACATCGGCGTCGGTCATGATGACGATCTTGTGGTAGCGCAGCTTTTCGATATTGAACTCATCACGGCCAATGCCGGTGCCAAGCGCCATCACCAGATTGCCGATCTCTTGAGAGGACAGCATCCGGTCAAACCGCGCGCGTTCCACGTTCAGGATTTTCCCACGCAGGGGTAGAACCGCCTGCGTCAAACGATCCCGTCCCGTCTGCGCAGACCCACCGGCCGAGTCCCCCTCGACCAGAAACACTTCGGTCTTGGACGGGTCTTTCTCGGAACAGTCTTTCAGCTTCCCGGCCAGATAGTTCACATCCATCGCCGTCTTACGACGGGTCAGTTCACGGGCTTTGCGCGCCGCCTCACGGGCCAGCGCAGCCTCGATGATCTTGCCGACGATCCCTTTGGCCTCGTTCGGGTTTTCCTCGAACCACTCGGCCAGCTTTTCGTTCATCAGGCCTTCGACCGCCGGGCGCACTTCGGACGACACCAGTTTGTCCTTGGTCTGGGATGAGAATTTCGGGTCGGGCACTTTGACCGATAATACACAAGTCAGACCTTCGCGCGCATCATCGCCGGTAAAGCTGACCTTTTCCTTTTTCGCGATCCCGCTGGACTGCGCATAATTGTTGATGGTCCGGGTCAGCGCGCCCCGGAAACCGGCCACGTGCGTGCCGCCATCGCGCTGCGGGATGTTGTTGGTGAAGGGCAGCACCGTCTCATGATAGCTGTCATTCCACCACATGGCGATTTCCACGCCGATATCGTCGCGCTCACCCTTGATGTAGATCGGTTCGGGCATCGCGGGCGTCTTCGAACGATCGAGGTATTTGACGAATTCCTTAACACCACCCTCATAGAACAGTTCGGTCTCCAGCCGCTCAGCCGGGCGCTCGTCGATCAGAATAATCCGCACGCCCGAGTTCAGGAAGGCCAGCTCGCGCAGGCGCTTTTCCAGCGTATCGAACGAATATTCGAGGTTCGAGAACGTGTCGGTCGAGGCCAGAAACCGCACCTCGGTCCCGGTCCGGTCGCCGCATTCCTGAACCACCTTCAGGTGTTCCGCCGTCTCGCCACCTTCAAAGCGCGCAACGTGCTCCTTGCCATTGCGCCAGACGCGCAGTTCCAGCCAATCTGAAAGGGCGTTCACAACCGAAACACCCACGCCGTGCAGACCGCCCGACACCTTGTACGAGTTGCTGTCGAACTTACCGCCCGCGTGCAGCTGGGTCATGATGACCTCGGCGGCGGACACACCCTCTTCGGGGTGGATATCCACCGGAATACCGCGCCCGTTATCGCTGACCGAGACACTGGAATCGGCGTGGATTTTCACGGTCACATGGTCGGCGTGACCGGCCAGCGCCTCATCAATTCCGTTGTCCACGACCTCATACACCATGTGGTGCAGACCCGAGCCATCATCCGTATCACCGATATACATACCGGGACGTTTGCGGACAGCCTCTAAGCCTTTGAGAACCTTTATAGAATCAGCGCCATATTCCTGTGGTGCCTGTGCGTCTTCGGACATGCGGTTAGTACCTATATTATTTTGGTAACTTATACGTTTTCTGGTGGGGAATGTCACGCCATCCCCCAACATTTTGTGCTGTCACGGGTTGTTTTCAGCTAATCAAAGCCGATCCAGATCTGCAGCTATGTCCTCGGCAATTTCAGCCGCATTAACATCCCTGCGTTCGGCCGACAAACGCAGGCCCAGAATGTCCGACTGATAGCGCGCGGCAAGACGGTCAGGGTCATGGTCTGGCCCGATCTCTCCGGCCTGTTGCGCGCGCCGAAAGAGAGTGGCGAAACTCGCCTTCATATCGGCCATGTGGCACCCGGCCTTATCGGCCAGATCATGTCCTTTGGATTGCAGCTCGGCATAGGTTTTGGCCAGCATACAGGCCCGCGCGGGCATCTCGCGCTCGTCGATCACCACATGGGGTTGCGCCTTCAGCGCCCGCAGCGGACCCATTTCATCCGCCATCGCCATCAGACGCGCCACGCCGTCCTGCGCGTACCGCTCCAGTGTCAGCGCATAAAGAGCGTCCTTGGAGCCAAACGCCGCATAGAAACTGCCGGGCTTCAGATTCAGCGCGCTTTCGAGATCCTTCAACGAAGTTCCCGCCCAGCCTTGCTGCCAGAACAAGTCCCGAGCCTGCGCAATCAGAGCATCGCGGTCATATGAAGGTTTGCGGGGCATTGCAGTCACCAATTCTTGAGCGTCCGCTCAAATATATACTTGAGTGATCGCTCAAGAAAGCCTAAATGTGATTCACATCGCCAGAAACAGGAGCTTTGACATGGCAAACTTCCCCTCTCATGACCTCGAATCCGCCCCCGAAGGGTCCAAACCGCTGCTGGAAAAGTCGCAAGCCGCATTTGGACGCCTGCCCGGCCTTCACAAGGTCATGGCCGAAAGCCCGCAGCACCTTGAAGCCTATCAGCTTCTGCATGGCCTGTTCCTGCAGACCGATTTCGACAATGACGAAAAGACCGTCGTCTGGCAGACCATCAACGTTGCAAACGAATGCCACTACTGCGTGCCCGCCCATACCGGAATCGCCAAGATGATGAAAATCTCGGACGACATCACCGAGGCTCTGCGCAACGAAACACCCTTGCCCTCACCCAAGCTTGAGGCGCTGCGCACCTTCACCCTGCAAGTGATGGAAAGCCGTGGCAATCCGACCGAAGAACAGCTTCAGGCCTTCTTTGACGCGGGCTATTCGCATCGCGCGGTTCTGGACGTGGTGCTGGGTCTGGCCCAGAAAACCATGTCGAACTACGTCAACCACATGGCCCATACCCCCGTCGACGAGGTGATGCGCGGCTTCCTGTGGGAACGTAAAGTCAGCGAACCCGCCTAAGCGATGACCGAGCCCTCGCCGCTGTCAGTGACGATCAGCGTCTGGGCCCGGTCCCCTAATTCGCAAAACAGCTCAGGCCCGGTGCCCGTCATCCAGGCCTGAGCACCCAGCGCGCAAATCTCATCATAAAGCGCGGCCCGCCGTCCGGCATCCAGATGGGCGGCCACCTCATCCAGCAACACAATCGGCGGAGCGCCCACCATCCCCGCCAGTGCCCGCGCATTCGACAGAATCAGGGACACCAACAACGCCTTTTGCTCTCCGGTCGAGCAATCCTTGGCCGGAACGCCCTTGGCTGCAAACACGCCGTACAGGTCAGACCGATGCGGCCCCAGCAAGGTCCGGCCCGCCGCCAGATCGCGAAACCGGCTTTCATTCAACGCCTCGCGCAGATCATCGGCCGTGTCGGGCATCGCGCCCTCAGATTGCATCAGCTCCAGATCAGCGGACGGAAACGCGGTTTCGGCCTGCTCCTGCGCCGCGCGCAAGTGTTCCAAGGCCGCCAGACGCGCCACGTGGATGCGGTGCCCGGTCTCGGCCATCTGTCCCTCAAGCGCGGCATACCAATGGGCATCGCGCACCTGCTCTTTCAGCAGGCGGTTGCGTTCGCGCATCGCCTTTTCATAGGTCAGCGAGGCCTTGGCATGCGCGGGATCAAAACTCAGCGCGATACGGTCCAGAAACCGCCGCCGCCCCTCGGCCCCTTCGATCCACAGCCGGTCCATCGACGGGATCAGCCAGACCACCCGCGCCAGCTTGCCCAGATCAATCTGACTGGCCGCCTTGCCATCAATCCGAACCTGCCGCGCGGCGCCGCCTTCGGACCATGTCTCGATCTCGTAATTCTGCCCCTGCGCGTTCAGCAGGCCTGACAGTTTCCACCCCAGCGCCTCGGGGCGGCGGGTCATCTCAGCCGCACTGGCCCGACGCATGCCGCGACCGGGCGAGAACAGAGACACCGCTTCCAGAATGTTGGTCTTCCCGGCCCCGTTCGGCCCATGGACCGCCACCGGCCGCCCATCCAGAGACAAACGCGCCAGCTTATGAGACCGAAAATGCGAGACCGTAAGCTCGGTCAGGGCCAATCCCATGACCCCTCCCTTCTTCTGTTCAAAAATACCTCCGCCGGAGGCATCGCGCGCCAGCGCGATCAGACGCGCATCGGCATGACCACATAAACCGCGCTTTGGTCATTGCCCTCGCGCATCAGGGTTGGATCACCGGCCGAATTGAACAGGAACACCGCATTTTCACGATCCACCTGAGACGCAATCTCCAGCAGGTATTTCGCGTTGAACCCGATCTCCAGCCGCTCATCGCCATAAGCCACGGCCAGTTCTTCCTCAGCCGCACCGCTATCGGGCGCATTGACTGACAAAATCAGTTTATCCGCATCCAACTGCAACTTCACCGCGCGCGAGCGTTCGGAAGAGACGGTCGCGACCCGGTCCACAGCCTGAGCGAACTCGGCGGCATCCACTTCCAGCTGGCGGGTGTTGCCCTGCGGAATAACGCGGGTGTAGTCGGGGAAGGTGCCGTCGATCACCTTGGAAGTCAGCGTGATATCGGGCGTGGCAAAGCGCACTTTGGTTTCGCTGACCGACACGGCGATATCCATCTCGTCATCGTCCAGCAGCTTGCGCAGCTCACCCACGGTTTTGCGGGGCACGATCACGCCCGGCATATCTGCCGCGCCGTCGGGCAGATCCGCGTCGATGCGCGCCAGACGGTGCCCATCCGTGGCCACGCAGCGCAGCACTTTGCCGCCCTCGAACCCATCGGCCACATGCATATAGACGCCGTTTAGATAATAGCGCGTCTCTTCGGTCGAGATCGCGAATTTCGACTTGTCGAACAGCCGACGCAGCAGTGCAGCCGAGGCTGTAAAGTTCGACTGATACTCCGAGGACGCCATCACCGGAAAATCCTCTTTCGGCAGCGTCGCCAGCGAGAAGTTCGACCGCCCTGCCTCAACCGTCAGACGGCCCGCCGCACTGTCGGCGGTCAGCGTCACCAAAGCCCCATCGGGCAGCTTGCGCACGATTTCATGCAAGGTGGTAGCGGCCACGGTGGTCGCACCGGCCCGTTCGACCTGTGCAGGGGCCTTATCGACCACCTCGATATCCAGATCGGTGGCGCGGAACATGGCTTGATCGCCTTCGGCCTCGATCAGCACGTTGGCAAGGATAGGAATGGTGTTGCGACGTTCCACAACGGATTGGGCCTGAGAAACGGCCTTGAGAAGGGTGCCGCGTTCGATGCTGATCTTCATACCCTCAATTCCTCTGACTTGCGTGCCGAAATGGGCGGGACTGGCACGTTAGCGGTTCCACCCTGAGGCACAAGGATTTTTTATGGATTTCTGAGTCGGATTGTCCAAGGCGTCAAGGGCCGCGTGGCCACGTGGGCACAGTTCATGGCCGATCGTGGAGATTTTCGCACAAGAAAACGCCCCGGGCGTGAGGATCCGGGGCGTTTTGATGTTCATGCCGATGTAACCTACGCTTCGAGTGACCGGCGCAGCATTTCCACGTCTTCGGCGATCTGGCCGTCGGTGGTTTTCAGCTCTTCGATGCGCTTCACACCATGCATAACGGTGGTGTGGTCACGCCCGCCAAAGCGACGACCGATCTCAGGCAGAGACCGGCTGGTCAGCTGTTTACACAGATACATCGCGACCTGACGCGGACGAGCATAAGACCGCAGGCGCTTGGGGCCAATAATATCGCTCAGACGGATATTGTAGTAATCCGAAACCTTACGCTGAATTTCCTCGACGGTGATTTTGCGCTCGGACGCGCGCAGTACGTCGGCCAGGCAATCCTGCGTCAGCTCCATGTCGATCTCACGCCCTACGAGCGAGCCAAAGGCAAACAGACGAGTCAGCGCGCCTTCCAACACCCGCACATTGGTCGAGATACGGTGGGCCAGAAACTCCAGCACGCCATCAGCGATCTGCAGATCGGGATAGGTGGTGCTGTAATGCTGAACCTTGTTCTGCAAAATGCCCAGACGCAGCTCATAGTCGGTGGGGTGCAGGTCAACGACCAGACCACATTGCAGACGCGACTTCACGCGGTCTTCCAGATCCTTGATCTCACCCGGAGCGCGGTCAGCAGAGATAATGATCTGTTTGTTCTGATCCACCAACGCATTGAACGTATGAAAGAACTCCTCCTGCGTGGAATCCTTGCCCGCGATGAACTGAACGTCATCGACCATCAGCACATCGACCGAACGGAACAGATGTTTGAAATCCATCATTCGACGTTCACGCAGCGCCTGTACGAACCGATACATGAACTGTTCCGCCGACAGGTACAGAACATGCAACTCGGGGCGTTTGGTTTTCAGTTCCCATGCAATCGCATGCATCAGGTGCGTCTTACCCAGGCCGACACCCCCATACAGAACCAGCGGGTTGAAAGTTACAGGCCCACCTTCCGAGACACGGCGCGCCGCAGCATGCGCCAACTCGTTGGGTTTACCGACCACGAAGCTGTCAAAGGTGAATCGGGCATCCAAAGGCGCCGCTTGCAGTGATTCCAGCGCCTCGCTTGATCCCACGGACATTCGAGGTTCCGGTGTTTGTGCGATCTCTACCGAATTGGTTTCAGCAACATTCGCTGGCCGTGCGGTCGAATTGGCGGCAACCCGAAAGGCCAGTCGCTGGACGGTTTCTCCCGCAGTGTTCATCTCATACAGGATGAGATCTGCAAAATTCTGGCTCACGTAATTGCCCATGAAATTGGTCGGCACCGAGAAAACAGCGACACCGTCCTGGACCTCTTGGAACTGCAGAGGTTCAATCCATGTGGTGTAATTGTTCTTTCCGATCGCCTTGAGCAGTTTGTTTTGCAGTAGTCCCCATTTCTCTTGTGTCATTCAGCGCCTCACGCATCCCATTCTTTATTGGCCTGTCGGCCTTATTTCTATGTCCGGTCCCCCGGTATGCGCGTTCACTCGGACAAAGGGCTCCCACCCACCGAATCAAATAGATTCGGTGCTTTCGTCCTTGACGGCTTGCATAACCAGAAGATCAGATGCCCCACAGCAGGGCATCCCTTTTTCAGGTTGCGCAACGCAATCTCAATTTTCGACAGGGCTGGAATCCTGGCCGTGCCAAGTCCCACAGCAGATCAGCAAATCGGTTGTCCCCGAGTTACCAACATTCGCCTCCAGATCATCCTGATGCCCGTCAGTCTGACCAAAGAAACAGCCTGTCCCCCCAAGCGAGTGAATCGCTGACTTAGTGGTAACAAGAGGTCGGCAGTCGCTTCAACGAAACTCTGATATTGACTCGGGTCTGAGCGCGAAAGAATCTCTCGGTTTCGTGAGGACGCGGTATTCTGGCAACAGCACAAAGGGCGCCGCACTGCGCGACGCCCCTTAAATAGTTCAGTCTTTCTTACGTGACCTAGGGTCACCAAAGATCAAATCGCGACTCAGCCCAACGCTTTGACGCGGGCCGACAGACGCGACATTTTACGCGATGCGGTGTTTTTGTGGAAAACGCCTTTGGTGACGCCGCGCATCAGTTCGGGCTGGGCAGCGCGCAGAGCTGCGGTTGCCGCATCTTTGTCGCCTGATGCGATCGCTTCTTCAACCTTGCGCAGATAAGTGCGGATGCGCGAACGACGTGCTTTGTTGATTGCGAAACGCTTTTCGTTCTGACGTGCGCGTTTCTTTGCCTGGGGCGAGTTAGCCATGTGTCTCTGACCTTTGTTCGGTACGGTTTTATCGAAAGCGCGCCACGGAAAATCCGCACCGGATCAGAAATCACGAGTGTGAGTCGGGCCAAGCGGGCCGCACGCGCATGTATAGCGGCGTGTACTATCCAAGTTGCAGGGGTTTGCCAAGCAGATTCTTGGCCGCGCACAGCAGGTATGAAACAGGCGGGCATACGCCCGCCTTTCCCCACCTTGATGGCTTACTTGTCGCGGAACTGCGCCGCGCGCTTTTCCAGAAAGGCTGCCATTCCCTCTTTCTGGTCTTCCGTGGCGAACATCGAGTGAAAGACACGGCGTTCAAACAACAACCCTTCGCTTAGCGACACTTCGTAGCTGCGGTTCACCGCCTCTTTCGCGGCAATCGCGCTCAGCTGCGATTTCTCGGCGATCTTTTGGGCTGCGGCCATTGCCTCTTCCAACAGTTTTTTGGCGGGCACGACGCGGCTGACAAGCCCGGCACGCTCTGCCTCTTCTGCGTCCATGAAGCGGCCGGTTAGGTTCATATCCATCGACTTGGACTTGCCCACAAAGCGGGTCAGGCGCTGGCTGCCGCCAAGGCCCGCAATAACGCCAAGATTGATTTCGGGCTGCCCGAACTTTGCGGTATCTGCCGCGATGATGAAATCGCAGATCATCGCCAATTCGCAACCGCCACCCAGCGCATAGCCCGCAACAGCCGCGATTACAGGCTTGCGGATGTCACTGACCCGGTCGTTGATATCCGCGAAAAGGTTCGTGGTGTAGACTTCCACAAAACTCATCTCGGACATTTCCTTGATGTCCGCGCCAGCGGCAAAAGCCTTGTCCGAGCCCGTAATGACGATGCAGCGCACCTTGTCATTCTTGTCGGCGTCTTCCAGCGCTTCGCACAATTCAGCAATCAACTGGCTGTTCAACGCATTCATTGCGTCCGGCCTGTTGAGTTTCACAAGCGCGACGTGGTCTTCGATTTCGACGATGATCGTCTCAAAAGCCATGAGGTGTAAGCTTCCGGTTGTTCCGTTCAGATACGATTCATTATCACGCGCAAAAGCTGGATCAAGTTATCTTTGGCATTGCGCGCAATAGAAGGATGAGCGACCGGACTGAGTGATTCTTTTTATGGCAGCACCGCAACCTTCGGTGCGGCAGGGTTCGCCTTCGCGGCCATAAACGTCAAAGCTGTGCTGAAAATATCCAAGTTCTCCATCAGCTTGACGGAAATCGCGCAAGGATGACCCCCCGGCCCGGATAGCGTCTTGCAGAACCTGCCGAATGATCGGAACAAGGGCCGCAACTCGGTGCACCGAAATCTGCCCGGCTTTGCGACGTGGCGACACACCGGCGCGATAAAGCGCCTCACACACGTAGATATTCCCCAATCCGGCAACGATTCCCTGATCCAGAAGCGCTGATTTGACCGGCGTGTTTTTGCCTTTGAACGCATCAACCAAGTGCTGTTCGTGGAAGTCATTGCCCAAGGGTTCCGGCCCCAGAACCGATAGCAACTTGTGGTCCTCGGCCGTTGCAGTGGGCAGCAGATCCATCGCACCGAACCGGCGCGGGTCATTAAATGTCACCCGTGCGCCATTGGCCATGTGAAATACAACATGATCGTGCTTTTCCGGCATGGGATGATCGTGAACAAATTGTCCAAGCGGGTCTCCGGAAACTGTCATACGCCCGGACATGCCAAGATGGATCAACAGGGTTTCGCCACTTCCAAGATCAGCCAGAATGTACTTTGAACGCCGCCGCAACCTGTCCACGCGCTGGCCTGTCAAGCGTTCGGCCATTCGATCCGGAAAAGGCCAGCGCAGGTCCGGGCGGTTCACGTCCGCCCGTACGATCACCACGCCTTCCATCGCGGGGCTCAGCCCACGGCGGACCGTTTCGACTTCGGGAAGTTCCGGCATGTGCTCTCCTGATTTGCTGCCAGCGCTTGTTCCAGCGCCTGCACCATTTCATCATGTCCGGTAACATATTTCAGAATACGCGCTGTCTTCCCATCTGAAAAACGCAGCACGTAGTTCCCATTGTGCCTCAATCTGATCTGGCAGAGCTTATTCAGGTCATAGGTCCGACGCTGAAACAGCGGACTCATGGTCGTCAGCTCGGCCCCATCGATCGAAGTTGAATTGGCCAGATGATAGATCAATGTGTAGATCACCAACCCAACAAGTCCCAGCTTGATCAGCACCGCAGTTTCAGCATCCTTGACGGGGATGAAGATCTCGTTCGGAGCCAGCTCGGGCCTGATGAACCCGATAAAGAACAAAATGGCCAACACCAAAATCGTAACAACGATAACGCCCGGCGTCGTGCGAAATGTCATGCGGGTCAGAGAGCGTTGTGCAGGTCTTTCGCTGCCGGCGCGCAGCATTGATTCTTCCAATATATCCTTGGGGAAATGACGTGCTGCGGCGTCCATCTTGTCACCGAACCCTTTCGCCCGATGGAATCGCATAAAAGTTTGAAAAACGGCACGAACGCGCCAGATAATAAAGGCAAATGACAGGACCACGCCTGATACGGCCACTAAACTCGAATAATTCGACATTTGAATCTAACTTCTTCTAAAACTATCTGCATCTTACACCGCGACTAAGGAAAATATGTGGCACGCCGGATGGTTCCGTGCACCTGCTACCTTTTCGCGCGATTGTCTTCCCCGCCGCGCGGCCTATAAGGATGAGCAACACAGACAAAGGCGTCTTACATGTCCGACTCCAACGACAAAACCACACATTTTGGATTCGAAACCGTGCCCGAGGCGGAAAAAGCGGGCCGCGTGCAGGGCGTTTTCAACTCGGTCGCGTCAAAATACGACGTGATGAATGATGTCATGTCGATGGGCATCCACAGGGTCTGGAAAGACGCGATGATGGACTGGCTGGCCCCGCGCCCCGGTCAACGGCTGCTGGACGTGGCAGGTGGGACCGGAGACATCTCGTTCCGTTTCCTCAAGCGCGCGGGGCATGGCCACGCCACCGTTCTGGACCTGACAGAGCCTATGCTGGTCGAAGGCCGCCAACGCGCCGAGGCTGATCGGATGGCCGACAGCTTGAACTGGGTGGTGGGCGACGCGATGTCCCTGCCCTTCGAGGATAACACCTTTGACGTCTACACGATCTCGTTCGGCATCCGGAATGTGACCCGCCCGCAAGAGGCGTTGAACGAAGCCTATCGCGTGCTGAAGCCCGGCGGCCGCTTGATGGTGCTGGAATTCAGCCAACTGCCCAATGACGGACTGCAAAAGCTCTATGATCTCTACAGTTTCAACGTCATCCCGCGCATGGGCAAGCTGATCGCAAATGATTACGACAGCTATCAGTATCTGGTGGAGTCAATCCGCAAATTCCCTGATCAGGAGACGTTCCTGAACATGGTTCGCATCGCCGGGTTCGAAAACGCCAAATACCGCAATCTCAGCATGGGTATCGCCGCGCTGCATTCCGGCTGGAAAATCTGAATGCGCGGCCCTCACAACATCATCCGCCTGATCCGCACAGGCGCCACTCTGGAACGCACGGGTGCCATGAACGTGGTTCTGGACGCATTCGAGGCTCCGCGCGCGCTGCGGTTTGTAGCACATGCCCTGGGCAAACCGTTTCAATGGCTGGGCTACAAGGGCGATCCCGACATGCCGCCCGCCACCCGCGCCCTGACGGCGCTCGGGCCGGCCTATATCAAATTCGGTCAGGTGCTTTCGACCCGTCCCGATGTTGTCGGGAACGAACTGGCGGAACAGCTGCGGGTGTTGCAGGACAAACTGCCGCCCTTCCCCAAGGCGGAGGCAATGGCCGAGGTCGAAAAGGAACTGGGCCAGCCCGTGTCTGAAATTTTCGACGAATTCAGCGACCCGATCGCCGCCGCCTCCATCGCGCAGGTCCACAAGGCGAAACTGTCCAGCACCGGCGAAGACGTCGCCGTCAAAGTCCTGCGCCCCGGCATCGAGCGTGCCTTCCGCAAGGATGTGGATGCGTTCTATTTCGCCGCCCGCATCGTACAGCTGTGCGCCCCCGGTGCCCGCCGCCTGCGCCCGATGGAGGTGGTCGAACATTTCGACGGCGTCGTGCGCGGTGAACTGGACCTGCGCCTTGAAAGTGCCGCAGCCTCGGAATACGCCGCCAACACCAAGGATGACGAAGGCTTCTGGTTGCCGCCGGTGGTGTGGTCCCTGTCCGCGCGCCGGGTGATGACGCTCAGCTGGGCCGACGGCATTGCTCTGGGCGACAATGACGCGCTGGATGCAGCCAGCCACAACCGCCGCGATCTGGGCGAGCGTGTCCTGCGCCTGTTCCTACTGCACGCGCTGCGCGATGGCTTTTTTCACGCCGATATGCACCAGGGCAACCTCAAGGTCGCCGCCAATGGGGATATCATCGCCTATGATTACGGCATCATGGGCCACATCGACGAATACACCCGCCGGGTATACGCAGAGATCCTCTTTGGCTTCATTCGACGCGACTATAAGCGCGTGGCCGAGGTACATTTCGAGGCCGGCTATGTCCCCGCCAACCAGGACGTCGACGAATTCGCCCGCGCCCTGCGCGCTGTCGGAGAACCGATCTTCGGCATGGACGCCACCCATATCTCGATGGGCCGCCTGCTGAATTACCTGTTCGAAGTGACCGAACGCTTCGGTATGGAAACCCGGACCGAGCTGATCCTTCTGCAACGCACAATGGTTGTGGTTGAAGGCGTCGCGCGGTCACTGGACCCGCATATCAATATCTGGGAAGTCGCCCGCCCCGTGGTCGAGGATTACATCAAGAAATCCATTGGCCCGCGCGCGGCCCTGCGCGATTTCGGCAAAACCGCAATGGTCTTGGCTCGTTTCGGCCCCCGTCTACCCGCTCTGGTCGAAAACGCGCTGATCGCGCAAACCCAGAAAGACGAGCCTAAAGGTTCACGCCTGTGGTCTGTCGCACTGCCCATAACCCTCGGCGCAGCCGCAGGCGCGGGTCTTGTCCTGATCCTAACGGCGCTCAGCTAGACCTGATCCGCCTCTTCATCTGGCTAAAAATATCTTCGGGGGGAATCGTGCCATAGGCGCGATGGGGGGCAGACAGCCCCCCACCAACATCTCAACTCAGAGACGCTCAAAGGCAATCGCGATACCCTGACCACCGCCGATGCACATGGTGACCAAACCTTTGGATCCACCAACCCGCTCCAGCTCGTACAGAGCTTTCAGCGTGATGATCGCCCCGGTTGCCCCAACAGGGTGACCCAACGCAATCGCGCCACCATTCGGATTCACCTTGGCAGCGTCCAGACCCAGCTCTTTGTTCACGGCCAGCGCCTGCGAGGCAAAGGCTTCGTTGCTTTCGATCACATCGAAATCTTCGACCGACAGACCAGTGCGGGCCAACAGGTTTTGCACCGCTGGCACCGGACCAATGCCCATCACCTCGGGGCGCACTCCGGCGTGGCCGTACCCCAGAATACGCGCCCTGGGCTTCAAACCCGCCTTTTCAGCCGCGTCAGCCGTGGCCAGAACCATCGCCGCCGCACCGTCATTGATGCCCGACGCATTGCCTGCTGTCACCCGACCATCCTTCTTGAACGCGGGGCGCAGACCGGCCAGTGCTTCGATCGAGGTCGCCTTGGGATGCTCGTCGACCATGAAATCGACCATGTCGCGCTTGACCTTGACCTGAACCGGCGTGATCTGGCTTTGGAAATATCCGGCCTTAATCGCAGCAGCGGCGCGGGTCTGGCTGGTCAGGGCGAACTCATCCATCTGCTCGCGCGTGACTTGGTGCTCATCCGCGACGTTCTCAGCCGTGACACCCATATGACCGGTGCCAAAGGGGCAGTTCAGCGCACCCAGCATCATGTCCAGCGATTTGATATCGCCCATCTTTGCACCCCAGCGCGCCTGCTGCAGGATGTAGGGGCTGCGCGACATGCTCTCAGCACCACCGGCCACGGCAAATTCGGCATCGCCCAGCATCAGCGACTGCACCGCCGACACAATCGCCTGCGCTCCCGAACCACACAGACGGTTCACGTTCATCGCGGGGGTTTCAACTGGGATACCCGCCTGTTTCGCCGCCGCACGCGACAGGTACATGTCGCGCGGCTCGGTGTTGATCACATGGCCGAACACGACGTTGCCGATCTGAGCCCCCTCAACACCCGACTTCTCCATCGCGGCTTCGGTCACAACGGTCGCCAGGTCAATCGGCGCGGTCGAGGCCAGCGCCCCGCCAAATGTCCCAACAGCCGTGCGGGCCCCATCCAGAATGACGATATCTTTCATGTCTCTTCTCCCAATTGGATTTGGCGGCACTATGCATCTGTGCCGTCAGGCTGTCCCATGGGACGTCCCGTCACAAGCAGAATTGACAACCCATCGCGAAAAGCGCATCAGATTCCGCCATGACGGAAAACACAGACGATATCCTGACACGCCTGCCCGCCCGCCTGAAAGAGGCCCGCCGCGCCAAGGGCCTGTCTCTGGAAGCCGTGGCCAATCTGAGCGGCGTGTCCCGATCCATGGTCAGCCAGATCGAACGCGGCGAAAGCAGCCCCACCATCTCGACGCTGTGGAACCTGACCCGCGCGCTGCAGGTGGATTTCGCGGGGTTGCTGGATGCCGGGCAAACCTCGGACCATATCGAAGTTCTGCGCAAGGCCGAGGTGCCCAGCATCGACAATATGGGCCAAAACTGCCGTATCCGTATTCTATCTCCGCCCGAAGAGGCTGGCGGGCATGAAGTTTATGACATCGCTTTTGACACTGACGGTGCTTTGAACAGCCAACCTCATGCACGGGGCGCGCAGGAACAGCTGACCGTTCTGGATGGTGCAGTGCGCATAACCTCGGGCACCGCTACCCGTGACCTGCAGCAAGGAGATACCGCCTGCTACGCGGCGGATGTCACGCATTCGATTGCTGCCGACGGTCCCGCCCGCGTCTTTTTGATTGTCAAAAACGCCTAATCTCAGAAAAATCCGACTTCACGGATTTTTTTCTCAAATACTGTAATTCCCCCATTTGGGAATCTTTTCCGTTATGTTAGACGTGCGACTCACAGTAACGGAGACCGCCATGGCAGATGCATTCCTGACTCACATCTCGGATACCCTTGCGCAGATCGAATCCGAGGGTCTGTATAAACGCGAACGCATGATCACCTCGCCTCAGGGCGGTGAAATTACGGTGGGCGACCGGCAGGTCATCAACCTGTGCGCCAACAACTATCTGGGTCTGGCCGATCATCCGGCCCTGATCGACGCGGCCATCGGCGCGATGGAGCCCAAAGGGTTCGGCATGGCCTCGGTCCGGTTCATCTGCGGCACGCAGGATATTCATCGCGAGTTGGAGCAGAAGCTGGCGCAATTCCTCAACAAGGATGACGCGATCCTGTTTGCCGCCTGTTTTGACGCCAATGGCGGGCTGTTCGAGCCGCTGCTGGGCCCCGAGGACGCTATTATCTCGGACAGCTTGAACCATGCCTCGATCATCGATGGCGTGCGGCTGTGCAAAGCGAAACGTTACCGCTATGCCAATAATGACATGAGAGAACTGGAAGAGACGCTGAAACACGCCCGCAACGAGGGCGCGCGCCATGTCATGATCGCGACAGACGGCGTGTTCTCCATGGACGGCTATCTGGCGAACCTGCCCGAAATCACACGGCTGGCCAAGGAATACGACGCCATTGTCATGGTGGATGACTGCCACTCGACCGGCTTCATGGGGCCAAACGGGGCGGGTACGCCGGATCATTTCGGTGTCGAGGTGGATATTCTGACGGGAACCTTGGGCAAGGCACTTGGGGGGGCAATCGGCGGTTATATCGCCGGGCCGCAGCCAGTGATCGACCTGCTGCGGCAGCGGGCGCGGCCCTATCTGTTCTCGAACTCGCTGCCGCCGTCGATTGTCGCAGCCGGGCTTGAGGCCATTCGCCTTGTCGAAGAAGGTGCGGACCTGCGTACTCGGCTGTTTGAAAACGCAAATTACTGGCGGGAAGGTCTGGAAAAACTGGGCTTTGACCTGCTGCCCGGCGAACACCCGATCATCCCGGTGATGCTGGGTGAGGCGACGCTGGCGCAGGAGATGGCCAACAGGCTGTTTGACGAGGGTGTCTATGTCTCGGGCTTTTTCTTCCCGGTTGTCCCTCGCGGGCAGGCGCGGATCAGAACCCAGATGAATGCAGCGTTGACCCGCGACGAGTTGGACCGCGCCTTGGCTGCGTTTGGCAAGGTCGGCAAGGAATTGGGAGTGATTTCGTGATCCTGCCCTCAGTAATCGACGCGATTGGGAATACCCCGCTTGTAGACCTGTCGCGGGTTTGTCAGCACCTAGGTCTAGATGGCCGCATTCTGGCCAAGCTGGATTACCTGTTGCCGGGGTTCTCGAAAAAGGACCGCGCCGCAAGGTCAATCATCGAACTGGCCCGCGCAGATGGCACCCTATCAACGGGGCAGACGGTCGTTGAGCTGACCTCGGGCAACATGGGCACCGGGTTGGCGATTGTCTGCGGTATTCTGGGGCATCCTTTTGTTGCGGTGATGAGCGCGGGAAACTCGGTCGAGCGGGCGCGGATGATGCGCGCCCTTGGGGCAGAAGTTGTGATCGTGCCGCAAGCCGAGGGCAGCAAACCCGGCGAGGTTTCGGGCGCGGATTTGGCGTTGGTGGACGAGGCCGCGCAACGCATCACGGCCGAGCGTAACGCCTTCCGGGCCGATCAATTCGGCCATTCCGGCAATCCCAAATCCCACGCAACCGGCACTGGACCCGAAATCTGGGAGCAATCCGGCGGCACCGTCACGGCCTTTTGCGATTTTGCGGGCTCTGGCGGTACTCTGGCCGGGGCCGCCGCCTATCTGACGCCGCATGGCGTACGCTGCTATGCCGTGGAACCCGAAGGCGCACGGGCCATCGCTGGCGAAGCCATCACCAACCCCGATCACCCAATTCAGGGTGGCGGATACGCAATGGGTGATCTGGTTCATCTGAACGGCACCTCTTTGGCAGGGCATCTGTCCGTGTCAGGCGACGCGGCGCGGGATGGGGCGCGGTTACTGGCCCGAACCGAAGGCATTTTCGCGGGCTACTCGGCAGGTGCGAACCTCGCCGGCGCGATCCAGCTGCTGCGCGGCCCGGAAAAGGGCGGCTGCGTTGCGATTGTGATGTGTGACAGCGGGTTGAAATACCTGTCGACCGATTTGTGGGAGTAATCCGATGCGACCCAACACCATGAAAGCGCTTGAGAAATCCAAACCCGAAGAGGGGCTGTGGATGGTACAGGCCCCGGTACCCGAGATCGGCCCGGATGAAGTTCTGATCCGCATCAACAAGACTGGCATCTGCGGCACCGACATTCATATCTGGAACTGGGATGAATGGGCCTCGGCCACGGTGCCGGTTCCTATGATCACTGGCCATGAATTCGCCGGTGAGATCGTGGAATTGGGGCGCAACGTGACCGGTCTGGCAGTCGGTCAAAGATGCTCGGGCGAGGGGCATCTGATCACCAACGACAGTCGCCAAAGCCGCGCGGGCAAGTTCCATCTGGACCCCGGCACGCGCGGAATTGGCGTGAACGAACAGGGTGCCTTTGCCCAATACCTGAAGCTGCCCGCCTTTAACGTGGTGCCGCTGCCCGACGATATCCCGGATGAGATCGGGGCCATCCTCGATCCGTTGGGCAATGCCGTTCACACCGCGCTCAGCTTTGATTTGCTGGGCGAGGATGTTCTGATCACCGGCGCTGGCCCCATCGGCATAATGGCGGCAGCCGTGGCCCGCCATGCCGGTGCACGCCATGTGGTGATCACCGATATCAATCCCGACCGCCTGAAACTGGCCGAGCATGTGGTTCCGCCCGTGCGGAGCGTCGATGTCTCGAATGAAGACCTGCAAGATGTCATCGCGGATCTTGGTATGACGCAGGGGTTCGATGTGGGCCTGGAAATGTCCGGTTCGCAAGCCGCGCTGGACCAGATGGTCGAGGCACTGGTGATGGGCGGCAAGATCGCTCTGCTGGGGATTCCGCCCGGAAAATCCCCTGTGGACTGGTCGCGCATCGTGTTCAAAGCGATCACCATCAAGGGCGTCTATGGCCGTGAGATGTTCGAGACCTGGTACAAGATGATCGCCATGCTGCAGAACGGTCTGGATGTCAGCCGGGTGATTACGCACCAAATGAAAGTCGACGACTTTGCCGACGGCTTCGCCGCGATGAAATCCGGCCAATCGGGCAAGGTGGTGCTAGACTGGACCTGACGCGCTGGATAGTTGCAAAATGACGCCTTAGACAGGTGCGAAATACCGCATCAAGGGGGCGTCATGAGCGACAAGACTGACAGATATCTGGAACGTGGGATCGAAGCATCCCTTGTGACCGATTTCACCCAGACGCACCGCAAGAGCTATGGTGACTTCCTTCAGCTCAAGACGCTGTTGAACCTGCAGAAAACCTTTCAAGACCCGGCCCAACCCGATGAGATGCTTTTCATCATCATCCATCAGGTCAGCGAGTTGTGGCTGAAGCTGATGCACCACCAACTGGTCGAGGTGCGCCACTTTCTGCAACAGGACGACTTCGGCCCGGCAATGAAAAACCTTGACCGGGTGAAGGCAATCCAGCGGCAGTTGATCGCCGCGTGGGAAACCCTGCTGACCATGACCCCGGCCGATTACATGACCTTCCGGCAGGCCCTTGGCAGCTCATCGGGGTTCCAAAGCTATGGCTACCGACAGATCGAGTTCATTCTGGGCAACAAGGACGCCGCGACCCTGAAAGTGCACGCACATGACCCCGAAGTGATGCAGATGCTGACCGCCGCGCTGACCAAACCTTCGCTCTATGACGAAGTGCTGCAGATGATGGCGCGGCAGGGATTTGATGTTCCCGATGACCTGCTGAACCGCGACTATGCGCAGCCCTATTCAGGAGATCTGCGTGTTGTGAAACTGTGGGTGCAAGTGTTCCGCAACACGGACAAGCACTGGGATCTGTATGCGCTGGCCGAAAAACTGATGGATGTGGAATCGCTGTTCCAGCGCTGGCGCTTTGACCATGTCACCGCGGTCGAGCGTGTAATTGGAAACCAACCCGGCACTGGCGGGTCCAGCGGCGTGTCCTTCCTGCGCAAAGCCTTGGATTTGCGGTTCTTTCATGATCTCTACGATGTGCGCACCGAATTGATGTATGCGGATCAGGAGTAGCCCATGCTGTACCGAGGTTTCACCCAGGCCGAACTGGATCAGGAATACTCTCCCCGGTCGATGATCGGCGGCGACTTGACACCCTATCTGAACAGTTACGCCGCGCTCAGTGCGCAGTACCGGGCGCAGATGGATGTGATCGGCAACGTTTCATACGGGGACAGTACCGCACAGGTTCTGGATTTCTTCCCCGCGAAAGGCGCAGGTGCGCCACTGCATGTGTTCATCCACGGAGGATACTGGCAAGCCCTAAGTCAGCGCGAATCGGCAATGATGGCCCCTGCGTTGGTTGAAGCCGAGTACTCCTTTGCGACTCTCAATTACACACTGGCCCCAGATGCGCGGATCGTTGACATGATCGACGAGTGCCGAAACGCCCTGCTTTGGTTAGCCGCCAACGCGCCTGACTTGGGGTTTGATCCGTCACGAGTCACCCTGTCCGGCCACAGTGCAGGGGCGCAACTGGCGAGTATGGTCATGGCGACCTCAGCCGATGCGCTGGCCCGCGCGGGGCTGCGGGTGCGCGACGTGATCCTGATCAGCGGCGTCTATGATCTGGAACCGATCAGTCTAACGCCTGTGAACGAACCCTTACAACTGACGCCAGTTGAGGTGCACGACCTGTCGCCCATCCGACACCTCCCGGCCCCCGGCCCCCGCTATCGCGTGACCGTGGGTGAGCGCGACACACCCGAATTCATCCGTCAAAGCCGAGACTATGCCGAGTTGCTTCGAAAGGCCGGGCATTCGGTCAGCTTCGATCTGCAAAACGGGGTGCAGCATTTTGACATCATCATGCATCCGGCGACGTTCTTGGCAGCACCGCGTTAGGGATACGGTCGGGGTTTGGGATAAATTCGGTAACTATCTGCCTTGCCCTGACGTGCTGATCACGGCTGTTTTCCCTATTGCGACGCTGTTGGGTCTTTCATACCGATCGTTATATTCAACGACGACCGTGCCCAAGGGGTCTGGATGCCATCCGTTTCACTGATCACATCCGTGCGCACCTCTTCGAACATCTGTTCCAAAGGCCGGCCCGAGGTTCTGATGGCACGCGCAATCGCGGCGGTGTAAGGGCTGTTTGTTCCGGTCCCGTCCAAGGCAACTTCGCCGGGCCCTGTCGCATACGCGATCAGATTGTTGGTGCGCGCAGTCATACGTGCAAGCCCGTCACCTACATCCAGATTCACGTCCGCTTTGCCACCAAATGGATTGTCGCGACAGGCATCCAAAATCATAACGCTAACCGCCTGTGGTGTATGAATGCGGTCCAGAACCCATTCTGCCGGAACAGCTTGACCTGCAATGTCGGCCTCGGACCGAATGTTTACATCAAGGGGAAGAAGATAGTTGAAACCATCACTGCGTACGCCGTGCCCCGCGAAGTAGAACACAGCCAGCGCCTCGGAACCCGCCGCACGTACCTTGCTGGCAAACGTATCAACTTCACCCGTCATCTCATCAAGGCTCCCATCCGTCAGCGTCGTGACCTCAAATCCTGCGCCCCGTAACTCATCGCTCATCAGGCGCGCATCGTTCACAGGATTATCAAGCGCCGGGACACTTGTGTAACCGGCATTGCCGATCACCAAAGCAAACCGTTCGTGCGCAGCAGACGGCCCAACGGACAGCGCGATGAAGAAGAGGAATACCGCAAGAAAACGCATCAATTGAATCTCCGAGTTATATCAAACCAAAGACGTCAACCGATCTCTTCCCGGCCGATAGCAGTTGCACGTTCTCGGTCTTTACGCGTAACAAATCAGACCCAGGCATCCAGTGTCTATATGTTTAGGACAACTATGCCTCGCCCTGTCGAATTCAGGTGAGTGTTGATTGGAACGAGACCAAGGATGCTTTGCTTGAGTGCACTAAATGTACCCAGAAAGCCCCGAATTTCGTCGCTGTAACCCCCCAAAAGAAAAACAGCGGCCCAAAGGACCGCTGTTTTCTGATTTCTTTACCGTAGCGGATCAATCTAGCGTCCGCGTGACCTCTTCGCGCTCGAAGATTTCGATCACGTCGCCCGCGCGGATATCGTCGTAGTTTTCGAACGCCATACCGCATTCCTGACCCGACTGAACCTCGGCCACTTCGTCTTTGAAGCGCTTGAGCGTCTTCAGCGTGCCTTCGTGAATCACCACGTTGTCGCGCAGCAGGCGGACGCCCGCGGAACGACGGGCCACACCCTCGGTGACCAGACAGCCAGCAACCTTGCCGACGCCGGTGACCTTGAAGACTTCGCGGATCTCGGCATAACCGATGAACTTTTCGCGGATCTCGGCGCTCAGCAGGCCCGAGGCTGCCGCTTTCACGTCATCCACGAGGTCATAGATCACCGAGTAATAGCGGATTTCCACACCCTTCTGGTTCGCAGTGTTCCGCGCCGAGGCGTTCGCACGGACGTTGAAGCCGAGGATAGGTGCACCGGATGCTTCGGCAAGGCCGACATCAGTCTCGGTAATCGCACCAACGCCAGAATGCAGCACGCGCACGCGTACCTCATCGTTGCCGATTTTCTCCATCGCCTGAACGATGGCCTCAGCCGAGCCCTGAACGTCTGCTTTCATCAGAATTGGCAGTTCGTTGACGTTCTCGTCTTCCTTGGCCTTCTGCATCAGCTGCTCAAGGGTCGTTGCAGCGCCAGCGGCAGCACGTTTGTCCTTGGCGGCCTGTTCGCGGTATTCGGCGATCTCACGGGCTTGTGCTTCGGTCTCGGTCACGTTCAGAACGTCGCCCGCTTCGGGTGTGCCGTTCAGACCCAGAACCTCGACCGGAACCGAGGGGCCAGCTTCCTTCACGCGGTCGCCCTTGTCGTTGATCAGCGCACGGACCTTACCGTATTGCTCACCCACAACGAAGATATCGCCCTGACGCAGCGTGCCGGTCTGAACCAGAACGGTGGCGACGGGGCCACGGCCCACGTCCAGCTGCGCCTCGATCACGGCACCTTGGGCGGCGCGGTCGGGGTTGGCTTTCAGCTCCAGAATCTCGGATTGCAGCGCGATGGCCTCCAGCAGCTCATCCAGACCCTGACCGGTGATAGCAGAGACTTCAACGTCCTGAACCTCACCTGACATTTTCTCGACGATCACTTCATGCTGCAGCAGATCGGTACGCACCTTGTCCGGATTCGCATCTGGCTTGTCGACCTTGTTGATCGCCACGATCATCGGCACGCCGGCCGCTTTGGCGTGGTTGATCGCCTCGATCGTCTGGGGCATCACGGCGTCATCCGCCGCAACCACCAGAACCACGATATCCGTGACCTGAGCACCGCGCGAGCGCATCGATGTAAACGCTGCGTGGCCCGGAGTGTCCAGGAAGGTCAGCGTGGTGCCGCCTTCGGTTTTCACCTGATAGGCGCCGATATGCTGGGTAATGCCCCCGGCCTCACCGGCAACAACGCGCGCGTCGCGGATTGCGTCCAACAGCGAGGTCTTACCGTGGTCAACGTGACCCATGATGGTGATGACCGGCGGACGCGGCTGCAGATCGTCTTCGCTGTCTTCGACCTCTTTGATGACGTCTTCCACGTCTGAGTCCGAAACACGTGTGACCTTGTGGCCAAATTCTTCGATGATCAGTTCCGCAGTGTCAGCGTCGATGGTCTGGTTCTGCGTGACCATCATGCCCATCTGCATCAGCGATTTGACAACGTCAGCCACACGCTCGGCCATACGGTTGGCCAGTTCCGAGACCATGATCGCCTCGGGCAACTGAACGTCGCGGATCACCTTTTCACGTTCAACCGAACCACCCATGGCTTTCTGACGCGCGCGCTCTTGCTTGCGCTTCATCGCAGCCATCGAGCGTTGGCGGTTGCCCTCGCCACCAGTGGCCTGACCCAGTGTCAGCTTGCCCGAACGGCGGTTGTCGTCGCGGCCTTTGCCACGACCACGCTGATCACGCTCGCGGTCCTGCTTGCGCGGAGCAGCCGCAGGCGCAGGCTTGCTGGCCGGGCTGCGGGCCGCTTTAGGCTCTTCCGGGGCCGGGGCGGCAGCCGCGCGTTTGGCAGCTTCTTCTGCCTCTTTGCGCTTGCGCTCTTCCTCTTCGGCCTTGGCGCGGGCTTTCTCTTCGGCCTCGCGCTGTTCGCGTTCCTTGGCTTCCTGCTCGGCACGGCGACGGGCGCGTTCTTCTTCACGCGCTCTTTCAGCAGCCTCGCGGGCGGCGGCCTCTTCGGCCTCGCGCGCCTTGGCGGCCTGCAGCGCCTTCATCCGGCGTGCCATTTCGGCGTCGGAGATCCCGGCAGGACGGCGCGACGGATCGCCCGAGGGCGTTGCTCCGCCACCCGGCTTTCCGGCACCCGGCTTGGGGACCACCACGCGTTTGCGTTTGGTTTCCACCACGACATTCTTGGTGCGTCCGTGGCTGAAACTCTGTTTCACATTTCCGGGGCGTGCCCCGCCACGAAGACCCAATGTCTTTTTGCCGTCACTATCGCTCATAAAGCTTCTTACCCTTCCGTGCGGCCCTTGCCGCCGTCATCCGTTTCGCGCAAGCCACGCAGGCGCTGCGCTTCCTCTACAACACGTTTGGCGAGTCCGCCAGAGGCCAGCGCCGCATGAATCACGGTTTGGCGCCCAAATGCCGCCCCCAACTCGTGCGCTGTCAGCCATCCGATGTATTTTCCGAAGTGCGGCGTGCTGAGTTTCGACTTGCCGCGCCCCGATCCATCGCTGGCCTGAATCAGTACCTGAGCCTCTTCCCGGTCCAGCCACGTCTTGACCTTTTCATACCCAGCGACCGCGTCACCGGACTTGCGCGCCAGGCTAATCAACTCGATCACCCGCCGCGCGACTTGCTTTTCAACCTCATCCGCCAAGTCCGTTTGCGCAGTCGCCTGCGTCTTGAACCCGCGCGAGAACAGCTTTTTGCCAACGGCCTTGTCCAGCGCGGCGCGATCCGCCGCCACATAGACCCCGCGCCCCGGCAATTTCGCCGCAACATCGGCAAAGACCTGACCGTCCGGACCCATTACAAAGCGGATCAGTCCATATTTGGGCTGAACCTCGCCCGTGGCGATGCACTTGCGTTCGGGTCCGTCCGACCGATCCTTATGGACGCCACCGCGACCCATGTCAGCAACCCCGAGGCCCTGAGATCAGGCCTCGGCCTCCTCTTCGACTTCGGCTTCTTCGTCCGCCTGCTCCAGCTCGGCCGGATCAACCCAGCCCAGCATGATGCGTGCCGTCATGACCAAATCCTGTGCCTCTTCCAGCGTCACGCCGAAAGGCTCAAGTACACCATCATCCTTGATACGCTCGCCGTCGACTGTGGTCCAGCCACCGGCCAGTTCCCAGTCGGCGCAGGTGGCGAAGTCTTCCAGCGTCTTCACGTCATCCTTGGCCAGCGCCTCTACCATCTGGGGTGTGAGGCCTTCGAATTCAATAAGGCTGTCCTCAGCGCCAAGCGCGCGAGCGGCATCCAGGGCCGCCTTGGCCTGTGCTTCCAGGAATTCACGCGCGCGGGTCTGCAATTCCTGCGCGGTGCCTTCATCGACGCCGTCGATCACCAGCAGCTCGTCGATCTCGACATAGGCGACCTCTTCAAGGTTCGTAAAGCCTTCGGAAACCAGCAATTGCGCGAAGAATTCATCCAGATCCAGCGTCTCCATGAACAGCTGGGTGCGGGCTTCGAATTCCTTCTGGCGACGTGCCGATTCTTCGGCCTCGGTCATGATGTCGATGTCCAGATTGGTCAGCTGGCTGGCCAGACGCACGTTCTGTCCGCGGCGGCCGATTGCCAGCGAGAGCTGCTCCTCAGGCACCACAACTTCGATTTTACCGGCTTCTTCGTCCAGAACCACCTTAGAAACTTCGGCAGGCTGAAGCGCGTTCACAAGGAAGGTCGGCTGATCTTCGTTCCACGGGATGATGTCGATCTTTTCACCCTGCAGCTCGTTCACAACCGCCTGCACACGGCTGCCGCGCATACCAACGCAGGCACCCACAGGGTCGATCGAGCCGTCATAAGAGATCACGGCGATCTTGGCGCGCGAACCGGGGTCGCGGGCCACGGCCTTAACCTCGATGATGCCGTCATAAATCTCCGGCACTTCCATCTTGAACAGCTCGGCCATGAATTCCGGTGCGGTGCGCGACAGGAATATCTGGTGACCACGAACCTCGCGGCGAACCTCTTTGATGTAGGCGCGCACGCGGTCGTTGGGGCGATAGCTTTCGCGGCCGATCTTGTCATTGCGGCGCAGAACAGCCTCGGCACCGCCTAAATCGACGATGACATTGCCAAATTCTTCGCGCTTGACCGCACCGTTGATGATGGTGCCTGCGCGATCCTTGAACTCTTCGTACTGACGATCACGTTCCGCTTCGCGGACCTTCTGCAGGATCACCTGCTTGGCCGATTGCGCCGCGATCCGGCCCATTTCGACCGGCGGCACTTCTTCGACGAAAACGTCACCGACCTCAGGGTTTTCCATATACTGCTTGGCCTGCTCGACGGTGAACTCGGCCTGATAGTTCTCAAGCTCTTCATCCTCAACCACGGTGCGGACGCGGGTAAAGGTCGCCTTGCCGGTCTTGCGGTCGATGGACACGCGGATGTCCATCTCGGCGCCGTAGCGGCTCTTGGCGGCACGGGCGAGCGATTCTTCCATCGCTTCGACAACCAGACCGGGGTCGATCATCTTTTCGCGGGCCACGGCCTCGGCGGTCTGCAGCAGCTCCAGCTGGTTGGCTGAGGTGATTGCCATCAGTTCGTCTCCTCTTCGGACCCTTCGGTCTCAATCTCGTCGAAAGCGTTTTCGTTCAGGGCACCGGCGTCTTTGCGCTGGCGCAGCATTTCCTTGATCAGGTCATCGGTCAAAACCAGCTTGGCGTCGCTCAACCAGTCGAATTGCAGACCGATTGTGATCGTCTCAGACCCTTCGGGGATGTTGATCAGAACCTCATCCCCTTCGATCCCGGCCAATTCGCCCTTAAAGCGGCGACGGCCGTCGATCAGCTCGGCGGTTTCGATCTTGGCCTCATAGCCTTCGAACATCTCAAAATCCTTGAGACGGGTCAGAGGCCGGTCGATACCGGGGCTCGACACCTCAAGCGTATAGGCGTCCAGAATCGGGTCCTCGACATCCAGCGAAGCGCTGACGGCGTTGGAAATCTCGGCGCAGTCATCCACTTCGATGCCGCCATCGGGCTTATCGGCCATGATCTGCAGCGTGGTGGTCTTGCCGCTCATCAGGCGGATACGGACAAGCTCATACCCCAGATCCTCGATCACGGGGGTGATGATCTCGGCCAGTCGCCGGTCGATGGCTGCTTTGGCTATTAGGTCGTTTGTCATTCAGGTCTCTACCCTTCAATCGGGCACAAAAAAACGGGCGCGCGGCCCGTCGTATTTTCCGGTGGAGCCTTGGACCAGAAGTCCAACGCGCCGCTGTTGCAACTGCATATACGCAGGAGTTGCCGAGTCTGCAACCCCCGGCGTGAAACGTGATCAGGTCAGGCCAGCCACCACCGTTCTGCAATGCGCCCATCGTCCAGCGCACGCCCCCCGATCTGGCGCGGCATTCCCACCTGTCCGGCCACGGCCAGCGCCATGTCGTCCTGACTGGGGTGGTACCGCAGGCCGCGCTGATCCTTCAGGTCATCGCTGTCGGGCAGCGCCGCCACGTCCACATAACCGTCACGCAACGCCTCGGCCCGAACTTTGGCGTCAGGGATCACAATAACCTCAAGCGCATCGGCCCAACCGGCCTGTCCGTCCTTATAGTGGTCCGACACCCGGCGGCCAAGAAAATGCCGATCATCCTCGGCCCGTTCCACCCGGTAGCATCCTGTGCCATTGGCGGTGCGCAAAGGCGTCACGCCCTGCCCATCGCGCGTGATGACGAACCGCGTATCGGCCAACAGGAAAGGCAGGCCGGGATTCGCCTCGGCCAGCTCCAGCCGCACCGAATTCGGCGTCAGAGCTTCGGCCCGTCCGACCTGTTGCAGCACCGACACCACATCCGCCACATTCAGCGCCGCACCGTCATGAAATGCCACATCAGCCCGCAGATCAAAGCTCCAGACCCGCGCATCCGCATCCGTGTGCCACCCGGTCGCCAATTCGCCGCGCAGGGTGCCATCGGGCGCAATCTCGGTCAGGGTATCAAAGACGGCCCCGCGCGCCACCTGTTCCAAACTGTCATCGCGCGGTACGGACAGTCGCAGCGTCCCGCCCTTTTTGGGCGTATCCGCCAGCGAGGCCCCTGTGGCCGCCAGCAATGCCGCCGCAGCACCCGAGGCGAATAAAGCACGACGGTCCATCCGGGTCATGCGATGCCCTCCGCTACACGGTCCATGATCCGCACCAGCTCGGCGCTGATGCCGGGTTCGGACAAGGCATGACCTGCTTGGCGCACCATCTTGAGCTCGGCATTGGGCCAGCGTTCGGCCAAAGACCAAGCGGCCTGCGGCGGGCAGATCATGTCATAGCGCCCCTGCACGATATGGCCGGGGATATGGGCGATCCGATCCATCTGATCCAGAATCTGCCCGTCTTTCTCAAGGAAAGCCCCATGGGTGAAATAGTGATTCTCAAGCCGCGCAAAGGCGCGCGCGTATTCTCCGGGGCTTTCGCCGGTGGACCCGTGCGAATGAATCGACGCCAGCGCATTTTCCCACGCCGACCAAGCCCGCGCATACAGGATTTCCGTCGCACGATCGCCCGAGAATAGGCGTTTGTGATAGGCACCTATAGTGTCCGACAACTCATCCTCGGTCAACAGAGCGGTGAATTTCGCCCATTGCTCGGGCCAGAACTTGCCCGCGCCGCCGCCATAGAACCAATCCAGCTCGGCCTGCGTCGCCAGAAACACACCGCGCAGCACCAGCCGGTTCACCCGGTCCGGATGCGCCTGCGCATAGACCAACGCCAGCGTCGCGCCCCAGCTGCCGCCAAACACCGTCCAGTCGTCGATATCCAGCAACGTCCGCAGACGCTCGATGTCATCCACCAGATCCCACGTCGTGTTGTCCACCACCGAGGCATGCGGCCGCGACCGCCCGCACCCGCGCTGATCAAACAGAATCACCCGAAACACACGCGGATCGAAATAGCGCCGCATCGCCGGGCTACACCCGCCACCGGGGCCGCCATGCAGGATCACAACTGGCAGCCCTTCGGGATTGCCGCATTGCTCCATATAAATACGGTGCCCGTCGCCCACATCGACCATCCGCTGATCGAACGGGTCGATCGGCGGGTACAGATATTGAACTGCGCGCTTTTGGTCCGGGTACTTATCCATTAGGGCCCTATATAGTCTTTAAACGTAAAAGAGCACACGGAGACAGGAATGCAAGCGCATCCGAACACGGTGGACCCGTCCGAGATCGCAAAATTCGAGGCGATGGCCGCAGAATGGTGGGACCCCCATGGGAAATTCAAACCCTTGCACATGCTCAATCCGTGCCGTCTGGACTATATCACACAGCAGATTGCGGGTGAATTTGACCGCGATCTGACGGCTACGAAACCTTTCGAGGGCCTGCGCCTGCTTGATATCGGTTGCGGCGGCGGGCTGCTGAGCGAACCGATGGCGCGTCTGGGCGCGACGGTCGTGGGCGCAGACGCCGCCGAGCGCAATCTACCCGTCGCCCGCATTCATGCCGAGCAGTCGGGGCTTGAGATCGATTATCGCCACACCACCGCCGAGGACATGGCCGCTGCGGGCGAGCAATTCGACGTGGTGCTGAATATGGAGGTGGTCGAACACGTGGCCGACCCTCTGGGTTATCTCACCGCAACACAACAGTTGCTGAAACCCGGCGGGTTGCAGGTATGTTCGACCATAAACCGCAACCCAAAATCCTATGCGATGGCCATCTTCGGGGCCGAAGTCGTCATGCGCTGGCTGCCGCGCGGCACGCATGAGTGGAACAAGTTCATCACCCCCGATGAGCTGTTCGACCTGCTGCGCCAAGCCGGGCTGGAGCCAGTGGACCGCAAGGGGTTCGTCTTCAACCCTATCCTGTGGAGCTGGTCGATCTCGGACCGCGATCTAAGCGTGAATTTTGTGACGGCGAGTGTGAAGCCGGGGTGAGGCTACTCCCCCTCCAACTGCAACCTCAAATCCCGCAGAACAGGCAACGTGCTGCGCACCCGCTCCAACCCTAACTCTCCGACCACGCGGTTGATTAGCGGCGCAATCGAGGAAATCGCCTGATCGCGGGCGCGGCGACCGGCTGGGCTGATGGCGACCATCTTGCGGCGAGCGTCGTCCCAGTCGGGGCGGATGTGGATGTATCCGGCCCATTCCAACTTGGCCAAAGTGTTGGTCATCGCCCCACGCGTCACATGGAAGGTGCTGGCCAGTTGCGCCGGTGTGCGTTCATCGCCGACAAACACCAGATGGTTCAGCACCGAGAAATGCGAGATTTCCATGCCCTTGGGCAGCACCCGGCTTAGTCGGTTGCGCAATAGCTGGTCGGCGGTCAGGATCTCGCTGAACAGCGTGACCGCAAGGGCATTGGTGTCGTCCGTCATTGGGTCCGGCTCTGGATCAGGGGCCGTCAAAAGCCCGCAGGTGCGTCAATGAGGGCACGCGGCGGCGCGCCTCTGTCACAGAACTATCATCCAAATCGAAAATGTGAATGCCCGGATCGGTGCCTGCGTCGATGACGACCTCTCCCCATGGGGCCACAACCATGCTGTGACCGTGGGTGTGGCGGGTCTTGCCACGGGTTTTCGGATGCGCGCCGGTTTGCGCCGGGGCCAGTACCCAGGCTCCGTTTTCAATCGCCCGTGCGCGCAGCAGCGATTCCCAGTGCGCCTTGCCGGTGACCGGCGAAAATGCCGCCGGAACGGTCAGAATCCGCGCCCCGCTCTGCGCCAAGGCGGCAAACAGATGCGGAAAGCGTATGTCGTAGCAGATGGCCATGCCGACCTTGCCGAAATCGGTCTGCGCAATCACCGCCCGGTCGCCGGGGCGGTAGTTTTTCGATTCGCGGAAGGTCTCGGAGTCTGAGACCTGCACGTCGAACATATGGATCTTGTCATAGCGCGCCACGATCTGCCCTTGCGGGTCGATCATGTAGGATCGGTTGGCAAAGCGCCCATCGGCGTCATGCATCTTGATCCCAAGCGAGCCGATCAGCAGCCAAACGCCCAGCGCGGCGGCCTGATCGCGCAGGCCCGCCAGCGTCTGGTCGTCTTCCTCGTGCTGCAGAACCTCGCGCTGGCGCGTGGTGGAATTAGACACACAATTCGTCACCTCGGGCGTCAGAATGAACTGCGCGCCCTGCCCGGCAGCCTCGGCCATCAGGGCGCGCACCATGTTCAGATTATAAGACGGATCATCCGACGAGGTGATCTGCAGCAGCGCAGTCTTCATGCCGCCAGCAGACGGTCCAGCTTGCCCTGACGGTCCAGCTCGTACAGGTCATCGCAGCCACCCACGTGCTGGGTGCCTATGAAGATTTGCGGCACGGTGCGTTTGCCGCCCGCACGTTTGATCATCTCGGGCTTGCGCTTGGGGTGCATCAGAACGTCGACCTCTTTGAACTCGACGCCTTTCTGTTTCAGCAGGCGTTTGGCGGCGTGGCAGAAGCCGCACAGAGGCGATGTGTAAATCTCAACCGGTTTCATAAGTCGTCCCTTCGGGTTTCGCGTAATCCTGCGCGAATTAGGTATCCTTGGCAACGCGCGCTAGGGTCAACACGAAAATATGATTTGCGCCCGACGCAAGACAGACTCGCGCACAAGCCGCCAGCGTCGCGCCCGAGGTCATCACGTCATCCATCAACAGCACATCCCGCCCGTGCATCCGGTTTAAGCGTTTGGGATGCGGCGCAATAGCGTTTTCCAGCGTCTCGGCCCGCTGCGCGGCGGTTCTTCCATCCAGAACCGGGGTTTTGATGCATCGGATCAGCAGGTCAGGGCAGACCTCAAGCCTCGTGTGCCGCCCCAGATGCTGCGCCAGCAGGGCCGACTGGTTATAGCGCCGTTTCAACAATCGGGACCAATGCAGAGGTACCGGGGCCAGCAACATATCGTCGCGGAACAAATCTCGACCCGCCTGCGCCATCCACCGCGCCGCCGGACGTGCCAATTCCGGCCTGTCGCCATGTTTCAACGCAAGGATCAGCCCCCGTGCCTTACCATCATACAACAGCGCCGAGCGTCCGTCCTGCCATGGTCGGGGCGTTTTCATACAGTCGTCGCATTCAATACGGTGGCCATCTGCCTCACCAGGCAGAGGCATTCCGCAGCTTTCGCAGACCACCCCTCCGATAAAGGGCGTGTCGCGCCAACAGGGGCCGCAGAGGCCGAAATCGGACTCGGTCAGCTCTCCACACCCCATGCAGCGGGGTGGATAGATCATCTGAAGGGCGGTTTGAATCCGCGGCCAGATGCGATACTTGCGCCCTATGAAACTGCCTGCTTCCAACGCACCCTCTCTGTTCGACCGCAAGGCCCTGACCCTGCATCGCGCCCGCGCGCGGGACGAGGCGCTGTTCTTGCACCGCGCCGCCGTGGACGAGGTTCAGGATCGACTCAGCATGGTTAACAAAACCTTTACGGCTCCGGCTGTGGTGACGCCCTTCGCCCATGTCTGGCGAGATGTGATGCCAAAAGCGCAGATCGTGGCGGATGATGAGGTGCTGAACCTGACCCCTGGCGCGCATGATCTGGTGATCCACGCGTTGGCGCTGCACTGGGCCAACGACCCTGTCGGCCAACTCATTCAATGCCACCGGGCCCTGCAGCCTGACGGGCTGTTGCTGGTGGTCTGTCTGGGCGGAGAAACCCTGCACGAACTGCGCGCAGCATTGGGTCAGGCCGAGATCGAAATCTCTGGCGGGCTCAGCCCACGTATCGCACCGATGGGCGAACTGCGTGATCTGGGCGGCTTGCTGCAACGGGCCGGGCTGGCCTTGCCGGTGGCAGATACGGCGCGACTGACGGCGGAATACCGCGACCTGCGCCACCTGATGCAGGACCTGCGCGCCATGGGCGAGACCAACAGCCTAACCGACCGCATCAAACGCCCCACTCGGCGGCAGGTCTTTGACCGCGCCCAGCAGATATACGCCGATCACTTTGCAACGCCCGAAGGGCGGCTGAACACCACCTATGAACTGATTTGCCTGACCGGCTGGTCCCCTGATGACAGTCAGCAAAAGCCCCTGCGCCCTGGATCGGCCCAAACCCGCCTTGCTGAAGCGCTGGGCACAAAAGAGGGCAAACTGACCGATTGACGACTGGACAAATCCGTTTATCTCAGCCCAGTACAAAGAAATTCAGGAAGCCCCTCATGTTTGACGCCACTCGCCCCGCCCATGCCCCTGCCGACCACCCGAAGGTGAAAATGGGCCGCGTCGGCATTCTGCTGGCCAATCTGGGCACGCCGGACGACTATACCTATTGGCCCATGCGCCGTTACCTGAACGAGTTCTTGTCGGATCAGCGCGTCATCGACTATCCGAAATGGAAATGGCAGCCGATCCTGCAGGGGATCATTCTGACCAAACGGCCCTTCAGCTCGGGCGAGGCGTACAAGTCGATCTGGAACCACGACAAGGGCGAAAGCCCGCTGATGACGATCACAAAGGACCAAACCGCCAAGATGCGCGATGCGATGCAGGCGCGCTATGGCGATCAGGTGATGGTTGATTTCTGTATGCGCTACGGCAACCCCTCAACCAAATCCAAAGTGCGCGAGATGGTGGCCGCGGGTTGTGATCGCATCCTGTTCTTCCCGCTCTACCCGCAATATGCAGGCGCAACGACGGCTACTGCCAATGACCAATTCTTCCGCGCCCTGATGGAGGAGGCTTGGCAACCCTCCAGCCGCACGGTTCCGGCTTATTTCGACGAACCTGCCTATATCGACGCTTTGGCCGGGTCGGTGGAACAGGCCTACGCCGCGATGGAGACCAAGCCCGATATTCTGGTCTGCTCCTATCACGGAATGCCGGACCGCTATCTGCAGCAGGGCGATCCCTATCACTGCCAATGTGCAAAAACCTCTCGCCTTCTGAAAGAACGGCTGGGTTGGGCGGATGATCAGCTTGTCTCAACCTTCCAGTCGCGATTCGGCCCCGAGGAATGGCTGAAGCCTTACACGGTCGATCACGTGGCAGAACTGGCGCGTCAGGGGAAAAAGAATATCGCGGTGATCGCGCCTGCGTTTTCAGCCGATTGCATCGAGACGCTGGAAGAAATCAACGAAGAGATCAAGGAAAGCTTTGAAGAAGCCGGCGGCGAGAGCTTTACCTATATTCCCTGCCTCAACGACGACGATTCGCACATTGCTGCTTTGGGCAAAGTAATCGAGGACAATTTGAAAGGCTGGCTGGACTGACCAGCTCTGTCAGGACCGGCGAACAGACACAAAAAAGGCGATGGATTTCTCCACCGCCTTTTTCTTGGATAATTCGTATCGAATTAGCTTGCTGCAACAGCTGCTGCAACAACAACCAGCAGGATCAGCGGCAGGATGATGCCCTGCGACGAACCCTGAGTTTCTTCGACAACAACAGGTGCTTCAACAACCGGCTCTTCCAGGTTGCCAGCATAAGCGGTCGAAGCAGCAGCAGTCAGTGCAGCGGCGAGAACGAGTTTCTTCATATTAACCTCCAGAATAAGCACGGTTTCAGATAGCGAAACCGCACACCCAAGACTTACCTCGTGTTTTTTTCTAACCAGCTATCCAACTGGAATGCAAATGGAAGTTGCTTCGCAAGCGACTTCATGCGCGGTTTTGTCGTCAAATTAGCAACACTTGAGTGCCAACCTTCGCCATCGAAAACAGCTCGGCGATATCTTCGTTGAAAAGACCGATGCATCCGTTCGAAGACCGACGCCCTATTTTGCGCGTATCGTGGGTTCCGTGGATTCGGTAGTACTTCCAGCTTAGATACAAAGCGTGCGTTCCCAACGGGTTATCTGGACCCGGCGGGATATAGTCCGGCCATTCGGGGTTTCGCTTCTTCATCGAAGGTGTCGGCGCCCAGCTGGGCCCTTCGACCTTGCGAATGACGCTTGTGCGACCGCGACGCGTGAGTTCTTCGGTCAGCGGAACCGATGATGGGTAGAGTTTATACACGCTTTGGTCGTCTGACCAATAATGCAGTGCCCGTGAAACGGTATCGACCAGGATTGCGCCATTGCGCGTGTTGTCAAAATAGGGCTGCCAGTCCAAAGCACGGAATCCCGAAATGTTTCGCCGCACCTGCGGTTCGGGTTCGGGTGCCGGACGCAGAGGATCGCCCGGAATGTACTGAGCAATCGCCGGAGTAGACAGAAAGGCTGACGCACCGACCAGAAATCCGCGGCGCGAGGAAGGAATGAGTTTCTTGACCATTTGTGACGGTCCTTTGCTAAACCAGAAAAGGAATTTGACGCATTTTATTGCCTGAATACGTCAATCGCAAATCAAACCGGCAAAATCACGCGGGAATCAGCCATTGCAGGTTTGCCCAAGCCCGTTGGTCGCGCTATTGCGTAAGATGACACAAAAATCAGGTCGACCATGACGCGTATTATTTCACTTCTGTTCTTATGTTTTGCTGCTGTGGCGGCTTGCACCCCAAGCTCAACCACGACGATTGGTGCGGATGGCCGTCCGCTGCCCACCGTTTACAAGATTCGCGGCAATCCCGAAAAGCTGCAGTTCCGCATGCTTGATTCGGTTAACGCACTGCGGCAAGCTTCGGGTCTGCAGCCTGTGCAACTGAATTCACAGCTCAATGCTGCGGCTGCCACACATTCCAAGGATATGGCACGCCAGAACCGGCCATGGCATTTTGGGTCCGATGGATCATCCCCAATAGATCGGGCCGCGCGCGTTGGGTATTTCGGCACATTCCTGGGCGAAGCTATTTCGGAAACCTTCGAAACCGAAACCGAGACATTGGCTGCCTGGATGCAGGAACCCGGTCCAAGATCAGTGATACTGGATCCTAAAGCCACGCAGATGGGATTTGCTTGGCATCAAGAATCGGGTGGAAAAATCTGGTGGACGTTGGAAATGGGAACCGGCGGCTGACCACCGCCGTAGCCTCGAAATACAAAGCCCCCGATTATCGGGGGCTTTTTCGTTAGTACGCTTCAAGCGCAGGATCAGGCCGCTTGCATCGATTGCGCCTCGGTCAGGATCGCATAGAGCTTGACCGGGTCAGGGTTGGCACGCAGCTTGGCGCAAACCGCTGTGTCACGCAGGGTACGAGACACCAGCGCGAGCGCTTTCAGATGGTCTACACCCGCTTCTTCCGGTGCGAAAAGCGCGAAGGCGATATCGACTGGCTGACGATCAACCGAGCCAAAATCGATGGGCTTTTCCAGCATGACAAACGCGCCAGCGACCTGTTCGATTTCAGTCAGACGCGCATGGGGAAGCGCAACGCCATGGCCCACACCCGTGGGCCCAAGGCTTTCACGTTCGAGCAGACCATCAACGACAGTTTGCTCGTCCAGGCCCAAGGTTGCCGCAGCAACATCGCCAATTTCCTGAAACAGCCGCTTCTTGCTGGAAGCGGCTGACAATACACGTACTGCTTCGGGCTTCAGAATGCTCGAAAGCTCCATGATTTTGCTCCAATGGCAAGCCACTGCCAATGCAGGGGCACGCCTTTCTAATCTTGCCTGTTATGGATCGATCCAGCCGATGTTACCGTCTTCCCGACGATACACGACATTCAATCCATCCTTGTTCTCATTCCGGAACACCAGCACCGGGGCACCAGCCAATTCCATCTGCATAACGGCTTCACCAACACTCAGCGATGGGATCTTGGTTTCCATCTCAGCCACGATCATCGGCTGCAGAGTTTCTGGCTCATCTGCCGACTCAGATTCGTCAGAGGCGAGGATATAAGAGGAAGCTCCGAAGAGTTCAACCGGCTCGACCCGATCCTTGTGGTGATCCTTTAGGCGGCGTTTATAACGGCGCAATTGTGTTTCCATCTTGTCACAGCACCCCTCGAATGCCGCGTAAATCTCGGTAGCATGGGCTTTGGCCTGCGCCGTCAGGCCGGTGGAAAGATGTACGGTGGTCTCGCACACATATTCATGCGCAGAACGGGAAAAGACGACATTGGCGTCGGTCGGTCGCTGGGCGTATTTGCCCACAACCTCGCCAAGTTCGGTCTGCACATGGGTCTGAAGTGCTTCACCGATGTCGATCTGTTTTCCGCTGATTTGGTAACGCATGTGATCTCCTTCACAATTCACACCCATTCTGACGCTGCGTAACACAGCGCGCTTCTTTTTATCGGGTGGGGGGTATCGGCATGTTCCGCGGTAGCCGGAACTTGATCCCTTCCAAGAAGGGGCATCGTGATCCAGACTGGAACCGAAAAAATGCCATGACCCAATTGAGGCAAGAGACGGCGGAAGAGTCAATCAAAACAGGCGTGTATATACGAGATTTCCGCCATGCATTCGGCGCAATACCGCGCAAACCTATGAAATACGGAAGTTTTCGCCCAAATAGACGCGCCGCACGTTTTCGTTTTCAACGACTTCGTCCGGTGTTCCGGACATAAGTACCTGACCGTCATGCAAAATATAGGCGCGGTCCACGATCTCGAGCGTTTCACGCACGTTGTGATCCGTGATCAAAACCCCGATCCCGCGTTTTTTCAGATCAGCGACCAGATGACGGATGTCACCCACGCTGATCGGGTCGACCCCGGCAAAAGGTTCGTCGAGCAACAGGTACTTTGGATCGGCAGCCAGACAACGCGCAATCTCGACCCGGCGGCGCTCACCACCCGACAAGGCCAGCGCGGGCGCACGGCGCAGATGCTCGATCGAGAAATCGGACAGCAGCTCTTCCAGACGTTCTTTGCGGCGATGGGCGTGCCCCACCGTGATATCCAGAACAGCCGAGATATTGTCTTCAACGCTCATCCCGCGAAAAATCGACATCTCTTGCGGCAAATATCCGATCCCAAGCCGCGCCCGGCGATACATTGGAAGGGTCGTCACCACCTGCCCATCGATGGTTACGCGACCAGCTTCGGGAAAAACCAACCCTGCAACAGAATAGAAAGTGGTGGTCTTGCCGGACCCGTTCGGCCCCAGCAACGCGACCACTTCGGATCGGTCCAACGTCATTGACACATCTCGGATGACGGTCTTTTTCCGATAAGACTTCCGCAGCTTTTCGATCCTGAGCCCCGAACTGCCCTGAGCCAGTTTCAGGTTCGGTCCAGCCATCAGTTGGCACCCTGCTGCAGAATGGTTTTAACGTTGCCCGTCATGGTCGCCGTCCCTGTCGTCAGGTTGGCGTTCATCTGATCGCCGCTGATCGTACTTGGCCCCTGCGTCAGCAGAACGTTGCCGCGCATGACGATCACACCCGAATCGATGGCATATTCGGCCCAATCCCCTTCAGCTGCATCTGGCGGGCTGACCAGAACCACATCCTCGGTCGCTTCCATACGCTCGATGCCAGACCGATCCGCATTGTAGATGACAAGTACGCGCTCGGCCGTCAGGCGCATTTCACCCTGAATGACAATTACATTGCCAATGAACTCGGCCGAGCCATCTTCCTGATTCACGTTCAACGACTCAGACGTGACTTCGACTGGCAGGCTGGGGTCAGCTTTTTTTGCGCCAAACGCCACTTGTGTTTCCTGAGCGGACACTGAAAAAGCGCTGCTCAACAAGGCAATTCCGACAAGGGCAATTCGAAAATCGAACACAGGCTATCTTTCTGCTCTTTTCGGCTCGTATATCAGTTTCACGCCGTCTGTAAAAATAATATGGACCGGGCCGTCCTTTTTTTCGGTCCCAAAGGTCATGCGACCTGCTGAAAAATTTCCGATAACCCCGGTCCCATTGACCTGACCCGGAGTGTCGCCGCGTATCTCGTCCAGCGCGGTGTTCAGCAAATTCGTGGTCACTTCGATTCCGTCAGTGGTCGTGATCACCACATCCCCGATGAAGGTCGCAGTGTTCTTGTCAGGACGGATCATGCCCGAGTTCGAATCCAGAGTGATAATACCCCCGTTAGACAGCCCCAGTCGCCCACGGAACTCGGATGCTGTAGGGACCGAGTTCTCGGTACCTTGTGTGGCCTGGATTGCTTCAATCTGAACTTCTTCGCCCTTGCGCGTGGTTCCGCGATAATTGGGCCGAGTCACGATCTGATCCGCCAGACGTTCTTCTATGTCGCGTTGAGTGAAGGGAACTTTGACGTCGGTTTCGATACTGCGGGACAGAAGGAACACGGTGGAAAGCATCACGATGGCCACCAACGGCAGCAGCACCTTGAGGAATTGCACCATGCGTGAATGGTTGTCCACGGTCGTGCCCTCTTAACCCAATCCAACGCGCAGGCAGTCGTGGATATGCAATATCCCTTCTGCCTGTCCATCGGACTCTGGGTCAACTACGAAAAGGCATGTAATCTTGGGTGTTTGCATAGTCATCAACGCAACTGCACCTTCGGCCAGTTCATCTGGCCCAATAGTGCGCGGGTCGGTGGTCATAACCTGATCGACTGTGTACCCCAGAAGCCCATCCATATTTCGTCGCAAGTCACCATCTGTCACGATGCCCAATAGCCGCCCGTCGTGATCGGTTACGCCAACCACCCCGAAGCCTTTTTGACTCATGACCAATAGCGCTTCGCTCATCGACGTTCCTGAGGAAACAACCGGCGTGTCCGTGTGCATCAGGTCGCGCACCTTGCTCAACTGCGCCCCGAGTTTACCACCGGGGTGGAAGTCTCGAAAGTTTTCAGGCTTAAAATCGCGGTACTTCATCAGCGCAATCGCAAGCGCATCCCCCATTGCCAGCGTCAGCGTGGTCGAGATCGACGGCACCATCCCAAACCCACATGCCTCGCCCATCGACGGGATCAGCAAGTGCACATCCGCCTGTTTCATCAGCGTGCTTTCAGGCTTGCTGGACAAGCCGATCAGCGGAATCCCAAACCGGCGGGTAAACGCCAGCAAGTTTGCCAGTTCCGGCGCTTCGCCCGAATTCGAGATCGCAAGAACAACGTCCCCTTTGGACACCATTCCCAGATCGCCATGACTCGCCTCGGCCGGGTGAACAAAATAAGCGGGTGTTCCGGTGCTCGCCAATGTCGCTGCTATCTTATGGCCGATATGCCCGGATTTGCCGATGCCACTGATGATGATACGGCCTGTCGCCTGCAGGATTAGCTGCACGGCCTCGGCGAAATCTTCGTTCAGGCTATCGGCCAGCACGTCAAGCGCGCGGGCTTCGTCGGTGACGACCTGTCGGGCGGTTCTCAGGAAAGCTTCGGTATCGGTCATGAGTGCGCAAAAATATCCGTTTCGGGCCAACCGGCGAGGTCAAGTTTCGCACGCATCGGCAAGAAGTCAAAACAGGCCTGAGCCATTTCCGTTCGGCCTTCGCGGGCCAGCCGCTCGTCCAGCGCCTCGCGCAGGCGGTGCAGGTACAAAACGTCCGAGGCAGCATATTCCAACTGTGCGTCGGTCAGGGTTTCGGCGCCCCAATCGCTCATTTGTTGCTGTTTCGAGATGTCGACGCCGATCAGCTCCTGACACAGGTTCTTCAATCCGTGACGGTCGGTATAAGTGCGCACCAGACGGCTGGCGATCTTGGTGCAATAAACCGGCGCGGCCAGGGCACCAAAGGCATGGTACATCGCGGCGATGTCAAAACGGCCAAAGTGGAACAGTTTCAACACATTGGGATTTTCAAGCATCGCACACAGGTTCGGGGCTTTGGTCTGACCCTTTTCCACTTGCACGATGTGGCTGTTTCCATCGCCACCCGACATCTGGATCACGCACAGGCGATCCCGATGCGGGTTCAGACCCATGGTTTCGCAGTCGATGGCCACGACAGGGCCAAGGTCCAACCCGTCCGGCAGGTCGTTTTTATAGAGATGGTTGGCCAACGAGCTTGTCCTTTGCGCGATTTCGCCTCCGAGATAGGCGGTTTGATCCGTAAACTCAACGCCATCCGTGGAACGCGGCCTATATGCGCGGGTTTCTTGACCTCGCGTTCCAGTGCTGGAAAATGGCGGCCACCCCCGTGTCGTTGATATCGCGCTTAGGAAACCCCGAGGTATCGCAAATGCTGAGCGTGCTGCGCAACCGAACCTACCGCCACTTGCTGGCCGCACAGGTCGCGGCCTTGACCGGAACCGGGTTGGCAACAATTGCCTTGGGTTTGCTGGCCTATGACCTCGCACAAGACGCTGCAGCATTGGTGCTTGGAACTGTTTTGACAATCAAAATGGTAGCCTATGTCACCGTAGCACCACTGGCTGCGGCATTTGCCGAGCGCGTCGATCGGCGCAAAATGCTTGTTGTGCTGGATATCGTGCGCGCAGCCGTCGCGGTGTTCCTGCCCTTCGTAACCGAAGTCTGGCAGGTCTATGTGCTGATCTTCATCCTGCAATCGGCGTCTGCCGGTTTCACTCCAGCCTTTCAGGCCACCATCCCCGACGTGTTGACCGACGAACAGGATTATACCAAGGCCCTTTCGCTGTCCCGGCTGGCCTATGATATGGAAAGTGTCCTGAGCCCATCCTTGGCTGCAGCTTTGCTGACTATCGTCAGCTTCGACAACCTGTTCTGGGGCACCGCCTTGGGCTTTGTCGCTTCTGCTCTGCTGGTCGTTTCGGTCGCCTTGCCTTCGCCCATGCCGACACGGCCCCGCGGGATCTACGACCGCACAACCCGTGGCATTCGTATCTACCTGAACACTCCGCGTCTGCGGGCGCTGCTGGCCCTGACGTGGACCGCTGCCGCCCTCAGCGCGATGGTCATCGTGAACACAGTCGTCATCGTGCGCACCGATATGGGGTTACCGGAAAGCGCAGTCGCACTGGCTTTGGCCGGATTCGGAGGGGGATCAATGCTGGCAGCCATCACTCTGCCATCTTTGCTGAACAGGTTTCGGGACCGCTCGGTTATGCTGTTCGGGGCCACCACAGGCACAATTTTCATGGCCATGGCTGCTTATCTGTTTGCCAATTTCCCGATAACACTCCCTACACTCGCCTTGATCTGGGCCTGCGTTGGGTTTGGGTATTCGTCCACCCTGACACCGTCCGGGCGCTTACTGTCCCGATCCGCGAAACCAGAAGACCGCCCGGCCGTTTTTGCCGCGCAGTTTACACTGTCACATCTGTGCTGGCTGATGCTTTATCCATTGGCCGGTTGGCTGATGACAACGAAATGCACGGCAGTGACGCTGACTTGGATGACCATTGCTGCGTTTGCTGGTCTTGTCATTGTCAGTGTGCTGTGGCCTGAAAAATCACCCGAGGGGACCGCAGGTAAAGATGCGCCCAAGCCTTGAGGCTGTACCCCACTCTGCCTTACACCTTGGCGTTATGGATCAACTGGACCGTCGTATCATCGCCGCCCTGCAACACAACGCGCGGGAATCAACTACCAAGATCGCAGCCAAACTTGGGTTGGCACGCACAACCGTGCATGAGCGGATCAGGCGGATGGAGGAAAGCGGAGTCATCGCAGGGTATTCCGTTGTACTCAACAAGGACGAAGACACCCCGCGTGTTCAGGTCGTGGTGTTGCTGGAAGTCCAACAAAAAGAGACGACCCGCATCATCAAACGGCTTGAGGCTTACCCCGAGGTCAAGCGGTGTCTGTCAATCAATGGCGAGTTTGACCTGCTTCTGTCCGCCGAAGCCCCCAGAATCGAGGATCTGGACATTCTGGTTGACGAATTGGCTAAAATCCCCGGTGTTCTGCGCACCAATACCAGCGTTGTTTTTGGCCGCAGGATCGACCGGAAATGACTGGGCGCTAACCCTCTGTAAACCCTGCCGCAGCTAACCTGACCCGGACTGATCAGAATCCCGGACCGGCAGAATGCCCCATCGAACAATACAAGGACTTTTGGCGCTTGCGCTTTGCGTGGGCCAACAGGCGCTCGCCATGCCCAACCCCCCCACCGCAGACATATGCGATCGGGCCGCCCAGCGCGCGGCTACGTCCGAAGGCGTCCCGTTTGAGGTGTTGCACGCCATAACACGCGTTGAAACAGGCCGCGCCATTGACGGACGGCTTTCGCCTTGGCCATGGGCCATCAATGTCGAAGGAAAGGGCTTTTGGTTCAAATCCGAGTTTGAGGCAAAGTCTTATGTTTTCAATATCTTCAAGGCAGGAGAACGCAGCTTTGACATTGGATGTTTCCAGATCAACTACCGCTGGCATGGCAAGGCGTTCCGGTCCATCGACGCAATGTTTGACCCCGATGAAAACGCCACTTACGCCGCACGGTTCCTGAAAGATCTTTATGCTGAGCTCGGCTCGTGGACCGCGGCTGCGGGGGCATACCACTCGCGCACACCCCATTTGGCACAGACCTATTCTGATAGGTTCCAGCGTGTCTTGGCGCAGTTGGACTACAACGAAACACGCGCCATCGCGTCACGCGATCCGTTTACCGGATCGGCGTCTCCGCTGATCCCGCTGCGGGCCGATCAAGCGCCCGCTGGCGCGCTTGGGTCGCTGATGCCGGCGACCGGATCTGCCTCTGCCTTCATTTCCTTCAACTAGGAGCCTCGCGTGCCCAAGATCGACGCCCGTTCCCTGTTTTCCCCGACCGTTATGCTGGCAGTGGCTCTGATGACGGTCATCGTGATGATGATCCTGCCGATGCCAGCCTGGGTACTGGACGTTGGGTTGGCGGCCTCGTTCGCGTTGGCCATTTTGATTTTTACGCTGACCCTGTTTGTCGAGCGGCCGCTGGATTTCTCATCCTTCCCGACGATCCTGCTGGCCTCACTTATGTTGCGGTTATCGCTGAACGTGTCCTCGACCAAGCTGATCATCGGTCAGGGCCATACCGGTCCCAACGCCGCGGGCGACGTGATTGAGGGGTTTGCTAACTTCGTCATGGGCGGCAGCATCTTTTTGGGTCTCGTGGTATTCGGCGTGCTGCTGATCGTGAATTTCATGGTCATCACCAAGGGCGCCGCCCGCATGGCCGAAGTCGGCGCGCGCTTTGCGCTGGACGGGATGCCGGGCAAGCAACTGGCCATCGACAGCGACATGTCCGCCGGTGCCATCGACCATCAACAGGCCAAGGAAAGGCGCGAACGGGAACAGCAAGAGACTACCTTTTTCGGCTCACTTGATGGTGCATCGAAATTCGTCAAAGGAGACGCGGTTGCGGGTCTGCTGATCACGTTGTTAAACCTTGTGATGGGACTGATCATGGGGGTCATCGTCCATGGGATGCCGGTTTCTTCGGCGTTTGAAACCTATGCGATTCTCACCGTAGGCGATGGTCTGGTTACGCAGATTCCGGCCGTGATCATATCGATCGCATCCGCGCTGCTGCTGGCGCGTGGCGGAACGCAGGGCGCAACCGACAGCGCGTTGTTCTCGCAGCTTGGCCGCCACCCGGCGGCGCTTGGTACCGTTGCAGTTCTGATGGTTCTGTTTGCGCTGGTGCCGGGGTTACCGTTCCTGCCCTTCATCATCGGTGCCGGGGTCTTGGGGTACACCGCATATAGCGTCTACCAAAAGCAAAAAGCGGCTGACGATGCGGCGATGGCTGCGACACCGGATACAGACACACCCGTTTCACAGGCCATTGGGGACATTCTCGACCTGGACGATGTGCATCTGGAATTCGCGCCCGACCTTGTCAGCATGGTTCTGAACCCCGGTACCGGTCTTGATGCACGGATCGCCAATATGAGGACCTATGTCGCCTCAACCTTCGGGCTGATCCTTCCGGACATTCGCCTGACTGACCGGGCGGATCTGCCCATGGGGACCTATGTGGTGAAGGTTCAAGGCGTCGAACAGGCACGCGGGGTTCTGAACCCCGATCTGGTTTTGGCGCTGGTACAAGACGGACATGACCTGTTGCCCGACGGCAATGACGTGACCGAGCCGGTTTATGGTGCACCCGCCCGCTGGATCTTGCCCAAAGATCAAGAAGCCGCTGCAATGAGTGGTGCCACCATCGTCTCTCCACCCGAGATTCTGGCGACTCATTTGCTTGAGATCATCAAGCAGAATTTCTCGCGCCTGCTGACGCTGAAATCCCTGCGCCGCCTGCTGTCTGAAATGACCAAGCTAAGTGATCCTGTTCGGGCCGAGGCCAACCGCAAACTATTGGATGAGTTGATACCGGATAAAGTGCCCATCGACACGCTGCACGCGGTGTTGCGGTTGTTGCTGGACGAGCGGGTCTCGATTCGCAACATGGCCCTGATTTTGGAAAGCGTGGCCGAGGCGCGCCTGACCACCACCCAGCCCGAAGGTATCTGCGAACTGGTTCGGCAACGCTTGGGCTTTCAACTGGTCGCCGAAATGAAGCGCGAGGATGGATCGATTCCCCTGATTCAGCTGGCGCCAGAATGGGAGGACACATTCGTCACCTACCAGATCGACGCACCCAATGCCGGTCTGGACGTAGCTTTGCCGCCAAACCTGTTCAACAAACTGGCCGATGGTGTCGTGGACAGCGTCGCGCAATCCGCCGATCACGGGCTATTCCCAGCAGTTGTGACCTCGACCCGGCGACGTAGGCTATTGCGCACGATCATGCGCGCCCGTGGCATTTCCAACCCGGTCCTGTCTTTTGAAGAAATCGGTCTGGAAGCACGACCGGCCCTTGTTGGAACGGTTCCCGCGTGATCGCCCTCCCGCTCGAGCTATTGCCCCAGTTGGGGGACGGGCTTTGGCACCTGTTTGCCGTGTTTCTGAGGGTCTCGGCACTGGTCTCTTTGCTGCCAGCATTTGGAGAGCGAAGCATCCCAACCCGCGTAAAACTTGGCATCGCGGTTGCTTTTACATTGGTGGTTAGCCCAGCCGCGCCGCCCCCTGAAGGTGGAACAGGCTTGCTGCCTCTTGTCCGACTTATCGGAACGGAAATTCTGGTCGGGATGGTTCTGGGGTTGGGGCTGCGTCTGTTCGTGCTGGCCCTGCAAACGGCGGGATCTATTGCAGCGCAGGCCACCTCCCTTTCCCAAATTCTTGGAGGAGCCGCAGCCGATCCTGTTCCGGCCATGGGATACATGCTGACGCTTGCCGGGTTGACCCTTGCGGTATTGCTTGGTCTGCATGTCCGTGTAGCCGAGTTTCTGATCCACAGCTACATGCTGTTTCCAATGGGCACCGCGCCTGCGGCATCGGATCTCTCGCACTGGGGCGTTCGCAACATCGCCCAGAGTTTTGCGCTGGCCTTTAGCCTGGCAATGCCATTTGTGATTGCCTCACTGATCTATAACCTCGCGCTTGGCGTCATCAACCGCGCCATGCCCCAATTCATGGTCGCTTTCGTCGGTGCGCCTGCGATCACATTTGCGGGCCTGTTTCTTCTTTTTGCCGGAGCACCCTTGATCCTGTCTGTGTGGTCGGACGCCCTGTTCGCCTTCATTGCCAACCCGTTGGGGGCCACCAGATGAGCGCTGGTGACGACGAAAGCGACAAGTCCTTTGAACCAACCCCGCAAAAGCTGCAGAAGGCACGCGAAAAGGGCGAGGTTGCAAAATCCAATGACCTGTCTGTCGTTGCCGCATATTCCGGATTTCTTTTGGCAATGTTGGCCGCGGGCCAATACGGTGTGCAACAGCTTGGGACCGTCTTTGTCGTTCTGATTGATCAAGCAGACGACCTTTCAGGTCTGTTGGTCCAAGGCCCTTCTGTCAACCCTGTTGGCGGGATGCTCAAGACCACCCTCGCCGCAGTTTCCGTTCTGTTTGCGTTACCTGCTGCGGCCGTTCTACTCAGCCTGATCGCCCAGCGCGCGCTGATCTTCGCACCGACCAAACTCAAACCCAAACTGTCGCGCGTTTCGGTGCTGTCCAACGCCAAGAACAAGTTCGGGCGTGGAGGCCTGTTCGAATTCGCCAAGAGCTTTGTAAAACTGACAATTTATGGAACCTGCCTCGCCTTGTTTTTGCGTGCAAACCTGGACGATATCCTGTCGGCAAGCGCTGCACCGGTACAATCATCCTTATTGTTGATGATAAACCTGCTGCTTCGATTCCTTTTCATCGTCGTAGTGATCGCCCTTGTGATCGGAGCCGTGGACTATTTCTGGCAATATGCCGAGCACATCCGGAAGAACCGCATGTCGCGCAAGGAAATCCAGGACGAAACCAAAGATGCCGAAGGCGATCCCCATGTTAAACAACAACGGCGGCAGAGAGCTCAGGACATTGCCACAAACCAGATGATGGCTGACGTTCCGAGGGCAGATGTGGTGATCGTGAACCCAACCCACTTTGCGGTAGCGTTGAAATGGTCTCGCAAAACAGGGTCTGCCCCCGTTTGTGTGGCCAAAGGTGTGGATGAGGTTGCGGCCTCGATCCGGTCGGCTGCCGGGACGGCAGGTGTCCCCATCCATTCTGATCCGCCAACCGCAAGGGCATTGCACGCCACCGTCGAGATCGGTCAGGAAATCCCGGAGGAACTCTACCGCCCGGTCGCCGCTGCCATTCGCTTTGCCGAAACGATGCGCAAACGCGCGAAGGAACAGATCAGATGAAATCAACGAAATATGCGGATATCAGCGCGGCGACCGAGGCCGCTTTTCAGAAGGAATACCAAAACCTGAAACCTGTGCTCGAAGAGGAAGCACGGATCAAGCAACAGCTGTCACGGCTGGACGGTCAGGTCCAGAAATCGCGCGTCGACGCGAGACAAACCAAAGGATACCAAGTGACCGGTACTGACGTCTTGTGGAGTGGATGGGAGTCCCGGACGCGGCGTCAACTGAACATGGAACTTGCTCGCGTCACGGCGCAAAAGCTTGCCTCGATGGATGCCTTGCGGTTGGCATTCGGGCGGCAACAAGCCGTAGAAAGACTGTCCGAAATGCAAAAAGCCGAACGCCGTTTGGCGCTCGGCAAGAAACAGACCTATTAGCCCGGTTTCAGATGTTCTGTCGGTTGACGCTCGTAATCAGCACGTTTTGAACGCTTTTCCCAAGATCCTTCTGCGCCACCTCAAGCAAAGCCTTGCGCAATAAATCAAGATTATCAGAGGTGGTGAAGTTGCCATCAAATCCACCCATGTTGGCGTGATCGAACAAGACCTGCAGGAAACGATCCCTCAGCTTGGGCTCAATCGCATAAAAACTGTCGGATATCCCGCCATCCGCTTCAAGGCTCAGTGACATCGTAACCATGCCCGAGATCCGTTCGGCCTCGACAACCGGAATTACGAATTGTTTGGTAAGCTTCAGATACTCCATCCCGCCTGACTTGCCTTTCTTGTCAGCCGATTTGGATTTGGCGTCTTTCTTTTTTTCTTTTGCTTCGGTCTTGTCGGCTTTGTCCGCTTTTTTCGCGTCGCTTGGCTTTACCTCGTCCGACGGTGACAGAACGACGCCTGCGCCGATACCGCCACCGAGACCAACCAACAGAAAAATAACGGGAAGAAGTTTCTTAATCAAAGCGCGACCTCAGAACGGCAAAAGTGTATCAAGGACCTGCTGCCCGTAGCGGGGCTGCTGGACGTCGGTAATCTGGCCACGGCCACCATAAGACACGCGCGCCGAGGCGATTTTGTCATAGGTAATTTCATTCTGTCGCGAGATATCCTGCGGGCGCACATAGCCTGTGACCAGCAGCTCTCGCAGTTCGAAATTCACTCGCAATTCTTGTGAACCGGAAATGGCCAGCACACCGTTGGGAAGCGCATCGATAACAGTCGCGGCGACCCGCAATGTCAGCTTTTCCTTGCGTTTAACCGAGCCCTTCCCACGACTGGACGACGCCGAATCGATCGAAACCGCTTCATCCAGAGACGCCCCTTCAGGCAGTTGTTCCAGCGCCCTCTGCGGCAGGCCAAACAGACCCGGTATCTCAAGATTTTCAGACCCGGACCGAGACCGGTTCGTGTCGTTCGAAATTTCAGCTTTTTCGTCAAGTTCGATGACAACAGTTAAGATATCGCCTTTTTGATGGCGCGCTGATCCCCCAAAAGCGATTTCTGCCCCCCGGTCCAAAGCGATGATTGGTCAACAGGCCGCTGCGGTTGAGTATGCAGTGGCAAACCCGGCCAGAGCATCGCGACATGTTCCGGAGAATCCTCGTTCGGAGTAAAACTGGGCGGTTTGCCCAGATGATCCACGCGGCCACAGGCCGACAAAGCAAGCGCGCCCAAAAGAACTGTTTTGGCAAGTCCTGACATCATTTTACCTCGATTTGACCGTCGAGCCGGATGAGACCGGTCACGGTGGTTCGGGACGACAGATTCATCACTCGGATCCGGTCGCCAACAGCCCCACGCCCCAACGCGCGTCCTTCGGCAGTGATTGACAGAGGCTGGCGGTCAAAAACTAGAACCACCAGGTCATTGCGGTCCACGAGTGCGGGTGGGCCGAAGTCACCCGCGCGAATGGGGCGACCGGGATAAAGCGCCACTCTCGCTTCCTGTCCCACCAGAATATCCGGGGTCGCAACCGCTCCGGGAACGTCCTGTTCCTTGGTGACAAGGTCGGTGGGCGCGATGATCTCTTTCGCGCGAATTGTGCGGGTTGGTACGACGATATCGGCAAGCGCCGCAGAGGGCCCCGCCAGGGCAAGGATCAAAAGAAATGTCCGCATCAGCGCACCTGTGTCGTCGCGCCCATCATCTGATCAACAGCAGAGATGACTTTGGCGTTCATTTCATAGCCCCGTTGGGCCTCGATCAGTTCGGTGACCTCACGCACGGCGTCGACGGAACTGTCCTCGAGGTAACCTTGCCGCAACGTGCCCAATCCGTCCTCACCCGGAGTGCCGACTACGGGCGCGCCCGAAGCCTCGGTCTCTTTGAACAGATTGCTGCCGATCGCCTCCAGACCTTTGGCGTTCGAAAAGCTGGCCAATGTGAATTCACCCAACAGCTGACCTTCTGGCGCGTCGTCGAAATAGGCATAGACCTCGCCCGATGCGTTAATCGAGATCGATCTTGCATCGTCTGGAATGGTGATTTCGGGCGCAACAGCGAACCCGTCCGAGGTGACGATCAGCCCCTCAGCAGATCGCTTCAAACTGCCATCGCGGGTAAATGCCGATTGGCCATTGGGCAACGTGACTTCCAGATAGCCGCGCCCCTCCACAGCCACATCAAGATCGCTGCCGGTGGCGGACAAAGCACCCTGCGCCAATTGTACGGTGACGGCAGCAGGCCGCACGCCAAGGCCAAGTTGAATGCCCGTAGGCAGAACTGTGCCGTCATTAGCGTTCACAGATCCGGCGCGCGCCATTTGCTGATAATGCAGATCAGCAAACTCAGCCCGGCGGGCGTTGTAGCCTGTAGTGTTCATGTTCGCGAGGTTGTTCGAGATCGTCTCGACCCGCATTTGCTGCGCGGTCATGCCCGTCGCTGCGATTTTCAATGCTCGCATGTCAGATCCTCCGTTCTAATGTCAGCGCATTAGCGCTTTGAGCGCGCCCCGCACCCGTTCGTCTTCGGTTTCAAGAAAGCTCTGGCCCAGCTCATAGGCGCGCTGGATTTCGACCAGCCGTGTCACTTGTTCGATCGCGTTGACGTTGGACCCTTCGAGAAAGCGATCAACGATCACCGGCTCTTCGATTGGCACTACGTCGCCTTCGTTACGGAACTGCGTGCTGCCTTCGCGCACCAGGGACTTGGGATCTTCGACCCGGTAGACACCAAGCTGTCCCAGCAATTGCCCCTGGATACTGAGGGTGCCGTCACTGCCGACGTCGATCGAGGCCGCGTCGGGGGGTACAAAAACCGGCGCGCCGTTGCTATCCAGCACACGGTGGCCATCCATCGTGACCAAATCTCCCTCGGCGCTTGGCGAGAACGCCCCTGCCCGTGTCAATCGATTGCCGGCCGGAGTTTCGACCATGAAGAATCCATCGCCTTCGATGGCGAAATCAAAATCGCCCCCAGTCTCAGTCAGAACCCCTTGCTGCAATGACGTGTTGCGCACCTCGGCCCGCGCCATTGACAAGGACGGATTGCCGGGCATGTCGCGCACGAATTCGGAAAACACCAAGCCTTGCGCGCGGTATCCGGTGGTGTTGGCATTGGCGATATTGTTCGCCACCAGCCGCATTTCGTTCATCAGCCCCGACTGGCGGGACAAGGTGGTATAGGCGGTATCCATCAGCGACCTCCGGCGATCAGCGGGACAAGGGTTGTGGTGAAAAACGTCACCAGCGTCTGGGTCATGAACCCCATGGAAATCCAGAACACGATGACGATGGCGATCAGCTTGGGCACGAAGGTCAGCGTCATCTCCTGCACCGAGGTCAGCGCCTGGAACAGGCCCACGATCAGGCCCGAAACCAGCGCCACAGCCAGGATCGGGACCGAGGTGATCACCGCGACCCACAGCGCCTGACGCACGATGTCATAGAACAGACCTTCGCTGAGCATCGCGTCAGACCGGCATCCGCAGGATTTCCTGATAGGCCTCGACCACTTTGTTGCGCACGACCACGGCCGTCTCGACCGCCAGTTCGGTCTGCGCCAGCGCCTGCACCAGCGCGTGCGGATCAGCCTGGCCGGTCATCGCGGTCTGCGAGATGGCCTCGGACTGTTTCAGCGTCGCGGCGAAATCCTGAAACGTACTGCGCAATCCTTGCGCCATTCCGGCGTGATCGGGATCGGCCTGCGTTGCAGGGCGCGCGCCAGTATAGTTCTGGGCAGCATTGAGGGCTCGGATATCCATTCTGGTGTCCTTTATTTTCTGAGGAGTTCCATCAGGCTCGACGACATCTGACGTGTCTGGTCGAACATCTTGAGATTGGCTTCGTAACTGCGCTGTGCCTCGCGGGCGTCGGCGATCTCGATCATCAGATCGACATTCGAGCCGCGATAATGGCCGGTCTCATCCGCCATCGGATGACCGGGGTCGTAAACGCGCGACGCGTCGCGGCGGTCCAGCTTGACCCGCCCGGCCTGTACCACCTCGCGTCCGTCTTTCTGCACGTTTTCAAACGGCACGGTCTTGCGGCGATAGCCCGGCGTATCAGCGTTCGAAATATTCTCAGACACATGTCGCAGACGCGCCGATTGCGCGCGCAGGGCGCTGGTCGAGGCGGCAAGGGAATGGGAAAAATCACTCATCTGTTTGCCTCCTTATGACCGACCGAGGCTAGTGCGCAGGATGTTCATCGAGGATTTGTAGATGGTCAGCGCGCGGTCATGCTGGCGCTTGACCTCGACCGCCTTGAACATCTCTTCCTCGACGGAGACACCGTTGCCGTTGGGATCGCCCGAGGGCGCGACGTCATATTCGGCCCAGGGCTGCGACGCGTTGTTGCCGTTCAGATGCCCGGCGCGCGTGGCGGTCATCGCCCCCTCGCGCCCGATCATTTCAAATGCTTTTTGAAAAGCCTCAAGATCGCGGGGCCGGTAGCCCGGCGTATCCGCATTGGCCATGTTGCGCGCAATTACCGCCTGCCGTTGCCCGGCATGGGTTGCCATTGCGTGCGCTGTCTTAAAGACGTTCAGGTCATAGAACATCGGGGCTTCTCCCTCGATCAATTTCAATCAAGGCTTAACCCCGATTCCTTTAGAAACCGTTTTCAGAAACCCGTTGGAGAACCCACGATGTCCGATCTCGACCCAAGCTTGCTGAAATGCGGATTCGACCGTCTTTCCGCCGTTCGTCATATGGGGCGCGTGTCCAGCGTGGCGCGTGGAGTTGTTGAAATTCAAGGACTTGAAGGGCAGGCACGGATCGGCGACCACCTGACCCTTCGGCGACGCAGCGGTCCGGATCTGGGCGGGGAGGTGCTGCATGTCGAATCGGATTTGATTCATATGATGCCCGCGGCCGCGCCCGATGGTGTTTGTCTGGGCGACCGGGTGATTCTAGAGCAGACGCCTGAGTTTGCGCCGGGGATGCATTGGCTTGGACGGGTGGTCGATCCGTTCGGGAAACCACTGGATGGCAAACCTCTGCTCTCTGGTACGCTGGAGCGCGACATCATGCAGGCCCCGCCCCCCGCCGTGGCCCGAAAACCGCTGGGCGCGCGGATGGAGACGGGGTTGGCAATGCTCAACACCATGCTGCCGGTGGTGCAAGGGCAGCGCGTTGGGCTGTTTGCGGGCTCGGGCGTGGGTAAGTCGACGCTGCTGGCCACGCTGGCCAAGTCGATACAGGCGGATGCCGTTGTCGTCGCGTTGGTTGGGGAACGTGGGCGCGAGGTGAATGAATTCGTCGAACACGCGCTTGGGCACGAGGGGATGAAACGGTCGGTTGTGGTGGCCGCGACCTCGGACCAGTCCGCGCTGGCCCGCCGACGCTGCGCCTGGTCGGCGATGGCGGTGGCTGAATATCTGCGCGATCAAGGGCTGAACGTGCTGTTTCTGGCCGATTCGGTGACCCGTTTTGCCGAAGCTCACCGCGAAATCGCCGTCGCCATGGGCGAATCCCCGTCCCTGCGCGGTTTCCCTCCGTCGGTTACACCGCTGATCGCCGGTCTATGCGAACGCGCCGGACCGGGGACGGCGGAACAGGGCGACATCACCGCCGTGTTCAGTGTTCTGGTGGCCGGATCGGACATGGACGAACCCGTGGCCGACATTCTGCGCGGCGTGCTGGACGGCCATATTGTCCTGAGCCGCGAAATTGCCGAGCGCGGGCGATTCCCGGCCATTGACCTCAGCCGCTCAGTCTCGCGCAGCCTGCCGGGTGCCGCGTCCGAGGATGAAAACCGCATGATCGCCGAGGCCCGCAAGCTGGTCGGCAGCTATGAGCAATCCGAGGTGATGATCAAAGCGGGGCTTTATTCCGAGGGCGCGGATCCGCTGCTGGATCAGGCCGTGCGGGTGCATGAGGAACTGGATGCTTTCTTTGCTAAATCTGAATCAGATGGAATCAAGAACAGCTTCAACCACCTGCAGCTTATCCTGCGACGGGCCGGGTCCACGCTGGCGCGACAGTGAAATCCGAACAGTTTTAAGTGTTAAGCCCACCTTAAGACCTGCCCGGCTACCCCTGTAGTCGGGTGATAGAAAAGGTGGTGGAGATGGGTGCGCAATCCAATGCGGCGCCAATCATCATCAAGAAGAAACGTGTGTCAGGTGGCGATGGCCACCACGGTGGCGCGTGGAAAGTGGCATATGCCGACTTTGTCACGGCCATGATGGCGTTCTTCATGTTGATGTGGCTGCTGAACGCAACGACGGAAAAACAACGCAAAGGCTTGGCGGATTACTTTTCGCCGACGATCCCGGTGAATCCGGTCTCGGGCGGGGGTGATGGGGCCTTTGGCGGCAACAATATGTTCTCGGAATTGACCATGGTCATGGATGGCTCGGGTGCCAGTCAGCGCAGCCCCACCGCCGCCCGTCAGGCACGGGGGTTGATCGGTGTCGCCAATGAAGGGGGCAAGCAAAGCACCGAGGAGTTCTCGACCTTTGAAGCGCGCCTTATGGGACGAACCGGAGAGAGCATGGTCTCGGACAAGGTGCTGAAACACATTGTCACGCGAGTGACCAATGAAGGGTTGGTGGTCGAACTGTTCGACACAGAGGATCAACCGCTTTTCGATTCGGGCAGCGACACACCGACTGCGATCATGCGTGCTCTGGCGCTATTGGTTGCCCGTTCTTCGGACCTTGTTACCAACAATATCGCGGTTGAGGGTCACGTTGGCTCGTTTCCGGTCGTGGTGGCCAGTAATCCGGTTTGGACAGTATCGACATCTCGGGCGCAGAAAGTGCGTCAGATGCTTCAGGATAAGGGTGTTCAACCAGTTCGACTGGATCGGGTTACCGGTCACGCGGATCGCGAATTACATGATGAGAACCCAATGGCGGCGCGCAATAACAGGATCGAGATCATCTTCCTGCGCAATTCCTGATAGGAAAAGGATAGGACGCATTTTACCTGTTAGCGCGCTGTTAAGGCCCAGCGCGTTAGCTGTTGCATCAAGGATTGACGCAACAGAAGGGCGTGCCCATGACTATTTCATCTTCATTGAATGCTGGCGTGGCTGCATTGAAGGCCAATGCAAATCGGTTGGCAACGATTTCCGACAACATCGCCAACTCATCCACCTTTGGGTACAAGCGTGTTGAAACTGATTTTCATTCCATGGTCACGTCTGGCCAAGGCGGCAGCTATTCGGCGGGCGGTGTGCGCACAACCAGCCAGCGACTGATCGACCAGCGCGGCTCGCTGGTAACGACGAACAACTCGACCGATCTTGCAGTACGCGGGCGTGGGATGCTACCGGTGCGTCCCAGTTCCCAGATCGCGGGTGGTTCGAACGAGATGTTGTTGACCACAACCGGTTCGTTTCGCACCAATGAAGAGGGGTATCTGGTCACCGAATCCGGTTTGGTTCTGCTGGGCTGGCGGGCAAATCCTGACGGGTCCATCCCGGCGGTACCACGTGACACGCCCGCCGCGCTGGAGCCCATTCAACTTAGTGTCAATCAGTTGTCTGGCGCGCCAACCACGCAGATGAACTTGCGGATGAACTTGCCTGCTACCGCAACAGATGCAGGGGCATCTGGGGACAGCCAACCTCTGTCCGTCGAATATTTTGACAATCTGGGCAAATCGGAAAGCATCGATATCGAACTGGTGCCCACCGTTCCCCCAACAGGGTCCAGCAATGAATGGACGATGATCATGCGCGATTCGGCTTCGGGCGGCGCGGTGATCGGGGAATATCCTTTGACCTTTACCGACAGCCGGACAGCAGGCGGCACCCTTGCCAGCGTCACGGCAGTTTCGGGCGGTGCTTATGACCCTGCCACCGGCAGCGTTGTGGTGAACGTAGCGGGCGGCCCGATGGAGGTTAATATCGGCCAGATCGGCGACGCAGATGGGATCACACAGTTGTCGGATACATTTGCACCGGTTTCGATCACTCGGGATGGGTCAGCTGTGGGAACGATGACCAGTGTTCAGGTCGACGAGAACGGCTATGTCTACGCGTTTTATGACACTGGCGTCAGCCGCCGTATGTTCCAGATTCCGTTGGCAGATGTTCCAAATCCCAACGGTTTGACGGCATTGGACAGCCAAACCTATGCACCGTCGCGCAAAAGCGGCACGTTCTTTTTGTGGAATGCGGGTGAAGGTCCGACGGGTGATCTGGTTTCTTTCGCGCGCGAGGAATCCACCACCGATGTCGCGACCGAACTGACCTCGATGATCCAAACGCAGCGGGCTTACTCTTCAAGCGCGAAAGTCATCCAGACGGTCGATGAGATGCTGCAGGAAACCACCAACATCAAACGCTGATTTCGGCGCTAACCCAGCGAAAGGACCCGTGCCATGAACATGTCGACGGCCCTGAACAATGCCATTGGCGGTCTTACGGCCGCCAGCCGCGGCGCCTCGGTAGTGTCCGAAAACATCGCCAACGCGCTAACGCCCGGCTATGCACGCAGAAGTTTGGAACTGACGACGAACACGATTTCTGGCCATGGCGTTAGAACCGTCGGCGTGGTTCGAAACCAGGATCCTGTGCTAACAGCCAACCGCCGCACCGCAGATGCCGAACTGGCACGTCAATCGACCGTTTCAGGTTTTCACAGCAGAATGGAGGGACTTGTCGGCACCCCGGATGACGCCACATCCCTTGCAGCCCGTCTGGCCGATTTCGACGGCGCTTTGATTACCGCGTCCAGTCTGCCCGACTCGTCAGAGCGTCTGGATCAGGTTGCCCGCACGGGTCGCGATCTCGCAAACAGTCTGAATGCTGCCTCGGAAGGGCTGCGTGATCTGCGGTCGGACGCGGATCGGTCAATTGGTCGATTCATCGACAGGCTGAACCAGACGTTGACCGACATTGAGGCATTGAATGCCAAAATTCCCGCCGTCAAATACGCCGGTGGTGAGATTGGAGCCTTGCTGGACCAAAGGCAGGTTCTGATCGATCAAGTCAACGAGGTTATTCCAGTTAATGTTGTGCCTCGGGCCAATGATCAGGTGTCCATCTACTCGGATGGAGGGTTGATCTTGCTTGAAGGTACAGCAGCCGAGTTTACGTTCACCACAACTGGCGAGCCCAAGCCCCATATGACTGTGGCAAACGGCTTGTTGTCGGGCCTGCAGATGAACGGAAACCCGGTTCGCACCAGCGGTGACAACGCGCAGATCAAAGGGGGTGCTCTTGCCGCTGAGTTCGAAATCCGCGATGAGCTTGCTGTTGAGGCCCAGGGTAATCTGGACACGATCGCGCGCGATCTGATCGAGCGGTTTGAAACACCGGGTCTGGACCCTACGACGCTGGCCACCGATCCAGGGTTGTTCACTGATGAAGGCAATCGTTTTGATGCAACCGCGCCTGCCGGGCTGGCCTCGCGGATTAACCTGAATTCCATTGTCGATCCTGACAACGGCGGCCAAAGCTGGAAATTGCGCGCAGGCCTAGGGGCAATAACCCCCGGAGACCCCGGAAACGCCACGCAATTGCAGGCGTTCGGGGCCGCTCTATCGCAAGCGCGACCGGTAGCCGGATCCCCTTTCGGGACCGGAGACATGCGCGCATCCGACCTGACCGAGGCGCTTCTATCCAGGACCGGTGCGAATGCGCACACGGCCAGTCAACGTCTGGCTTTCGCCAATAGCGCCCAGCTCGAGATGACCAAGATCGAAGCAGAACAAGGCGTGGACACGGATCAGGAGCTTCAGCGTCTGATCCAGATTGAACAGATCTATTCAGCGAACGCGCGGCTTATCTCGGTCGTGGATGAGTTGATGGAAACATTGCTGAGGTTGTGATCATGACTTTGACATCTATAGGTGATTTGGCGCGCGGCCTCACTCTGAAAAGCCGCGCAACCGAAATCAAAACCCAGATCGAAACTCTGTCCTACGAAATGTCAACGGGCAAAGTGCAGGACGTCAGTGGCCGTCTGGACGGGGACTATTCTCATCTGCTTGATCTCGATCGCAGTCTGTCACAGCTTGAGGCGTTCAAAGTCTCAACTGCCGAGGCCAGCTTGTTCACCGATGCCATGCAGCTAAGCCTGACGACGATTGACGACTCGGTCGGAGAGATAACCGCTGCACTTTTGTCTTTTGGCACGTCCAATCAAGCGGTTACCCACGAAAACGCTTCGGTACAGGCAAGGAATGAGCTGGACACGATCATGTCAGCACTGAACACCCGTGCCGGGGGGCGCAGTCTGTTTTCAGGCACAGCAACGGATGTCTCACCCTTGCCGACCGCAGACACCCTTCTGACAGCGCTTGAGGCCGAGTTGACCGGGTTGGTCACGGCAACAGATATTCAGCAGGCGGCGGAAGACTGGTTCAATGACCCCACGGGGTTTGACGCGGTTATTTACCAGGGTTCGGCGGCAACGCTTTCTGCGATGCAAATCTCTGAGAATGAAAGCGTCAACATACCGGTAACTGCGACCGACCCGGCGCTGAAGGCCGCGATCAGGGACATCGCTGTCGCTGCTCTGGTTTCGGATAACGCATTGAACCTACCCCGCGATCAACGAACCGCGCTGTTCAAGCAGTTGGGTGTCGATCTGGCCAACACGCAAAATGAAACAGTAAACCTGCGCGCTCTGGTCGGTGCAGCAGAAGCCCGAATTGATCAGGCGGCAACACGCAACAGCGCAGCAATGACAAGCCTTGAATTCAGTCGAAACGAACTGATTGCCGCGGACCCTTATCAAACCGCTGCGCAGTTGCAGACAGTCCAGTTTCAATTGGAAAGCCTGTATTCCGTAACCGTTCGCAACGCGAACCTGTCACTGGTGAACTTCCTGAGATGAGAGTTCTGGTTTTCATTTTGATGTTGCTGCCTGGCCTGGCCTCGGCCGGAGCGATCCGGTTGAAAGACTTAGTGGACTTTGATGGTGTTCGGGGAAATGACCTTGTCGGCTATGGCCTTGTGGTTGGCCTGAACGGAACCGGGGATGGGCTGCGCAATTCCCCATTCACCGAGGAAATCATGTCCAACATCCTCGAACGTTTGGGCGTGAACGTGAACGGTGAGGATTTTCGGCCCAAGAACGTGGCCGCCGTGTTGGTAACCGCCAGCTTGCCACCATTTGCCAGGGTCGGTGGCGAGATTGATGTGACGGTTTCAGCCATCGGGGATTCCAACAGTCTTTTAGGAGGCACCCTGATCATGACGCCCTTGAACGCAGCGGACGGTCAGATCTATGCGGTCGCCCAAGGCACCGTTCTGGCAGGTGGTGCCGCTGTCGAGGGCGAAGCCGCGTCTGTGTGCGCGGGGTTCCAACCTCTGGCGTCATCCCCTCTGGGGCGAGGGTCGAGCGCGAGATTGATTTTGACCTTTCGTCGCTGACGCAAATGCGGCTGGCGCTCAGAGAGCCGGATTTTACTACCGCTGGCCGGATTGAGTCTGCAATCAACACGGAATTCAACCGCCCCGTTGCCATCATGCGAGATTCTGGCACGGTGGAGTTGAACATTGCCGCGACACAGTCGATCTCGACTGCGCATGCGTTGGGTCGGATCGAAAACATTCTGGTTGAGCCGGAAACCAAAGCGCGCGTCGTCGTGGATCAGCGCTCTGGCACGATTGTCATGGGTCAAGAAGTCCGCATTTCGCGCGTTGCAGTCTCGCAGGGGAACCTGACCCTCACGGTAGAAGAAGCACCTATTGCAGTACAACCCAACCCGTTTGCGCGTGGTGAAACAGTTGTTGTCCCCCGAACGATTGCCGGGATCGAAGAAGAAGAAGGGACTGGTTTGGCCGAAATCCCCGAGGCAACAACCCTATCAGAGGTTGTTGCCGGCCTGAACGCACTAGGCGTTTCCCCCCGCGACATGATCGATATTCTGAAAACGATCAAAGCCGCTGGGGCATTGCACGCGGAATTTGTAGTGCGTTAAGGGTGCGGCGGGTCCATGTGCCCCATCTTACCTTTTCCGAAAGAAGAACGGGCATTACTTGGATTTCCAGCTGTCCAGCCACTTCCTGAACCTGCTGCTTTGCTCTCCAATCGCATCCCCGGCGGCGTATAACCCGTCTTCAACGTTTTCGATCACGGGATCGACCCGCGCCGCGCGGAACCTGCGCCAACGCACCCATATGGCCCAGACGATCGCGAAAAAGACGGTCAGGAAAATGATGTTGAACCAAGGTATCAGCCGCACATCGGGGCTATCGACCGGGCGAACAGAAACAGCATTTGGAAAGATCGACATTAGCTGATTACGCCAGCCGTAATGGCGTAGCACCACCCATTGCGGGTTATCCGCAGTCGAGACCAAATTGGTCAGTTCGGCCTGCAGGTTCGAACTATCGAGTTTGAAGTATGGTGGCCATCCCCAGCCGGTATCTTCATTGCGGTAAACACGCGGTTTGCCATTAGGGCGGAAGGTTTCGACAAAGCGCACATCGCGATTGACGGTCTGCGCGCCCTCTTGCCCGGTGTCCTGCTGCGCCCAGAAGATCGAGTTCTCACCGAAATCGACGCGCCGCACCTCGGTCTTGACGATCCGCACCACATCCTGCTGCGGCAGGGTGTATTCCAGAACCGAGGCAACCAGCCCCCAGAAGACGATGATGAATGCCCATTTGATATAGACCATCTATTCGGCCCTCACATGAAATTTGTTATATAGATCAGCAGGGCAATGCCCCCCAGCGGGATGACATAGACACCCAGCAACAGTTTCTTTCGAAACGAGTTATCATACTGCCGCATCCCCCGCTGTAGAAATGCGTCACGATCGCCGTGCAGCCCTTTCTTTTCCCAATGTGCGATCAGTTTACGACGGCGTATCAGACGGGAATAGATCGACAACCCGACATAAATCACTGTCAGAATGACCAGTAAGGGTATTAGAAAACGGATTGCGACGATCATTCAGCTTCTCCCTACCGCGCCCCAGGGGCCGACCCGCGCGATGACCGCGTCGCTGACCCGGTCGGTGCCGCTCATGTCCGGTTCATGGCCGAACAGCGCGGCGCGGGCACCGGCCTTGTCCACCTGATACTCGCGCGCGAGGAAGTCGGCAACATAGGCTTTCTTGGTGTCCGGCCAGGTGGAATAGGTCCGGTAGAACAGCTCTTTGTGGCAGATGAACATTTGGCGCGGGTCCAGCGGGGCCAATTCGGCCAACAGCATGTTGATCAGATCGCGGTTCGGCGTGTCGGCGGCGCGCAGCGTATAGAAATAAGCTGGGTGGTCCGAGGTGATCCGCGGCCACGGCCCTCCGTCACTGGCCCAGCGCAACAACTGGGCGAGGCCATGATAGGCCTCGGGCAGGTGATCAGCGTGGTTGCGGGCCAGACGGCGCATATCGCTGCGGTCCAGCCCGGTCAGGTCAACGCCTGCGTCAGCTGCAGCATGGATGGTCAGGAAATCCATCTTTTGCTGCAACACAGCAGCCGAGTTCACGCCGCGCGCCTCGATGATGGTCTCGACCAGAGAATTATCGTTCAGGAAGGCCGCAATCTGGTGCCGTTGCACCGGATCGAGCACGTGGTTCAACGGCAAATCATCAGCCCGCTCGCCCATGCAAATCGCCGCCGGATAGTCCAGGTCAGGGAACAGGTAGAGCCCGCCGAAATGCGCCGTCCAGAAATTGCGCTGTTCGAACGCAGTGTGACGCAGGTGAACGGGGTTTCGGGTGACGTCCCCGGTTTCTTTGGCGGTTTCGATCATTTTGGCGATCAGCACATCGTCGAACCAGGCGTCCTCTTGGGTTTTGAACTGTTCGACCATACCTGCAAGTTGTTCAGCCCTGCGCAGAGTACCGCCCACCGTGTCGGCTTCAATCTCAATCTTGCGTAGGTTCAGAAGATCGGCGGACGTGTTGAGTTTGAAGACCGAGTTCACCAGCTCTCCGGCCACCGCATCCGTGGCGGTCAGGGCGAACAACTGCGCCTCGTTCATCTCGATGAACTCGCGCAGAATATCGCGCGAGGTCGAGAATTTGACGTTCAGCAACGGCGCGCGTTTCTGTTCGGTCGTCAACAGGATGAATTGCCGGTTGACCCCGTTGGGGTTGAGGTAGAGCGGGTCGTCCAATTCCTGCCCCACTTCGGGCGAATAGCCCGAGATATCCACATGGAAATCTGTCAGATCAGTGGTCTTGCCCGCCAAATGCTGCAACGCGCGGTTATACCGCTCGACCAAGGCCGGGCTGGAAATGTGGACGAGGTTGCCAAACATCAGGCCTTTTTCGATGAGACGGATCATGGAAGATACCTTTTGAAAACCCATCGCTCCAGAAGAAGCAAAATTGATAAGATCACGCCGAGGAAACACCCAAATACTAGGAAGCTGAGAAAAACTTCGTTTGGTGAATCCGTTGTGCCACAACTACGAATGACCCGGAATTTTTCGGGCATCAGCCCTTCCCAACCGCAAATAGTGGTGGTCATAAATACAGCCAGAATGACTGCAAATAAGACTGCGGCGATGATCACTCTCAAGTTCGTCACCTCATCATTCTATTTAGACGACCAACAACCACAATTGCCAGCACCAACAGTGGCAGCGCAAACGCCCGCGCGGTGATCTGCAAGTTGAAGCCGATATAAGACACCACACTGCCTTCAAACAGGATCAGGGTCTCGTCCCACGACGCGCCTTCAAAGCCGCTGCCTGCATTCACACCGAACTGAGTCAGATACAGAACCGCAACGGCGCCCAGAAATCCGAACACACCCCAACGCAGGGGCAGGATCAGGCCCAGTACAAGCGCCAAACCAGAGATTGCGAGAGTTAAAGTCATGTCATTACGTCCTTTTTCCGGCGATGCGTGACTGCATACGCTCCGCCGGCCAAGATCATTGCGGGGACGAACCAGAACAACGCCTGCGCAAGAAAATGTGAAGAGGCCTGACCCGGACCAAAGGCGTGGACCAATGAGGCGGGGCGCAGGACCGAGGCACCGTTGATCCAGATTTCAAACAACGCGCTCCAAACGTAAGTAACCGCGAAAATAATTAGCGCCATCATTGCAAAGGCGGGCCGGGCAGCTGCGCGGCGACGCGCGACCGTGATGCCGAAAAACAGGCACGCGCCGATCAGCGATCCGAAGATCAGGATCCAGCCGCCGGTCATGTTTTCCCCTTCAGATACCGCCGCTTGGCTTCTTCCATCCGGCCCATTTCGCGGACGGCGTTCTCGATGGCGACCTCGTCGCTCTTGTCGGCATAGCGGAATTCACTGTCGGCATAGCGGTTGATTTCCTGCATCACCATGTCCACCGTGATCGGCTGGCGCAGGTCCTCGATCATTGCCTTCTTGGTGTCGTAGTCGCGGAACAGGAACAGGTCGGGGTTCTCCATCCACTCATCAGGCAGTTCGAAATCCATTGCGCGGACCTTTACCGCGTCGGTGATGTTCTTGATCGCGCGACCCGTGAACCGCTCATCCGCTTGCTGTATCGCCTTGAGATAAGTGCCCAGCTTGGCGATCGTATCCATCTGGCCGATCTCGCCGGAGACCCGGTCATAGACCTGCATCAGTGCATCCTCATGCGGGCGCGCATGGCTTTCGAAACTGGCGGCGACGGCCTTTTTGATTTCTTGCGCGGCATAAGCCTCGTGCTCGCCCAGCGGGATGTCGTGGTTGCGGCCCATCAGCAGATGCAGAATGTCGATGTAGTCCTCGCGCGTCTGGGGACCGTCCACCAAAAACCGCGCTCCCGCCCGCTGGCGCAGAGCATCGTCCACGTTCTCAGGGTAATTCGAGAACATACCAAAGGTGCAGTTGCCGCGTACAACTGTGTTGGCACCCGCAAAGCTCTCCATCAGCACAGCGGTGATTTCCAATTGCCCGGCTGAGGACTGCCGGTCGCCGCGTTTGCCTGCCAATTGGTCGATATCATCGATGGTGCCAAAGCCGATAACCGAGGGGTCGATGATCGTGTTGATAAACGCCTTGGCGTTCTGGCCGGATTTGCCCTGATAGCTGTCGATATTGTCGGTGCTCAGGTTTTGATAGCGGAACGGATAGCCCGCGTTCTGGCAATAATCGTTGATCAGCCCGGCCATCATTTGGATCAGGGTGGTCTTGCCAGTGCCCGGTTTGCCGTCGCCCATGAAGGTAAAGATGAACCCGCCGAGTTCCGCAAACGGGTTCAGGCGGCGGTCAAAGTCATAAGCCATCAGCATCTTGGCCAGCTTCATGGCCTGATATTTGGCGATGTGGTTGCCCACCACCTCGTTCGGCTTCTTGAACGTCATGGTCAGGGTGGTGGATTTGGCCTTGGAGGCGGGCTCGAACCCCCGGATCGTCAGGTCGTCGGCCTCAATATGCCACGCGGCGTTCTGGAACGGGGCCAAATGATCCGCCGACTGCGCGCGCAGGGCAGCCTTGTCCATCAGTTGTTCAGCATAGGCGCTCGTGGCCGCGATCAGATGCACATCATCGGGGGCGTGTTTTGCCAACACTTGATCCAGTTCCCACAGGGCACCATGCAACGCAAGCTGGCCATTGTCGGTCAGGACCTCTTCGATCTCGCCGAGGTCGACGGTGGTCTCGCCCAGATGCGAAGACATCAGGTAGGCCAGCGCATTCCCGAAGGTATGGGACGTGATCAAAGCCTCAGCCGTCAGCAATTCCGAGAATTCTGTTTTGCGCGCGGCGGGCAGATCCCCCGCCAGGTTGGCGCGTTTCAGATCGGCCAGCGGGGTCTGTTCCGCATAAGCCTCGGCCACGGCCAGAGCGATCGCAATCGCCCGGCGAATGGCTTGCTGTGTTGTGGCTTGCGGTGGCGAGACCAGCGTATCGCCGTCGTCCGAGGCCTCGATCCGCTCAACCAGATGCACCCCGTCCGCGCGCGCGGTGCGCCGCGTCACCAGCCCCGGCGTCGTGGATCGAAACCGCCGTCCGGTCGAAACACCCGGAGACCGCTCAACCGCTGCCTCAACCGGTTTGGCAATCCGCGGCGCGTGTTCGAACCCGTTCAGCAAAGCGGTCGCTGCCGGGTAATGCTTGCGAATGTCGTCTTCGCGCAATTCCATCTGATCTGACGTCAAACTCATTTAAAAAACCGCCGTTGCTTCTTCTATTCAAAAATACTTCCGCCCGATGCGAAAAAACTAGTATCTCAACACCTGCCCGGTCTTGCTGACAACGAATTTGCGCACATCAGCAAACCCTGGCGGGCTGCGCTCGGCCAGCACCTGAAACGGGCGCTGGGGCAGGATGATCGACCGCTGCGTTTGCGTCGCTCCGGTCTCGGCCCCCTGCCCGCCGAACGGGTCCAAGGCGAACACCTCTCGCTCGACGGTCGAGAACCACCCAGCGCGTTCTTCGATTACGTCCTCGCTTTCCAACTGTTCCATGGTCCAGGCCAGCGCCCAATCCTGACCTTCGGGGGCCTGCGCGTCCTCCAGCACTTGCCGCAGGGGTCCGGATTGTTCCGTATAGGCCGAGGAATACATCGGGCCCACATGGATGCGGCGCAGGTGTTTGGGGTGCAGGTCGTCAAAATCCTGATCGAAGCCCGTGGCGATCGTCACCAGCTTCAGCCCGCCCAAAGACTGCGCCATCAGATGCGCCTGTACCTCGGGCCAGCGACGCTGGTCCTTGGGCAGGGCCGTGCGCCCGCTGTCTTCCAACTTCATCATGTAGATGACTGGCAGGTTGATCTGGCTGTCATAAACCGCCCAGTGGATCAGAAACTTGCGCCGATCCCCTTCATTCCCGATCCAAAGGCATTCGGGATCGTTACGGGCCCAGAACAGCTGTCCTTTCAGCAATTCCTCGTAATAGAGCCTTTGCGACAGTGCGAATTGCAGCTTGGTCGGTATCTCGCGGTCGCCAATGATGGTGCGTACCATGTCGGTTTTCAGATCGTCGGCTGATGGCATATTGGCCAGATGCACCTGCGCCTGCTGCGCGTCATTGGCCATGGTCAGCAACTCGGCCGCCACCGGAAACCCGCTGTCGCGCTTGTCCATGGCAAGGCTGCCAAAGAACCGCCCCGTATCACGCCCGACCAGCAGGTATTTCATGGACAGTGCCCGGAACGTATAGAGCAACCCGGAGAGGTAGCGCGACACGATCCGCACCTCTTGCTTGCTGATCGCGCCCTCGGCCTCCATCGTCGCGGCCACGCGAAGGAGGTGGACGGTGATCACCTCGAATTTGCGGAAGTAGCGACGCGAGGCGAAGGTGTCGGTCAGGCCGACATGGTCTTGAACGGGGTTAGTCATTTGGGGGCTTTTTGTAGTTTTCGCCAAACATGTGCCGGGCATGATCTTTGCCATACAAAAATTCGATGCCTTCGCCCAACCCGTAGTTTCTGAAACTTTCTAAACAGAGTTGAGCGGCCCCTAGGAACGCAACAATCACCCCCATCGCTGCAGCTACCGAGCCGATCGAGATCGCAGTTTTATTCGCGAAACTGATTCCGAACGTGAAAGCGACCCCGCTGGAACAAGCTGCAACGAGGACAAACAATCTCAGAGCTTTCTTCTCAAAATCGTTCATCCGCCGCACAAACTCCTAAAGCTTTTCTTAACAACCACTTTTAGCCCAAAAGGGGCAAAGGTGCCGTTCAGGCTGACACGCTCTCGGGTGGGGTTAGTCATGCATCACCACCGCCAAAGCCACCAAAATCCCGGCCGGGCGACTGCCCGCCATCGCCATGGTTGTTGGTTGGTACGCTGTTAATTCCTTGCGACCTGCGAAACATCTCCAACCGATAGGTAGACCAAATAGCTCCGAGAGCACCAGCACCGCACAATAAGTAGAATCCATTCACCATCATCGTCAGAAAAAAGATTAGAAAAGCGAGCCCAATTGCACCCCAAACAAGCTCACCGTTTCGCTCGACCCATGTCTTGCTTTTGTCTTGCTCCAAGAAAAATGGCATTCGTCGCAACCAGCCTTTTCTTATCCACCATACAAATTATTATCATGCTTCTCGACAATCGCCGCGAACCGGCGGGCAAAGCGTTCATCCGCCTTGGCTTTTTTCTCCAGCACGTCGCGGGCAAAGACCATGTGGCCTTCGTGCGCCTCAAGCATGTCGGCCATTTTCTGGTTGGTCGCTGTGCCGATGGCCGCCATGGCCGTCTGCGCCTCTTGGTCGGTCTGCACGCCGATCTCGTTGATGCGGTGGGCCACGTCCTGCTGCTGCGCGGTTTTCAGCGATTTGGTCAGGGCATCGTACAGCACCACGCGCTGCTGCGTGTCTGTCTGCAGCTTGTTGATCAGCACCATCTGCGTCGCCGCCTGGTTCTGCAGTGAATCGACCCAGGTCTTGCCCTTTTCAATGTAACGCTCCAGCGTCTGAGACTTAGCCAGCTTGACCTGCTCTTCCTGAACCTTGGCGTTGTATTGCTTGTTCAGTTCGGCCAGCTCGGTTTCAAGCTGAGTGCGCGCGGCGGCGTCCTGTTCGACGCTGATCTTGTTTTCCAGCGTAATGATGGTCGGGTCCATGCCCTGGATTTCAGCCCGCAATGCTTCCAGTTCGGCCACTGTCGCCTCACGATCATCCAGCGTGCCGGTCAGGTTGTCCTCGACCTTCACGCGCTGTTCCTCCAGCACGGACAGCTGCCCTTCCAGCAGTTTCACGATCACGTCGGATTTGGCGATCAGGTCCTGCAGCTTGTCGTCGATATTGGCGGTGCGCATCCGCTCCTGCCGCATGGATTCGGACTTGCCCTTGGCGAAGATGCCAACAAAACTCTCCCACCCGGTTTTCGAGCGCATCTCGTCGAAATCCTTGGAGAACGCGTTGGTGACGTCATCCAGACCCATGATCAGCTCGGCAATATTGGCGTTCATCACCTCAGTATGGGCGTGCACATCTTCCAGCGTAGCGTTTTCGATGTCGATATCGGCCTCGGCCGTGCCAATCTTGGCCCGGGCGGCGTCAATGCGCGAGGTCAGGTTTTCGATCTGCGACTGGCTTTCGCGGACTTTCGCCTGCGTTTCTTCGATCAACGCGTCAAATCTATGGTTCGACATCTGCACTATCCCCTTTTTTGTTCAATTACCCAATAAGATAGGGAATGTTACATCTATTTACATCCCCCGAGAGACAAAATTCCTGCAAACTGTGGCAAACTCGGCCCGAAAAAGATAGGCGCGATCTTTCTCGCCCGAGTGCCGCTTTTGATCAAATCTGGATTGATCCCTGCCGGGTTGTGGACATAGACATTCCAGACCCCACCTGTTTGTGTGCGACAACTCTAAATTCCTGCCGGAGGCCAAGCTATGCTGGACACGACAACCGATCTGAAATCCATCCTGAAAAACCCCGATCTCCTAGCAACCAAGGCCTATATTGGCGGTCAGTGGGTGGACGGCGACAACGGCACGTTTGCCGTCACGAACCCCGCGCGCGGAGATGTCGTGGCCGAGGTCGCGGACCTAAGCCGCGCGCAGGTAGCAGGTGCGATTGCGCAGGCCGAGGCAGCGCAAAAGGAATGGGCCAAACTGACTGGTAAAGAACGCGCAGTTATCCTGCGCCGCTGGTTCGACCTCATGATGAAAAACGCCGAGGATCTGGGCAAGATTCTGACCGCCGAACAGGGCAAACCGCTGGCTGAAGCGATTGGCGAAATCGGTTATGGTGCGTCCTTCATCGAATTCTTCGGCGAAGAGGCAAAGCGGGTTTACGGTGAGATGATCCCGGGCCATCAGCGCGACAAGCGGATCATGGTTCTGAAGCAACCCATAGGCGTTGCAGCCTCGATCACGCCGTGGAACTTTCCCAACGCGATGATTACGCGTAAAGCCGCGCCGGCACTGGCGGCCGGATGCGCCTTTGTTGCGCGCCCTGCTAAGGAAACACCTTTGTCAGCGCTGGTCATGGGCGTTCTGGCCGAACAGGCTGGCATTCCGGCGGGCGTTTTCAACGTGCTGCCGTCCTCCAGCGCCAGCGAGATCGGCAAGGAGTTCTGCGAAAACCCCGGCGTGCGCAAACTGACCTTTACCGGCTCGACCGAAGTGGGCCGTATCCTGCTGAAACAAGCGGCCGATCAGGTCATGAAATGCTCGATGGAGCTGGGCGGCAACGCGCCGTTCATCGTGTTTGACGACGCAGATCTGGATGCCGCGGTCGAGGGCGCAATGCTGTGCAAGTTCCGCAACAATGGTCAGACCTGTGTCTGCGCGAACCGTATCTACGTGCAGGCAGGTGTCTATGACGCTTTCGCGGCTAAACTGAAAGCCGCCGTTGAGGCGCTGAAGATTGGTGATGGCCTGTCCGAAGGCACGACCACGGGCCCGCTGATCAACGCAGAGGCGGTCGCCAAGGTCGAAGAGCATATTAAGGACGTCACCGATAAGGGCGGTGCCGTTTTGACTGGGGGTCTGCCGCATGATCTGGGTGGCACCTTCTTCCAGCCCACCATCGTAACTGGCGTGACGCAGGACATGATGGTCGCGCAGGATGAAACCTTCGGCCCGCTGGCCCCGCTGTTCAAATTCGAGGACGAAGATGACGTGATTGCCATGGCCAATGACACGATCTTTGGTCTGGCCTCTTACTTCTATGCCAAGGATCTAAGCCGCGTCTACAAGGTGGCCGAGGCATTGGAATATGGCATAGTCGGCGTGAACACGGGCATCATCTCGACCGAGGTTGGGCCTTTTGGCGGTGTCAAACAATCCGGTCTGGGTCGCGAAGGCAGCCATCATGGAATGGAGGACTACCTTGAGATGAAATACGTCTGTCTTTCGGTCTAACTCTTCGCGGCCACTGCCCCGGTAGTGGCCGCGTTTGTCACAAAACTGAAGCCAAACTGTCACAACACCGCAACGATCCCGGTCCATCCCCCTCGCATCCGAGTGAAAAGAGGAAACCCACCGATGTCGTTGCGCACTGTCTGCCTGACATCTGCCCTTGCTCTGACTGCTGGTCAGGCCTTGGCAGAGATGAATTTCAACCGAATTGCTTCCTTCCCCGTAGTGAAAAACATGGCCGAAGGCGCGGACACCACCCGCGAAACCTCGCCCGAGATCATCGCGGCGACCGCAGATGGCATGACGCTGGTCTACACCGACAGCCCGCTGGGCGTGATCGGCATGGTCGACATCACCGATCCCGCGAACCCTGCGCCCTTGGGTGCGATGGAGGTTGGTGGCGAGCCAACCTCAGTCGGGATCGTTGGCGCAAATGCTTTTGTTGGCGTGAACACTTCGGACAGCTATACCGCCCCGTCGGGCAAACTTATATCGGTCGATATCGCGGGAAAGGCGCAGACCGGCGCCTGTGATCTGGGCGGTCAGCCAGACAGCGTCGCCATCGCTCCCGATGCCAGCTTTGTTGCTGTGGCGATAGAAAATGAGCGGGACGAAGACCTCAACGATGGCATCATCCCGCAGCTGCCCGCAGGTGAGCTGGCGCTGGTGCCGCTAAAAGATGGCGCGCTGGATTGCGCAGGCATGAAAATGGCCTCGCTAACCGGCCTGGCCGAGGTTGCGCCCACCGATCCCGAGCCCGAGTTCGTGGATATCAACGGCCTTGGCGAAACGGTCGTCACCCTGCAGGAAAACAACCACATCGCGGTTGTTGCCAAAGACGGCACCGTGATCAGCCATTTCTCGGCCGGCAGCGTGGATCTGGAAGGCATCGACGCCACCGATGAGCGCGGCGCGCTGATCTTCACCGAAAGCCAGCCGGGCCGCCTGCGTGAACCCGACGCGGTGAAATGGATCGACGACAACCACTTCGCCACCGCCAACGAAGGCGACTACGAAGGTGGCTCGCGCGGCTGGACGATCTTCCACAAGGACGGGACCGTTGTTTACGAAAACGGCACCGATTTCGAAAAGGCCATCATTCAGATTGGCCACTACCCTGACAAACGCTCGGACAGCAAAGGGGTCGAGCCGGAAAGCGTGACCGCAGCCACCTTTGGCGGTACTCCGATGATCTTTGTGGGAGCCGAGCGCGCCTCGGTCGTGGGGGTCTATGACGCTACCGACCCTGCGAGCCCGGTTCTGAAACAACTGCTGCCCTCGGGCGTTGGTCCGGAAGGCTATGTGGCAATCCCCGAGCGGAACCTGCTGATCTCGGCCAATGAAAAAGACCTGATCGAAGATGGTGGGCCGCGTGCACATGTGTCGATCTTCGAATATCAGGATGCGCCCGCCGCCTACCCGCACCTGACATCGGAAGGCGCGGATGAGCTGATTGGATGGGGTGCGCTGTCCGGTCTGGTCGCGGATGAAGACGGCATGATCTACGCGGTCAATGACAGCTTCTACGGCTTCCAGCCGTCGATCTTCAAGATCGATCCCAGCCAGCAACCCGCCCGCATCGTGGACGTGATCCGCATCCACCGTCAGGATGGCAACCCAGCGCAGAAGCTGGACCTTGAGGGCATCACGCTGGACGGCAAGGGTGGCTTCTACGTCGCATCCGAAGGTCGCACTGACCGTGTGATCCCGCACGCGATCTACCACGTTTCAGCCGAGGGCAAGATCAAGGATCGCAAAGGCGAGATCGGCTTGCCTTCCGAGTTGATGGCGGTCGAGAAACGCTTTGGCTTCGAGGGCATCACCCGCGTCGGTGACACTCTGTGGATGGCTGTTCAGCGTGAATGGAAGGACGACCCGGAAAACCACGTGAAACTGGTGGCCTATAACCTTGAGACCAAGGAATGGGGCGCGGTTCACTACCCCAAAGCGGACCCGGATACCGGTTGGGTCGGCCTGTCGGAAGTCGTGGCCTTCGGCGACCATGTCTATGTGATCGAGCGCGACAACCAGCACGACCATCGCGCCGTGACCAAAAAGGTCTACCGCGTCCCACTGTCGGAAATGACCCCTGCCCCGCTGGGCGGCCCCCTGCCAGTGGTCAGCAAGGAAGAGGTTCGCGACCTGCTGCCTGATCTGACCTCGACCGGAGGCTATGTTCTGGACAAGATCGAAGGTCTTGCCATCCTACCCTCGGGCGAGGCGTTTGTGATGACCGACAATGACGGCGTCGACGATGCCTCGGGCGAGACGATGTTCTGGTCGATCGGGTCGGTGACGGCTGGGAACTGAAGCACATATTCCTAAACTATTGGCGCCGCGCATTACCTGCGCGGCGCTAAACTTTTCAGCATGTAACTCTTAGTCAGTTGCAAGCCGACTGACCTGCATACATTCCAAGTCCAGCACCTGCCGCAGTCGCCAGTGTTTGGCCTGATCCGCCGCCAAAGCGATTACCGACAACGCCACCAAGAGCCGCGCCGCCCAAAATACCTGCTGCGCAACGCGCATCGTGTTGGACCTGGGCCTGTGTTGGCGTCGTTGGCGCCCCGCACGCCGCCAAAGCAAGCGTGCCCACAAGCAGGCAAGATATAGTTACTTTCTTCATTTCAGATTCCTTCCATTCACTCGCACTCAGTTGTCCTTACTTTTGGTCATGTAAGTCCCAACGAATCCCTACCCACCACGGGACTGACCCAGATCAAGATGGCTGGGTTCAAGTAGCTCGTTGAACATTCAACCTCTGCACTATTGCGTAGGATAGATATTGGTTTGGGGAACAACGCCCCGCGTCTGGAGGAACGCGGGGCGTGCAGTCTGCGATAACCCCGAGAGGCAGGACTATCGCGGTGGTCGGACGGCCTTAGTTCACGGCTTTGGCGTCAACCACGTCCTTTTCGATGGCCTGACCAGACGAAATCTGAATCCGGCGCGGTTTCAGCGCTTCGGGCACCTCGCGCTTGAGGTCGATGTTCAGCATCCCGTTCTCATGGCTGGCACCAGTCACGCGGACGTGGTCGGCCAGCGCAAAGCGGCGCTCGAACGCACGGGTGGCAATGCCACGGTGCAGGTAGGAACGGTCCTTGTCCCCGGCAGCTTTCTTGCCGGCCACGATCAGGGCGTTTTCTTTTACTTCGACCGACAGATCGGCCTCGGCGAAACCGGCGACAGCGACGGAAATCCGATAGGTGTCGGCATCGGTTTTTTCGATGTTGTAGGGCGGATAGCTGGGCTGAGCCACGTCATTGGTCAGAACGCGATCCATCATGTCGGCGATCTGGTCGAAACCAATGGTGGCGCGGTGAAGCGGTGCAAAATCAAAACTACGCATGTGGTGTATCCTCATCTGAGCGATCTACGATATGCCCTCCGGTTTGGACGGGCGTTTGCTGTGTCAGGCCCCATCATTGGCGACCCAATACAGTTCAGATGGGTAACGATTTGACCGAGTTCAACCCCCGCCCGAGCTGATGAATTTCGCGCCGGAATTGGACTTGCCCGAACCGACCTGCAAGCGTCGGATCTCGGCTTTGGGTTGCGGCGCGTCCCGACGCAGCGCGGCCTTCAATTCCGACACTATTCCGGACAATTCCATCCCGAACCCGACCTTTTGCCGCCCGTCGCTACCGACCGCGGATACGACGGAGAGAATCTGCCAGCGTGACCCGCTCCGGGCCAGCAAGGCCGAACCGGACGACCCAAAGGTGATATCGCAATTGAACGTGATCAATCCCTGATGGCGCTGCAGAATACGACAAGAGCGTTCCCGCGTTATCGCCTCGGACCGGCCGCGCCCGTACGAAGCAAGGCTGACCTCATTGCCCAAAACGCGCCCGCTGTGCAGGGCGAAAGGATTGGCCACCGAATACGGGATCGGCTGATCCAGCCGCATCAGCGCAACGTCAATCCGAACAGCCTCGGCCGATAGCCCACCGTGCTTGGTATAGTCGGGATGAATGGCGATCTGTTCGACTTTGCGCTCGGCCAGTGCCTCACCATCGCTCAGCCCAGCCCGAAATGTTAACTGGCCGGGTGCATATAATTGCCCGGTTCCCCGATCCAGCGCACAATGGGCAGCGGTCAGGACAATATCCTGCGCGATCAGAGTGCCGGTGCAAAACCCTCGGTTGCCGATATCCAGACGCCCCACAGCCTCCCAACCGTAAAGATCATCCCGGTCGGTCAGCTTTCGCTTTGCGCTCTGTGCAAAAGATGCGGTCGCTAGGCCGATAAGGCACAAAGCAGTCAGCAATGCACGGATCATGGTTTGACGAACCTTGCGCCAACATTATTTCGCGCGGCGCCCTGCGGGGTCTTGGCGATAAAGCCACGCCCCGCCGACAATTCCCTTTGCAGAATGGTCAGAGAATCTTCGACCGTTGTTCCGACCGCCACGCGCTGTCCGTCAAATTCTGCCTTTGCGGCGACCACGGACACAATGCGAGGACGATCACCCTCGAAGGAAAATACTGGCGCACCAGAGGACCCGAACTCTACGTCACAAGACATGACAAGAACGTCGGACCTGCGGCTCATGACTGAGCACACCTCTTGCAGAGCCGGAGCTTCGGCCCTGTCTCGCGCGTAGGATACGACACCAACCTCTTCGCCTCGGGCAGGGCGATCACCTGTTTCAAAAGGAATGACCGTTGTGTTTCGGATCGGTTGCCACAACTCGATCAGCGCAATGTCACTGCCGATGCGGGCTGCGGTCGCATCTTCGCCATACTGGTATTTCGGATGCACAACCGCTCGACGCGCGGCGCGATAGGCAGATGCGCGCCCAAGTCGCCATGCGGCCAGAAACTCGACATCAGACAAATCCACACGCTGACCTGTGGCTTTGTCAAACAGGCAATGCGCGGCCGTCAGGACCAGCGTCGGAGAGATCAACGTGCCTGTACAGAACCCCGTTCCGCCAATATCCAAGCGTCCAACCGCCATCCACGCGCGGCCCGCATCAGTCGTATCCAGGCTTTTCAACCTGGAATCCTGCGCCATCGCAGCCATCGGCATCAAAGCCAGTGTCAGAACCTTCAACCAGTGTCGCAAGCGCTTCTCCGACGTTGCTTGGTACGTTTCCTCCTACGCGCCACGTGGGGCGAAATTAGGGTGCTTGCTTGTCGGGTTGAATCCAATCGCGACAGTCTAGCACTGCCGCATCAGATACCTACCTTAAGATCGGCACCTCTCGGTCTGGCCTGCGGTCCTGCTGCATAGCCCGCGGCAGCGGACCTCCGGTCGCCCAATCAAGCAGTTCGACCGTATGCAGAATCGGAACCTCGGTGGCCGACCCTATTTGCATCATACATCCGATATTGCCTGCGGCAATAACGTCGGGGTTCTTGGCCTCCAACGTTCTAACCTTGCGTTGTTTCAGCTTGCCCGAGATTTCGGGCTGCATCAGATTGTACGTACCCGCGCTGCCGCAACACAGATGGCTGTCGGCGGGTTCAACCACTGAAAAACCCGCGCGTTTCAGCAGATCCTTTGGATAGGTCTTGATCTTTTGACCATGCTGCAGCGAACAGGCCGCGTGGTAGGCGACGGTCATGCCCTTATCTGCGCCCTCAGACAGGTCCAACTGCATCAGCACCTCGCTGATATCCATGGCAATGCCCGACACCCGCGCCGCGTCCTTGGCCAAGGCGTCATTGCGGAACATATGCCCGTAATCCTTCACGGTCGTTCCACAGCCCGAAGTGTTGATGACGATGGCATCCAACCCGTCCCCGTCCATCTCGGCCACCCAAGCGCGGATATTGGCAGCGGCCGCTTTGTGGCTGTCATCGGACTTGCCCATGTGATGCGTCAGCGCCCCACAACAACCCGCGCCCTCGGCTACGACGACCTCACACCCCAGCCGGGTCAGCAGGCGGATGGTGGCATCGTTTATATCAGTGTTCAGCGCCTTCTGAGCGCATCCCGTCATCAGCGCCACACGCTTTTTGCGCGCACCCTTGGGCGCAAAGCTTTGCGGATCATCATTGCGACTGACCGGAGGGATATGTTTTGGTGCCATATCCAGCATCGCCCGCAACCGCGCATCCGGCATCAGGAATTTGAACGGACGGCCCAGCTTAGCCCCGATCAAAGCCCAGCGGAACCGCATCGGATAAGGCAGGATCTGCGCCAGCACCCAGCGTAAGGCGCGGTCGGTGAAGGGACGTTTGTACTTCTGCTCGATATATTCGCGCGCGTGATCGACCAAATGCATGTAATGCACACCGGATGGACAGGTGGTCATGCAGGCCAGACAGGACAGGCAGCGGTCGATATGTTTGACCGTTTTTTCATCCGGTACACGCTCGTTCTCCAGCATGTCCTTGATCAGGTAAATGCGCCCGCGGGGGCTGTCCAACTCGTCGCCCAGCACCTGATAGGTGGGGCATGTGGCGGTGCAAAAGCCGCAATGCACACAACTGCGCAGAATCTGGTTCGAGCGCTGGATCGCCGGGTCTTGCAGTTGTTTTTCGGTGAATGTCGTCTGCATCGGCCTACCCCATCAATCCCGGATTGAACAACCCGCGCGGGTCGAAACGCTGACGAATGCCCTGTGTCAGAGCCTGAATCCCGGCACTTTCCGGCTGGAACCGCCCCAGGGCCTCAACCGTTTCGGCCGCTGCCCTGACCAGGGTCGCGTGGCCGTCAAATGCCCCAAGACGTGCCCGCAGGTCGTCCCCTTTGCGCACCAGCGCCCAGATCAGCCCGCCGCCCCAATCGAACAGAGTCTGATCCGCCCCAAGCCGCGCCGCAATCCCAGGCGCATCCGAGGGTTTGACCGAGATCCGCCATACATCTCCTTCATGCCCGTGAAACACCGATACGTCCCGAATGGCCTGCCAAATCTCGGCCGAACCGTCGCACTCCGCGACATCCCCGTATTCCGCCAAGACCGACTTTAACTGCCCAACGCGATACGCCACTGAGTCAGCGAAACCCTCAATTCTAAGCAAAGCATGACCGTCTTGCGGATCAAAGGCCGCACCCGAGACCTCGAAAGGGGATTTCAAGGCCGCAGACAATGCCCCCACCGCACGGGATCCATCCGCAACTCGCACTGCCAACGTCGCCACCGCCTGTGGCTTGGGCAGCACTTTCAGCGAAACTTCGGTCAACACACCCAATGTGCCCCACGACCCGCCCATCAGCTTGACCAGATCATAGCCGGTGACGTTCTTCATCACCCGCCCGCCATTCTTGACCAATTGGCCCTTGCCATCGACATAGCGCACACCCAGCAGGAAATCGCGGCAAGCCCCAGCCTGAATACGGCGCGGACCCGAGATATTGGCGGCCACGACACCGCCAATGGTCGGTGCACCATTCGTACCCAACAGACCGCGATGATCCATCGGCTCAAACGCCAGTTGCTGCCCTTCGGCCTCCAACGCGGCCTCGATCTCGGCCACGGGGGTGCCGGCTTGCGCCACAATCGTCAGCGCGCCCGGTTCGTACAGGGTGATCCCGCTAAGTCCGCCGGTTTCGATAGTCATCTCTGACCCGCCGATCCCACGGGTACCGCCACCGGCAATTCGCACGGGATCCTGCAGCCCGGCCACTGTTTCGGCCAGCTCGGCCTCAGTCCTGGGTTTCATCATATTTCTTCTTTATTAGAGCCTATTCTGCAGCGATCCGCGCCTCGCGGCGGGGCTGAGAAACATCCAATGGGAACACCTTGGCCGGGTTCAGCAACCAGTTCGGATCGAATACATCCTTGACGGCCATCTGCGCCTCAAGATCCTCAGGCGCGTATTGATGCGACATCAGATCCCGCTTTTCGATGCCCACACCATGCTCGCCAGTCAAGCAGCCGCCCACATCCACGCAGAGCTTTAGGATATCCGCTCCGAACGCTTCGCATTTCTCAAGATCGCCGGGTTTATTGGCATCGAACAGGATCAGCGGGTGCATATTGCCGTCGCCCGCGTGGAACACGTTGCCCACGGGCAGGCCATACTCCTCGCTCAGCTCTCCGATACGGCGCAAAACCTGCGGCAATGCCGAGACCGGGATGGTCCCATCCAGACACATATAGTCGTTCATCTGACCCATCGCGCCGAAGGCCGATTTGCGCCCTAGCCAAATCTTGGCGCTTTCTTCTGCCGACTGACTTTCGCGCAGCTCGACGGGGTTATGCCGCTTGGCAATCTCAATGATCTTGGACAGCTGATAGTCGATTTCGGCCTCAGAGCCTTCGACCTCGACGATCAGCAAGGCGTGGCAGTCGGGGTAGCCGGCCTGAGCAAAGTTCTCGCACGCCTTGATACACAGCGTATCCATGAACTCGATCGCCACCGGCAGGATGCCAGATTTGATAATGTCAGAAACACATTGCCCGGCGACTTCGTTATCATCAAACCCCATCAGCACGGGCCGCGCGCCTTCGGGTTTGCGCAGGATGCGCAGCGTCGCCTCGGTCACGACACCCAACTGTCCCTCGGATCCGCAGACCACGCCCAGCAAGTCCAGCCCGCCCGCGTCCAGATGCGCGCCACCGATTTCGACCACACTGCCATCCATCATCACCATCGTGACGCCCAGCAAGTTGTTCGTGGTCACACCGTATTTCAGACAATGCGCCCCACCCGAATTCATCCCGATATTGCCCGCAATCGCGCAGGCCAGCTGCGACGACGGGTCGGGGGCATAGAAGAAATCATCTTCTTCCACGGCACCGGTCACACTCAGATTAGTACGGCCGGTCTGAACGCGGATGAAGCGGTTATCATAGTCGGTTTCCAGAACGTCATTCATTCGGGCAATGCCAAGAATGACGCTGTCCGCCGTGGGCAACGCCCCACCTGCGAGCGACGTGCCCGAGCCGCGCGGCACCACCGGCACGCCCTCTTCATTGCAGATGCGCAGCACGTCCGAGACCTCAGACGTCGTAGACGGTAGTACCGCCAACATCGGAGGGCAGCGATAAGCCGTCAGCGCGTCGCACTCATAAGCGCGCGTCTCGGCCGGGTCGTGGATCACCGCATCTTCTGGCAAAACCTGCTGCAATCGGCGCAGAACCACGTCCTTTCGACGCAGGATGTCGGGATTTGGCTTTGGCATTTCCATGGCGGCCCTCCAGTTTGGTAAAATAATATTACCAATTTTCTGATCTGGCAAGTTCTAACGTCACAACTTAGTGTCACGCTTATGTCCTGGATTGATCAGTCTCTGCCCTTCGCGCCACTCGATTTTGTCGGCATCGCCCTGCTGATCGGCGCGTGGCTGTGGATCGGCTGGCGGATCGAAAATCCGCCCCCTGAAAAACCCTCGGTTGGGATGATCATGGATGGCTATCGCCGGGACTGGATGAAGGAAATGGTCACGCGCCAGCCGCGTATGTTTGACGCGCAAGTGGTGGGCACGATGCGACAGGGTAGCACATTCTTCGCCTCGACTACGATGATCGCCATCGGGGGCGGGCTGGCCCTGTTGGGCAATACCGAACGGTTGGCAGGACTGGCGCAGGATCTGGCCCTGGGGACCGCACCCGCGTTGGTGTGGGAGGTCAAGATCCTGATCATCCTGTTGTTTTTGGCCAATGCCTTTCTGAAATATGTCTGGGCGCATAGATTGTTTGGCTATTGCGCCGTGCTGATGGCCGCCGTTCCAAATGACCCCGATGATCCCACCGCTTATCCCCGTGCTGGGCAAGCAGCCGAGATTTGCGTTACCGCCGCCCGCGCCTTTAATCGCGGCCTGCGGGCGACGTATTTCGCACTGGCGGCCGTGGCGTGGATTCTAGGGCCTGTAGCTTTGATTGCGGGGACCGTAGCAACACTGGCGATGCTGTATCGGCGCGAGTTCGCATCGCATTCGCGCACGGTGCTGCTTAACACCGGATCGTGATCACCACTCTGCATCAATGAGGTTAAGTTCACATCATGCGATATCTTGTTTTAACCGCCCTTCTGGCCACCCCCGCCCTTGCCGATGATCCCGTGATCGAGGCCGTCACTGCCAAACAGAGCGGCGCGACATGGCGATTCGATGTCACCGTCCTCCATCCCGAAACGGGTTGGGATGACTACGCAGATGGCTGGCGCGTGCTGGATATGGAGGGGAAAGAGCTAGGGATGCGCGTACTGCATCACCCGCATGAGAATGAACAACCCTTCACCCGATCGCTCAGTGGTGTAGCGATTCCCGAAGGAGTGGCGCAGGTTCAGGTGCAAGCCCGCACCAACACGGACGGCTGGGCCAAAGAGACCTTTGTGGTCGATCTGCACTGAGATCAGAAGACCCCCATCGCCAACCCAGCGGCCATGGCCAAGCCCAATTCGCGGCAGTTGTCCAACTGGGCGTCGGGGATGGTTTTCTCGGCCAATATCGCCTCGGGCGTTTGCGCATGGGTGCAGATGATCAAAGGCGGCTGCACCTCTTTCAACCGCCAGCCCGTTGCGATGCGGGCGGTTTGGCGTGCGGCGTTTTCGCCATCGGACCCGGCGCAAACCATTTGCGCATAGGGTCGGCCCTCAATGCGGCCCAGAACCGGGTAGTAGCTGCGATCGAAGAACTCTTTCAATAGACCCGAAATAGCAGCCAGATTCTCAGGCGCGCAGAAGATATAGCCGTCAGCTTTCAGTAAGTCTTCGGGTCCGGCCTGATCCGCGGTTTTCAGAACCACATCCGTCTCATCCCGCGCGGCCTGCGCTGCGGCTTCGGCCATCTGCCGGGCCCCGCCGGTACGCGAATGGTAGACGATCAAAAGCTGCGCCATATCAGACCCGGTGATAAGGGCCGCCCGAGAGAATGGTCGTAGCCCGATAGAGTTGCTCGGCCAGCATCACACGGACCAGCATATGGGGCCAGACCATCGACCCGAATGAGATGGAAAAATCCGCTTCATCCCGCAGATTAGGGTCTATTCCATCCGCCCCGCCGATGATCAGCGCCAAATCCTGCCGCCCGGCATCACGCCAGCCGCCCAGCTTTTTGGCAAAATCCGGCGAGGACATCACTCGCCCGCGTTCGTCCAGCGTACAGATCACCGCGCCCTTGGGCAGCGCCTTGCGTAGCAGCGCGGCCTCGGCCCCCATGCCTGCGTTTTTTTTGTCTTCAACTTCAATCACCCGCGCGGGACCAAGGCTCAGCGCGCGGCCGGTCCGGTCAAATCGAGTCAGGTAATCGTCAAGCAGGGTCTTTTCGGGTCCGGCGCGCAATCGCCCGACCGCAACTATGCTGATCCGCATATCTCTCTCGCCTCCGACCCTTCAACAGGGGCCGGGATGGCGCCTCAGTTGGCCGAGGCGCTGCCGCCCGCAGGCAGCCACATCTTTTCCAGCTGGTAGAATTCACGCACTTCGGGGCGGAAGATATGGACGATCACGTCGCCCGTATCGATCAGCACCCAGTCGCCGGCATCCTTGCCTTCGACCTTCGAGGTGAAACCGAATTCCTGCTTTATGCGATCCGTCAGCTTTTCCGCCATGGCCGCCACCTGACGGGTCGACCGACCCGAGGCAATCACCATGTGATCCGCAACAGAAGACTTACCTTGCAGGTTGATCTGCACGACGTCTTCGGCCTTGTCATCGGAAAGTGAGGAAAGGATACGCTCAAGCAGCTTGTCGCTGATTGACTGAGAGTGGGCCATCACGCTGGCCCCGTCATCGGCGGGCAAACCCGCCTGGGTATGTAGAGACAGGACATAGTCCTCCTTTGCTGCACGCCATCAAATCCCGGCGCCGGGGTACTAATAAGGTAACAAGGGGAATGCAACATTTCAATGAACCGCCGCGCAACGTGGGGTCACTCCAATGCGATCTGTTGCTACTCTGCGTCGGACAAAAGTCGCACTTCACGCTGCGGGAAAGGCAGAGATATCCCCTCGGCTTTAAACGCATCCCACAGCGCCAGATAGACATTGCCGCGGATGTTCGTCAGCCCTTTGGTCGGGTCGCTGATCCAAAAGCGCAGGACATAGTCGACGCTGCTGTCCCCGAAACCGGTAATATGGCAGACCGGTTCATGTAGACCGCCGCTCAGAACCCGACCTACCGCTTTTACTGATTTGATGGCCGTTGCACGTACTTGGTGCGGGTCGTCGTCGTAGCTGGTGCCGAACTCAAGATCCAACCGCACGAACTTGTCGGAATGCGACCAGTTCACGACCTGACTGGTGATCAGATCTTCGTTCGGGATCAGGTATTCCCGCCCATCCCGTGTCACGACCGAGACATAACGCGCGCCCAGCGCATTGATCCACCCAAACGTATCGCCAAGCGAGATCACATCGCCCGGCTTGATCGAGCGATCCATCAGGATGATAATCCCCGAAATTAGGTTCGATACCACCTTTTGCAGCCCAAACCCGATGCCCACACCGATGGCACCGGACAACAGCGCAATCCCGGTCAGGTCAAAGCCAAGCGTTCGAATGGCTGCCAAGAAAACCGCACCATACAGAACCACCTGAATGCCCTTGGCCAATAGCACCTGCATGGAAGGCGTAATGTCATCGTTGTTTTTCAAACCACGTTCGGCTGCGCGCGTACCCACACGCGCCAACGTCAGCAGAACACCGATCAACAGCGTCGCCTTGATGATCCCCAGCACCGAGATATGAAGATCTCCGATAGAAATCGCGACTCCGTCCAAAAACTCGGCCACGTCATCAGTCAGATTCAGGGCAACAAGCGTTGCATAGACCCACATGGCCCATTTGAAGATCCGCCGCAGCGTCCGGTTGCGCACCAGTCGCGCCACCAGCGCTATGGCCAACCACGCCGTCGCCAAAGTCGCGATAACGCCAATGATATAGCTGCGGGACGGCCATGTGATCTGCTGCATGACCAGATACAGTGCCCAGGACAGCACTACGAAATAGACCAGCGTCAAGCGCTGCATCAGCTGTACTAAAACGCGCAAACGCCATTTGGGCCACCCAGTGCGCGCCCGCGCCCAAGATTCCCACCGGCCTTGCGTGAAAAGCTTAAGGCCAAATGCCAAAGCCCATAGCAATAGAATGATCACCAGCTGGTGCTGACGCCAGCCCGGCGTGACCACCAGTTCAAGAAGGTTTTCGAATTGCACGGAAAAGCCCGCGACCATGTTGTCATAAAGGTCCGACAGCGAGCTGGGGATCAGGTCTTGATTCATACCCCCAGCTTGGACAGCACAGCCCCATGATGCAAGCCTGACGCAGTTTTGAACCTTGATTGACGGCAAGCCGCGATATATCTGGACGCCATGAGACTCACTGTAGCCCAAATTCAGAACCTGGAAGACCGCGCGCGTCTGCGTGAACGGTTCTTTGGCGCTGCCCGCACGGTTCTGGCGCGGCTATCCGCGGCCTGAGCCATTTCGCCAGCCATTTCTCATTACATACGGGAGAGGACCGATGTCCCCCAAAACACTCTATGACAAGATCTGGGATGCCCATGTCGCGCACGAAGCCGATGATGGCACCTGCCTGCTGTATATTGACCGCCACCTGGTTCACGAAGTGACCAGCCCGCAGGCCTTTGAAGGGCTGCGTATGGCGGGCCGCAAAGTGCGCGCGCCGGAAAAAACCATCGCCGTGCCGGATCACAACGTTCCGACGACACCGGACCGTGTGAACGGGATCGAGAACCCGGAATCGCGCATTCAGGTCGAAGCGCTGGACAAGAACGCCAAGGATTTCGGCATTCACTACTATCCTGTGCATGACGTCCGTCAGGGCATCGTCCACATTGTCGGCCCCGAACAGGGCTGGACCCTGCCCGGCATGACCGTTGTCTGCGGCGACAGCCACACCGCCACCCACGGCGCGTTTGGCGCGCTGGCCCACGGCATCGGCACATCCGAGGTTGAGCACGTTCTGGCCACCCAGACCCTGATCCAGAAAAAATCCAAGAACATGAAGGTGGAAATCACCGGCAAATTGCAGCCGGGCGTGACCGCCAAGGATATCACTCTGGCCGTGATCGGTAAGACCGGTACCGCTGGCGGCACCGGCTATGTCATCGAATATTGCGGTGAAGCGATCCGCGATCTGTCGATGGAAGGCCGCATGACCGTCTGTAACATGGCGATCGAAGGCGGCGCCCGCGCGGGCCTGATCGCCCCCGACGAGACCACGTTCGAATATGTCAAAGGCCGCCCCCACGCCCCGAAAGGCGCGCAATGGGAAGCCGCGATGGACTGGTGGAAAACGCTCTATACCGACGAAGGCGCGCATTTCGACAAAGTTATCACCCTGCGCGGTGAAGACATCGCGCCCGTCGTCACCTGGGGCACCAGCCCCGAAGACGTGCTGCCGATCACCGCAACTGTGCCGAACCCCGAAGATTTCGAAGGTGGCAAGGTCGACGCGGCCCGCCGCTCGATCGAGTATATGGGTCTGGAAGCCGGTCAGAAGCTGAGCGATGTGGAAATCGACACCGTCTTTATCGGGTCTTGCACCAATGGCCGGATCGAAGATTTGCGCGCCGCTGCTGAAATCCTGAAGGGCAAAAAGATCAAGGACGGAATGCGCGCCATGGTCGTGCCTGGCTCGGGCCTTGTGCGCCTGCAGGCCGAGGAAGAAGGGCTGGCAGATATCTTCAAAGAGGCCGGTTTCGAATGGCGTTTGGCGGGATGCTCCATGTGTCTGGCGATGAACCCTGACCAGTTGCAACCGGGCGAGCGCTGTGCTGCGACCTCGAACCGCAACTTCGAAGGCCGTCAGGGCCGCGGAGGCCGCACCCACCTGCTAAGCCCGGCCATGGCTGCCGCTGCGGCACTCACAGGACGGCTGACAGACGTCCGTGAATTGATGTAAGGTGCCCTCATATCTGAATATTTGAGGGATTGAACTGATGAGTGACTGGATCAAATGGCTGCTGTTGGGGCTTCTGTCCATCGCGTTTGGCATCTTTGTGCTGGGCGCGCCCGCGGTGGCGTCTATTGCAGTAACGGTGGTAACCGGTGTGTTACTGCTGATTTCGGGTGTGTTGCAGATTGTCGGCGGCTTTACGGTCGAGGGCACCGGTAACAAGATCCTGTCGCTCATCATGGGTGTGGTGATGGTGTTCCTTGGATGGTCCTTCTGGATGCATCCGCTTGAGGGCACGCTGACATTGGCAACCGTCTGCCTGATCCTGTTTCTGGCTGGCGGTATCGCCCGGGTTATCCTGTCGTTCCAGATGCGTGGCACACAGTATTTCTGGGCAACGCTGATCTCGGGCGTGATGTCGATTGTTCTGGCCGTCCTGATCTGGCGCTTTGCTGCCACCGACCCTGCGGTACTGTTCCAGTTGCTGGGCATTCTGCTGGGGATCGAGATGCTGTTCAACGGGCTTGGTCTGGTCTTCATGGCGTTCTTCGTCAAGAACAACCCCGATGCCGCCCTATCACCTGACGAAACCACAGAAGCGAAACAAGCTTAAAAGCAGGGCACGGGCGCGGCCCTCCCCTGCAGGAGTGTAGAGATGGAAAAGTTCGAAAAAGTCCACGGGGTGGCCGCCCCAATGCCGCTGATCAATATCGACACCGATATGATCATCCCCAAAGTGCACCTGAAAACGATCAAACGGTCCGGCCTTGGCGTCGTGCTGTTTGACGAGATGCGCTATCACGACCACGGCGGCGAGAACGAAGATTTCGTTCTGAACAAACCCGCCTATCGCAACACCGAGATTCTGGTGGCCGGCGACAATTTCGGCTGCGGTTCGTCGCGCGAACACGCGCCCTGGGCGATCAAGGATTTCGGCATCAAGGTCGTGATCTCGACCAGCTTTGCCGACATCTTCTTCAACAACTGCTTCAAGAACGGTATCCTGCCCATCGTGGTCGAGGACGAGCACCATGCGATCCTGATGGATGACGCGCACAAAGGTGAAAACGCCCGCATGACCGTGCATCTGGAAGAGCAGAAGATCACCACTTCGGACGGCGTCGAGATCACGTTTGACATCGACCCGCACCGCAAACATTGCTTGCTGAACGGTCTGGACGACATTGGCCTGACCATGGAGAAAGATCACCACATCGACAAGTTCGAGGATCACGCAAGCCAGGCCCGCCCCTGGGTCTGATTCTTTCGATTCTGCAAACACTCAACTTATTGGGGTCGCGTCAGCGGCCCCTTTCGCATTCTTGGGGTCGAGATTAACGCAACCACAACATGTAGCGGGCATCTTAAATACCGCGTCGGATTTGCGACACGAATGATGCAAACCCGCACCAGTTTTGCCATCTTTTTGCCCAAAATGGCGTGTTTTCTGCACCTTGGCTTGAGCGAAGTGCCTCAGGGGGCCAGTGTTGGCGCTAAAGAGGCATCCGTCAGAATAATCAACGGCGGGCACAAGTTGGAAAGAAGTCGGCAAAGAATCGGCCTATCCAGTTTGAAAGGGTTCGGATAGTGATTGCGCGCACAACAGGGGCGGCAATTCGGGGGATATTGGTTGCACTTATGGTGCTGACCCCCGCGTTGTATCTGCCCGTATCGTCAACGAATGGGACCGAGATCGTCGTGTTTCTCGCCATTCTCGCGTTTTTCCTGACGTTTGCTGAATATAACTCGGCCTTTCCCAGCTTTATCGAATTCCGAGATGCGCCGCCTGTAAACCGCCTGAGGTTCGTCGGACTTGTATCGATGATCATGTTCCTGACACTGATCTGCAAGAATGCCTACGCGCCGACCGCTCTGACCGAGGTATTCTACACGATAGGCGTTGGTGTCGCGAATGTCGTCGATTTCCCGTATTCGCCCGTTCGGCTGATAGTTCTAATGCTGCCCGTTGACGCAAGCATTCCACTGACCGAACTGGTTCGCATTTCAGCCAGCGTTGCGTATGTGGCTGCGCTGGCCACGATCGGCAGCTTTGCATATGCGGTTAAACTGCGCGGGTGGCCCACAGGCAATGGCGCGTTCAATGTCTGGACCAACCTACCCCTGTTCGACCCCACCAAAGGCGGAGACGTCGTCACCCGCCTGCAGCGAGACGGTCGTCTGAATATCTCGATCGGAGTGTTGCTGCCCTTCCTGATACCGGCGCTGATCAAACTGCTGACCGACTATGCGAATCCGATCTCGCTCACTAACCCGCAGACGCTGATCTGGACCATGAGCGCCTGGGCCTTCCTGCCAGCTAGTATGATCATGCGCGGTATGGCCACCCTGCGCATTGCGAACCTGATCGTCGAAAAGCGTCGCGCATATTCAACAACCGAGTCCACACAGACCGCATGATCCGCGTCTTGCTTTTGCTGCTGCTGCCCTTTGCGGCGCATGCAGAAACCATCCGTGTAGCCTCATTCAACACCGAGCTCAGCCGTGACGGCCCCGGCCTGCTGCTGCGCGATATTCGGCGCGGCGATCCGCAGGTACAGGCCGTGGTCGCGGTTCTGACACGGACCCGCCCCGATATCGTTGCGCTACAGGGTGTCGACTGGGACCTGAATGGCGAAGTGCTTGCTGCTCTGAAGTCCAAGCTACGCTTGGCTGGGCTGGACTATTTGCACCACTTTTCCGCGCAACCAAACGCAGGTTTGGAAACCGATCTGGATCTGGATGGCGACGGTCGCACACATGGTCCCGGAGACGCTCAGGGTTGGGGTCGTTTTACTGGTCAGGCGGGCATAGTAGTTCTGTCCCGCTATCCCATTGTGCGTGAAGGCGTTCAGGATTTCACGCCATTGCTGTGGCGCAATGCACCCGATGCGCAGCTACCGGTCAAGGATGGTGCCCCCTTCCCATCCGACGCGGCGCACCGCGTTCAGCGCTTGTCTTCGGTCGGGCATTGGGTTGTTCCGGTCGAAACGCCCTTTGGGCCATTGGACCTGCTAACCTTCCACGCAGCGCCGCCGGTGTTCGACGGGCCTGAAGACCGCAATGGCCTGCGCAACAAAGATGAAATCCTGTTGTGGCGTGCCCTTTTAGACGATCGGATCGGCACACCACCCCATGCGGCTTTCGTCATTGCCGGAGACGCAAACCTGGACCCGTCACGGGGCGAAGGGCGCAAAGAGGCCATTCGCATGCTGTTAGAAGACCAACGTCTGCAAGACCCTGAGCCTGCGGATCCGACCGGCAACACGGCCACGGTCAGTTGGAAAGCAGTTGGGGAAATGCGGGTCGACTACGTTCTGCCCTCGACGCATTTGCGTGTGGTGGACGCGGGCATTCATTGGCCCGACAAAGACACAGGCTTGCGAAAAGAGGCGCAAGCAGCCAGTCGCCACCGTTTGGTATGGGTCGACTTGGCCCAGCCATAGAGGCTCTAAAAGCGATATCAGCAGGAATACAAACCCTGCACAGGACGTCAGCCCGGACCAGCAGATATCCGGGCTGCGTCACAGAATTCAATCAGAGCGGGCCGGTATAGGTGCCACGCGGCGGGTAATCATTGCCTAATGTGAACTTCAGGCCGCCGACGATATCAGAAATGGCCGGGCGGCCGAACGGCGTTGTCTGCTGCCACGCATAGTACAACGTCCTGTCTGTCCCGACATAGAAATGGCCGGGTTCGGCGAACATCGCGGGCTCGGTACTGCCCTCGCGCGCGGTTGAGATTTGCAGCCCCCAATCCTCACGCGCGGCGGCCAAAGGCAGGCTGTGCCCCACACGCAGACGCGACACCCCGGCTTTTTCGGCAGTTTTCGCAGCACGTTCAGCAGTATCCGTGGTCACCATGATCACCTCAACACTCAGAGCGGCGAAATCGTCCAGCGCGGCCTCAACCTCGGTCATCTGCTTGATGCAGATAGGGCAATGCAGCCCGCGATATTGAATCACCAGCGTGCCGTTTTCACCCTTATCGGCATCCAGATCGAAACTTCCGTGGCTGACGGTATCGATTTTCAGGCCTGGAACAGGATTTCCCGGTGTTAACATGTGTTTTCCTCGTGATTTGGCTGGATCGTCTCATTGACCCGCTCGGGTCCAGACGCTAGGCCCTGTGCGACGAAACGCAAGGAGATCCTTCATGTCCAACCCTTCGCTCCTCATCCTGCCCGGAGACGGAATTGGCCCGGAAGTTATGGCCGAAGTGCGCAGAATCATCGGATGGTTCGGCGACAAGCGCGGCCTTCACTTTGACGTGAGCGAGGATCTGGTCGGCGGTGCCGCCTATGACGCGCATGGCAAGCCCCTTTCGGATGAAACCATGGCCAAGGCACAAGAGGTGGACGCGGTTCTGCTGGGTGCCGTGGGCGGCCCGAAATACGACGATCTTGATTTCAGCGTAAAGCCTGAACGCGGCCTGTTGCGCCTGCGCAAGGAAATGGACCTGTTTTCCAACCTGCGCCCGGCCCAGTGCTTTGACGCGCTGGCGGATTTCTCGTCGCTGAAGAAAGACATCGTGGCCGGACTGGACATCATGATCGTGCGCGAGCTGACATCGGGCGTCTATTTCGGCGAACCGCGCGGCATCTTCAACGAAGGCAATGAACGCGTGGGCATCAACACCCAGCGTTACACCGAGTCCGAAATCGAACGCGCCGCGCGCTCGGCCTTTGAACTGGCGATGCGCCGGAACAAAAAGCTGTGCTCGATGGAAAAAGCCAACGTGATGGAATCGGGCATCCTGTGGCGCGAGGTCGTAGACCGTGTGGCCGCCGATTACCCCGAGGTCGAGCTGACCCACATGTATGCTGACAACGGCGCGATGCAGTTGGTGCGCGCGCCCAAGCAGTTTGACGTGATCGTCACCGATAACCTGTTCGGCGATATCCTGTCGGATTGTGCGGCGATGCTGACCGGTTCGCTTGGGATGCTACCCTCCGCTTCGCTAGGTGCACCGATGGCCAATGGTCGCCCAAAGGCAATGTATGAACCCGTGCATGGCTCGGCCCCCGATATCGCGGGTCAGGGCAAGGCCAACCCGATTGCCTGTATCCTCAGCTTTGCTATGGCGCTGCGCTATAGCTTTGATCAGGGAGATGAGGCGGATCGTCTGGAAGCCGCGATTGAAAAAGTGCTGGCCGATGGTGTCCGCACCGCTGACCTGCTGGCCGAAGAGGGCGTACAGCCTGTGTCGACCACCGAGATGGGTGACGCGATTCTGGCGGCGCTGGACGAAAGTGTCTAATCCCCTCGGCCCACGGCAAATAAAGGCGGTGCCCAGTGCACCGCCTTTTTCTTTGGCCGGTCAATTCCCGAAAATGTTGTTCAACAGGTTATTGATGGCCCGATCTAAACCGGTTTGCTTTTTACGACGCTGTTGCTGTGGCTGAGCGGTCCTGACGGGCGGGTCCGGTGCCAACATCGGCAGTGGTGTGGGCGTCATCCCCTCGGTCACGCGGGCCATTGTCTCTTTCCAGATCTCGGCGGGCAGACCACCTCCGGTAACACCGGACAGGGGCGTGTTGTCATCATACCCCATCCATACACCAGCCACGTAATCCGCCGTGAAGCCGATAAACCAGGCATCCCGAGCGGCCTGCGTTGTACCTGTTTTGCCTGCCACCTGCCAGCCCGGCAGTTTCGCGCGCCCGCCGGTCCCTTCGGACACCACACGCTCCATCATCCAGGTCAACTGCTTGGCCGCCTTATCGTTGATCACACGTTCGCCGATACCAGTTGTCGTCACCATGACAGGCGTTTCATCGCCCAATAGCTTCAGTTCAGTCAGGCCATAAGGCTCGACAGACGAACCGCCGTTCAGGATACCCGCATAAGCGCCGGTCATCTCGATCAGCGTGCTCTCGGACGCGCCCAGCGCCAGAGCTGGCCCCTCGGCCAGGTCGTTTGCGATGCCAAAACCGCTGGCAACAGTGCGTACGTTATCAAGCCCCGATATCTCGGCCACCTTCACCGCCGGGATATTCAGCGAGTTCATCAGTGCGTCTGCCAATGTCACCCGGCCATAGAACTTGTTGGTATAGTTCTTGGGACACCATGGTCCCGAACCGGGAATATCGATGCAGTAGGGTTCGTCCATCACCGTATCCAGCGGCGAATAGCCCAGCTCAAGCGCAGTCGCATAAACGAAAGGTTTGAAAGATGATCCGGTCTGGCGCAGTGCTTGTGTGGCGCGATTGAACGCACCCGAGACGCGGGTCTTGCGCCCGCCGACCATCGCGCGCACCGCACCATCCGCCGACATCACGACAATCGCGGCCTGAGCCTTGGATCCTTCACGCACCTTTTCCTGAAAGATATATTGCAACGCTTCTTCCGCCGACTTCTGCAGCCGCTGATCCAGAGTCGTGCGGATCACCACATCCTCAGTGGTGTTTCGGGTAAAGAACTCGGGTCCGCTGGCCATGACCCAATCGGCGAAATACCCGCCTGCGCGCGCAGCCGCGGCCTCGGACAGTTGTGCCGGCCGTGCGCGCGCCTCGCTGGCCTGCGCGGTGGACAGGTATCCCTGATCCTCCATCAACCCAACGACAAGCCGCGCCCGGTCCTGCGATCGTTGCAGGTTGTTGGTCGGCGCATAGCGGGTGGGGGCGACCAGCAAGCCCGCCAGCATCGCCGCCTCGGACGGTGAAACCTCGGCCGCTGAAATACCGAAATAACGCTGGCTGGCGGCTTCGAACCCGCGGGCGCCAGCGCCAAGGAAAGCACGATTGAGGTAGATCGTCAGAATCTCGTCCTTGGAGTATTTCACCTCCATCGCCATTGCATAGACGGCCTCTTTCGCCTTGCGCCAAAGCGAGCCCTGTCGGCAATCGGACTCGTATGCGGCCTCTGACTCCCACTCGGCAGGATCGTACGGCACGCCCAGGCACAACAGCTTGGCCGTCTGCTGCGTGATGGTCGAGCCACCATGGCCCGACAACGGCCCCCGTCCTTCGCTAAGGTTGATACGCACAGCACTTGCCACACCACGGGGGCTGACACCAAAATGACGGTAGAACCGTTTATCCTCGGTCGCGATGACCGCGTGTTTCAGATGCGGTGAAACCGTATCTGCTGTGATCACACCGCCGAATTGGTCGCCGCGCCATGCAAAGACCTTACCCTCGCGGTCCAGCATCGTCACGGAACCCCGCGCGCGTCCGTCCAACAGCGAATCGACATCAGGCAGTGAGGTGTAGACAACACCGATCGCCAACGCGAGCAACAGCGCGCACACGGCCCCCACGCGCCAGGTCACGCCCCAGACCATACGCCAGAGCCAACGGAACAGGCGGCGGAAAAATCCGCCCCCTTTGCCGCCTGATTTCTTACGTGTTTTCTTACGGGTGGACTTTCGGGTGGTGGACTTTCGGGTGGTGGTCTTGCGTGCGACGGCCTTCTTGCCCGCGGGTTTCGCGGTGCGCTTGGTCGCCTTGGGTTTACGACCCTTGGACGGGTATCTTTTGTCCGCAACCAAAGGGGATTTGCGACGCCTGGAATCTGTCATTTCCGAACTCTGCCCGGTTATCGTTTTGAGCCACCATACCTTGCCCGACCAATGAAGTTGAGGTCTGAATTTCAGGTAAATCGCTTCCTTATTATGCACAATTTTTAGGCATTGTCCTCATTCTGTGCAAAAATTGTGCACCTCGCCGCAAATTTCCCCAGCGTTTGGCTGCTCTCGGCGTTCCTAAACGCGGTCTGTCCGGCTTTTTTGCTGCGAGTGCAAACAAGCCGGACAGACCGGGAAGCAGAGGGGATCAACGTGAAACTGATCATTGCGACAATCAAGCCGTTCAAGCTGGAGGAGGTGCGCGAGGCACTGACCGAGGCCGGTGTGCGCGGCATGATGGTGACCGAAATCAAGGGCTTCGGCTCGCAGTCCGGTCACACCGAGATTTACCGCGGCGCCGAATACGCCGTGAACTTCGTACCTAAGATCAAGCTGGAAATCGTGGTGCCCGCCACGATGGCCGACCAGATCGTCGAAACCATCACCAAAACCGCCAAGACCGGCAAGATCGGCGACGGCAAGATTTTCGTCCTTGATGTCGAGCAGGCCCTGCGCGTGCGGACCGGGGAAACGAACGAAGAGGCGCTGTAAGGCGCCCCCATCCGTAAAAGGACAGATATCAGATGAAACTAAACCGAATTCTCACCACAGCCGCTGTGCTGGTCGCCTTTCCTGCGGCTGCCTTCGCTAATGACCCGCCTTCGTCGATGGAGGACGTGGGCTATATCTTCACCACTCTGCTGTTCCTGATGGCCGGTTTCCTGGTCTTCTTCATGGCGGCTGGCTTTGCCATGTTGGAAGGTGGCCTTGTGCGCTCCAAGAACGTGGCGATGCAGATGACCAAGAATATCGCGCTGTTTTCGATTGCGGCGATCATGTATTGGCTGGTTGGCTTCAACACGATGTATCCCGGCGACTTTAACGGTTTCTTCTCCCTTGGTGGTCAGACCGTTCTTGATCCGGTTGGCATTGCGTCTGCGGATGCGGCGCTGGATTATGCCTCGATCGGATCGGACTTCTTCTTCCAGCTGGTCTTCGTTGCCGCAACGGCCTCGATCGTGTCAGGTGCAGTAGCCGAGCGTATCAAGCTGTGGCCCTTCCTGATCTTCGTCGTTGTTCTGACCGGCATCCTGTACCCGATCTCTGGTTCGTGGCAGTGGGGCGGCGGCTGGCTGTCTGAAGCTGGCTTCTCGGACTTCGCTGGTTCGACCGTTGTACACTCGGTCGGCGGCTGGGCCGCTCTGGCAGGCGTGATCGTTCTGGGCCCGCGTATCGGCAAGTACAAAGACGGTAAAGTCCACCCGATGCCCGGTTCGAACCTGGCGCTGGCAACCCTGGGTACGTTCATCCTGTGGCTGGGTTGGTTCGGCTTCAACGGCGGCTCGCAGCTGGCAATGGGAACCGTGGGTGACGTTTCCGACGTGTCGCGCATCTTTGCCAACACCAACATGGCCGCTGCATCCGGTGCCGTAGCCGCGCTGATCCTGACGCAACTGCTGTACAAAAAGCCTGACCTGACCATGGTGCTCAACGGCGCGCTGGCCGGTCTGGTCTCGATCACGGCTGAACCTCTGGCCCCGACTCTGTTCGGTGCACTTTGGATCGGTGCCGTGGGCGGTGTCATTGTAGTCTTCGCGGTTCCGATGCTGGACAAGTTCAAGCTGGACGACGTTGTCGGTGCGATCCCGGTTCACCTGTTCGCCGGTATCTGGGGCACCATCGCCGTGATCTTCTATGGTGAAGCCTCGTTGGGCACTCAGCTGCTGGGCATCGCAGCTTACGGTGTGTTCACCTTTGTCGGCGCGCTGATCCTGTGGGTCATCCTGAAGACCACCCTTGGCATCCGTGTCAGTGAAGAAGACGAGATCAACGGTCTCGACATGGCCGAGCTGGGCATGGAAGCCTACCCGGAATTCTCGAAGGGTTAATATCCCTGAGATACCCAAACCAAAGCCGGGCGTTCGCGCCCGGCTTTTTCTTTGGATCATACAGGCATGAAAAAAAGCCGCGCCCTAAGGCGCGGCTTTGATGTATTATTCAGATAGGCTTAAACGCCGACGTCGACAATCGCCTTGGCCAGAATCGGCACCGTGTTGGCGTTCAGACCAGCGATATTCAAACGGCTGTCTCCCACCATATAGATCCCGTGATCGTTGCGCAGTTGCTCGACCAATTCAGGTGCTGCGCCCAGACGCGAGAACATGCCGCGGTGCTGGGCGATAAAACCAAAGCGGTCTGATCCGGTCAGGCGTTGCAGCTCATCGGCCAGTTGCTGACGCAGGCCCAGCATGGACAGGCGGACCTCTTCCAGCTCGGCCGCCCAGTCGGCGCGCAGGGCGTCGTCATTCAGGATCGTGGTCACAACCCGCGCGCCGTGGTCGGGCGGGAAGGAATAGTTCTGACGGTTCAGGAAGGCCAGCGTCGACTGGTTCAGCGACGTTTGCGCCGCGTCATCACTGATCGCCATCAGCAAGCCAGTCCGTTCGCGATAAACGCCGAAGTTCTTCGAGCAGGACGCCGCGATCAGGCAACGCTTGACGGATGAGGCTACCAGACGGGTTGCCTGCGCGTCTTCCTCAAGCCCGTCACCAAAGCCCTGATAGGCAATGTCGACCATCGCCACGAGGCCCAGCTCGTTGATAACGTTCATCACCTCTTGCCACTGGACCATGTTCAGGTTGGCCCCGGTCGGGTTGTGGCAGCAGCCATGCAGCAGCACGACGTCGCCTGCTTTGGCGGTTTTCAGATCGGCAATCATGCCGTCGAAATCAACGCCACGGGTCTCACCGTCGAAGTACCGATAGGGAACGGTCTCCATCCCCAGATAGTTCAGGATCGACAGATGGTTCGGCCATGTTGGGTTCGACACAAAGACGCGGGCCGAGGGGTTGGCCATGCGGATCATCTCGAACGCCTGACGACAGGCACCGGTGCCGCCGGGGGTCGCCACGGCGGCGATGTTGCCACGCGGCACGGCATCGCCGAGGATCAGGTTAATCATCGCATCGGCATAGGCCGGATCACCAGCCAGACCCGTGTAAGCCTTGCTCTCCTGTTCCTCCAGAATGCGCTTTTCGGCGGCCTTGACGGCGCGCATCACCGGGGTCACGCCTTCGGCATTCTTGTAGACGCCCACACCCAAGTCGATCTTTTGATCGCGCGGGTCTTCGCGGTACATCTGCATCAGCGCCAGGATTTTATCGGCGGGCTGCGGTTTGAGGTTTTCGAACATCAGTTCTCTCCGGTTGCGACGGGCAGGGTCGGGAAGGCACCCCATTCAGCCCAGGAGCCGTCATAAAGCGAATGGTCTTTCTTGCCCAAGCGTTCCAGCGCCAGGCTAAGGATCGCGGCGGTCACGCCCGACCCGCAAGTGGTGATCGCGGGTTTTGTCAGATCAACGCCTGCGGCCTCGAACACGGCGCGGCAATCCTCGGGCGATTTCATAGTGCCGTTTTTGTTCAATAATTCGCCAAAAGGTACGTTGTGCGAACCCGGGATATGGCCCGAGCGCAGCCCCTCGCGCGGTTCGGGCGCAGTGCCTGCAAAGCGCGCAGCCGCGCGTGCGTCGATGATTTCGTGGTCATTCAGCTTGGCAGCGGCCGAGACCTGCGTCACGTCCCGCACCAGATGGTTCTGCACGCGCACAGTCATGTGGCGGTCACGGATCACGGGGGGCAGGTCTTCGATCTCGCGGCCCTCGGCCTGCCATTTGGGAAAGCCACCGTCCAGCACGGCCACGTTCTCTTGCCCCATCAGACGGAACAGCCACCAGACCCGTGCCGCCGACATCAGCCCGGAACCGTCATAGACCACGACCTGATGCCCGTCGCCGACACCCATCGCCCGCATCCGCGACATGAACTTTTCAACCGGGGGCGCCATATGCGGCAGGTCCGAGCGGCGGTCGGAGATTTCATCAATATCAAAGAACCGGGCACCGGGGATATGGGCCGCGTCATATTCGGCCTTGGCATCGCGGTTCTGCGCAGGCAGATACCATGACCCATCCAGAACCCGCAGGTCCGGGTCTTTCATATGGGCCGCAAGCCATTCGGTAGAAACGAGGGTTTTCGGATCGTCCTGCATCAAAGCCTCCCCTAAGCGAGCTTGGGTTTTCCCTATACGCGCAGGGGTGCAGGTTCAAGACTGGATGGGAGCAGCGGACCGCTTAACCGGCCTGACCATAGTGGTGCATGTTCAGAAACGCGGCACCCTGCGGTCCAGCGCGATAGCCATGGGGCAGATCGGCGGCAAAGCGCAGCCCTTGCCCGGATTGCAAAGGCACCCATTCGCCATCGCGCAGAATCTCTAGCGATCCGTTCAGCACAAACACCTCTTCGGTAACGCCTGCGGCGTGGGCGGCGGATTCGTGGCTCTGATTTGGGGCCAGATCGACATGAAAGGTCTCGGCACCCAGAACAGGATCATAGGGAAAGACGATCTTGACCTCGATGCTGCCGGGGAAAGTCACGGTTCGAAAGAGGCTTTCATCCGTAGGGTCACGCAACACCGACGATCCTATCAGCGCGCTGAGCGGCAACTGAAACCCTTTGGCGATCTTCCAAAGGGTCGCAATGGTCGGGCTGGATTCGCCGCGCTCGATCTGGCCCAGCATGGCTTTGCTGACGCCTGTCATCTCGGCCACCTTGGACAGGCTCAGCCCAGAGGCTGCGCGCACATCCCGTAGTTTCAGCGTAATGTCGTCCTGTGCCATGTCGTTCGTCTTTCGAATCCTCTTGTGCGTTATAGCGCACATGTGGTACGTGCGCTATAACGTACGAACCCCAAGACATGCAACCCGAGGCAATAGGGACACAGCGTCATGCCACTATACCGATCCAGAACCTCTACTCATGGCCGCAACATGGCCGGCGCCCGCGGCCTGTGGCGCGCAACCGGCATGGGGGATGACGATTTCGGCAAGCCAATCATCGCCATCGTCAACTCGTTCACGCAATTTGTGCCCGGTCACGTCCACCTGAAAGACCTTGGCCAGATGGTCGCGCGCGAGGTTGAAAAGGCCGGTGGCGTCGCCAAAGAGTTCAACACGATCGCAGTGGATGATGGCATCGCCATGGGCCATGACGGGATGCTGTATTCGCTGCCCTCGCGCGAGGTGATCGCGGATTCGGTAGAATACATGGTCAATGCACATTGCGCCGATGCGATGGTCTGTATCTCGAACTGTGACAAGATCACGCCAGGTATGCTGATGGCCGCCATGCGCCTGAACATCCCTGCGATCTTTGTTTCGGGCGGGCCGATGGAGGCGGGCAAGATCGACATCGCCGATCTGGACGCCAAGAAAATCGACCTTGTAGATGCAATGGTTGCTGCCGCCGACGACCGGTTCACCGACGAGCAGGTCCAGCATATCGAGGAAAATGCCTGCCCCACCTGCGGGTCGTGCTCGGGCATGTTCACTGCAAACTCCATGAACTGTCTGGCCGAAGCGCTGGGTCTGGCGCTGCCGGGCAATGGCTCGACGCTGGCCACACATTCGGATCGCAAAGAGCTGTTCCTTGAAGCCGGTCGCCGCATCGTCGAGATCACCAAGCGCCACTATGATCTCGACGAAAAAGGCTTCCTGCCCCGCGAAATCGCCACGTTTGATGCGTTCGAAAACGCCATGTCGCTGGATATCGCCATGGGTGGCTCGACCAACACCGTGCTGCACCTGCTGGCCATCGCGCATGAGGGCGGCGTGGATTTCGACATGTCCGACATGGATCGGCTCAGCCGGAAAGTGCCGTGTCTGTGCAAAGTCGCACCCAATACCGAGAATGTGCATATGGAAGACGTTCACCGCGCCGGTGGCATCTTCTCGATCCTCGGCGAGCTCAGCCGCGCCGGTCTACTGCACGAAGGTTGCAGCACTGTACATTCCGGCACCATGGGCGAAGCGATTGCCAACTGGGACATCAAGGTGGCCAACAACCCCAAGGCGCAAGACCTGTTCAAAGCGGCCCCCGGTGGAGTGCGCACAACGCAGGCATTCAGCCAGTCCAACCGGTACAAAGAACTGGACACCGACCGCGAAGGTGGCGTGATCCGGTCCAAGGAGCACGCGTTCAGTCAAGATGGCGGTCTGGCCGTTCTGTTCGGCAATATCGCGCGCGACGGCTGTATTGTGAAAACCGCCGGTGTGGACCCGGCCAGCCTGACCTTCACCGGCTCGGCCTATGTCTGCGAAAGCCAAGATCAGGCGGTGAACGACATCCTGACCGGCAAGGTGAAAGAGGGCGACGTGGTCGTCATCCGCTACGAAGGTCCGCGCGGTGGTCCGGGGATGCAGGAAATGCTGTACCCGACCTCATACCTGAAATCCAAAGGTCTGGGCAAAGCCTGCGCGCTGCTGACCGACGGTCGGTTCTCGGGCGGCACCTCGGGTCTGTCGATTGGCCACGTCTCGCCTGAGGCGGCCGAGGGCGGTGTTATCGGTCTGGTGCGCCAGGGTGACAAGATCGAGATCGACATCCCCAATCGCTCGATCCATCTGGCAGTCTCGGACGAAGAACTGGCTACCCGCCGCGCCGAGCAGGATGAAAAGGGCTGGGAGCCCGCCGCACCGCGCAAACGCAAAGTCTCCACGGCGCTGAAAGCCTATGCCAAGCTGACCACAAGCGCGGCCAAAGGGGCTGTGCGCCAGGTTTGAGTTAGACACCGCTCAAGAAAAAAGCGGCCCACCTTTAGGGTGGGCCGTTTTTTGTTCTTTCATGCGGACAAAACCGCGCTTTCGCTGCGGCTTCACCAATGGCAGTTCTTCGTAAAACTTTTCAGTTTTGCGTATTGAAATCAAAGAGTGTCGAATACCGATCTCGGGCAAGCGTTTTAGCCTCGGCCACGTTCAGCGACGCCTGCGTTTCTTCTTCTGTCAGGTCCTTGGCGCACGATTTCGACCACAAACGGCGTGCAGATACGGGAGACCAGGGTAAGGCAGCTTCTGACAAACACAGTCTCAGAGGCGCTGGCAGGCCATCATAGGCTGACATGGGATCACCAGTCCGACGTTTGCGGCGGAGGCTACTTTGTTCAAGATCGCCGCTCATATTTCGTCTTCCTGATCGGTCACGGGGTCGAGAACGAGGACGAGCCGGGTTTCGCCTGTTCCCTCGATGGGCGGCGATCGATGTAGCAAACCCGAAGGTGTCTCGGCAGGCCAAAGCGTTCCGCGCAAGAGGATGGGTGAGCCGGTTTGAACCGTGAACACACGTTCCGGTTCAGTACCGTCGGTCGATATTCCGTATTGCGTTCCGGTGCCTCGATAGGTGCACACAAGCCGTGCAGTGATGGCGTCGATGTGAAACCTGCGACAGGCGTTGGTTGTTACGACGTCCAACCGCAGTCGCAGGAAACTGGCGATCATCAAGTCTGAGAACATGTCGGCCAGCCCAGCGATATCCGCCTGAAGCCAGTCGCGTTCCGCCCCGGCGGGCAAATTGGCCATGTCAAAGAGGTGCTGGACCGTTTCACCGACTGCATGCGCCGGAAGGATAACCCGAGCGCGAGGCAGAGTTTCGACGTCAACGCCATCCAACCAGGATTGCACCTCTGGCGGCGCTTGCCGACGCCAGATCGCAGCGGCACAGCCGGGCTTCAGGAACGTGCTCAAGGCCGTTGGATCATCTGCGATACCGACACCAATGGCGGCATCCTTGATGTTCTTCCGGGCAAAATTCATGCTGCATCCTCAACACGACGCCACTCCGGAAACGGATCGGGCAGGTCAAGCGGCAAGGCGTCTGGTCCGCTTGCCACGACAGTCGGAACAAGGCAGCCATCCAGTTTTGCCTTCAGAGCGGTCCAGTTAATGCCGGCACCCATGAAAACCAGTTCCTGCCGCCGGTCTCCCCAAGGCTCTGCCCAATGTTGTTTCATGTAGCCAGATGCCGCGACATGTTCGGGCCAGCGATCTTTGGGCACGTTCGCCCACCAGGTTCCAATGGGCTTGATGCTCGACAACGATCCAGCCAGCGAAAATTCCGCCACCCATTCTGGTCGGGTTGCGATCCAGAAATGACCTTTAGCCCGGATGACGCCCGGCATGTCATCGTTCAAGGCTGCAAGAATTTTTTCAGGGATAAACGGAGCCTTGGCACGGTAAACGTAGGAGGCCACACCATATTCCTCTGTCTCAGGCACATGGTCGGCAAAACCATACAGCTCCTTTGCCCACATCGGATGTTCATGTGCCTGCTCGAAATCGAAAAGGCCTGTATCGAGGATCTTTTCAGCTGCAACCTGCGATTGGTTGGTTTCGATGATTTCCGCATCGGCATTGAGGCTTCGGATTATCTTGCGCGCCCCGTCGACCTTTTCGGGGCCTGCATCATTGACCTTGTTCAAGATGACAACATCGGCAAACTCAATCTGATCTGTCAGCAGATGCACGAGGGTACGTTCGTCCTCTTCGCCCATGGTTTCACCGCGATCGCTCAGGAAATCGTGGCTGCCGTAGTCGTTCAGAAGGTTCACGGGTGTTGTCACGTTAACCGTCGTTCGGTTGCTCATGCTTGGATTTGGACATAGGTGACATCGATGAATTCATCGTCG